>NZ_JAGYFX010000001.1:0-326285 GCF_019946615.1 Pseudomonas sp. BF-R-01
GCGATGGCGATTTCGAGGACGCCATCGCCGGCAAGCCGGCTCCTACAAGGACGTGTTCACAACGTCATGGATTTGCGTCGGTTTGTGGGAGTAGCTGCACGCCGAGGTACAGCGCCAGCATGCCATCGAGGCGCAACGGGTCGACGCCGCTGAGCTCGGCAATCCGCTCCATCCGGTAACGCAGGCTGTTGCGGTGAATGCCCAGCGCATCGGCGCAGGCCTGGCTCTGGCCGTCGTGATCGCACCAACTGCGCAACGTCGCCAGCAATTGGCCGTTGCCGTCCTTGGCGATGACTTTGCGCAAGGGTTTGAGCAATTCGTCCAGCGCATCGTCGTTGCGATGGCGCCAGAGCATCACCGGCAATCGATAGCGGGTCAGCGTCAACAGACGCGAATGCGGCAGTACATCGCGCCCATAGGCCAGCAAGTCGCCGACCCGCCGATAGCAACGGCGCAAACCCGACAAGCCATCGGCCTGCCCGCCCACGGCGATGCGCAAGATATTCCAGCCGAGGCCGTCGAGCTTTTCCAGCAAGCGGTCGTTCTCGATCGCCTGGTTGGCCGGCCGGCACCACAGCAACGACGACTTGGCCGAACTCACGCACCAACTGTCCGGGTAGCGCGAGGTCAGCCAGGCGCTGAGTGCGTCGACGGTTTGCCCCGGACCGTGCTCCATTCCCAGCTCGAACAAATACGGCACCCGCGTCAGTTGCGGTTTGAGCCCGAGCTGTTGCGCCTCATCGATCAAGCGCGGCGAATCCCCTGCCTCGCTGAGCAGCAACGCCAGCAAGTCATCGCAACGCTGGCGCCGCCATTGCTGTTCGGCCTGCTGATTGCGCTGGCCCACCAGCATCTCGGCGGTCATGCGCACCAGTTCGGCGTAGGTGCGCAATTGCTCGGGTTCGCCGGTGATGCCGAGCACACCAATCAGCCGTTGATCGAGCAACAGCGGCAGGTTGATACCCGGTTGTACGCCCTTGAGGTGGATAGCGGTTTGAGCATCGATTTCCACCACCCGCCCGTTGGCCAGCACCAGTTGCGCGCCTTCGTGCCGGGTGTTGACCCGCTCCGGTTCACCACTGCCGAGAATCAACCCCTGGCTGTCCATGACGTTGACGTTGTAAGGCAGGATGGCCATCGCCCGGTCGACGATGTCCTGGGCCAGGTCGTGATCAAGTTCGAACATTGTGGTGGTCCTTCAAAGCGCGGTTGTTCACCCGCACAGGGCTTGGTTGCAAACCCTGTGCTCAGGCACAAAGACAGCAGCCCTGAGGGTGGTCGAGACTCTCAGGGCGATCAACGTTACCCTTTGCATCGCAAAAAATCATAATAAAGAGAGAGCCCGCCATGTCACAGAGCGCCGCCGCTACCCAGGCCATCGTTGACGAAAAAAATGCCGTCTACAAACGCATTACCCTGCGTTTGATCCCCTTCATCTTCATCTGCTACCTGTTCAACTACCTCGACCGGGTGAACGTTGGATTTGCCAAGCTGCAGATGCTCGACGCGCTGAAATTCAGTGAAACCGTGTACGGCCTCGGCGCCGGGATCTTCTTTATCGGCTACGTGCTGTGCGGCGTACCGAGCAACCTGGCGCTGACCAAATTCGGCCCGCGCCGCTGGATCGCGCTGATGATGATCACCTGGGGCACGCTGTCGACCTGCCTGCTGTTCGTCACCACCCCGACCGAGTTCTACACCTTGCGCCTGTTCACCGGCGCGGCCGAAGCCGGGTTCTTCCCGGGCGTGGTGTTGTACCTCTCGCAGTGGTTCCCGACCTTCCGCCGTGGCCGAATCATGGCACTGTTCATGTCGGCGATCCCGGTGTCCGGCCTGCTCGGCAGCCCGTTCTCTGGCTGGATCCTCAACCACTTCGCTGCGGGCCAGGGTGGTCTGGCCGGCTGGCAGTGGATGTTCCTGCTGCAAGGCATCCCGACCGTGATCCTCGGCGCCCTCGCCTACTTCCTGCTGAGCGACAGTTACGCCAACGCCAAATGGCTCACGCCGTTCGAGCGCTCAGTGCTGGAAGCCGACCACGCTGAAGACCTGGCCAACAAACCGAAAACCACCACCGACTCGCTGCTGGCGGTGTTCAAGAACCCGGCGATCTGGGCGTTCGGTTTGATCTACTTCTGCATCCAGAGCGGGGTCTACGCGATCAACTTCTGGCTGCCGTCGATCATCAAGAACCTGGGTTTCAACGATAACCTGGTGATCGGCTGGCTGAGTGCGATCCCGTACCTGCTGGCGGCTGTGTTCATGTTGATGGTCGGCCGCTCGGCGGACTTGCGCAAAGAACGTCGCTGGCATTTGGTGGTGCCTATGTTGATGGGCGCAGTGGGCCTGCTGATCGCCGTGAACTTCGCCACCACGCCTGCCATCGCCATCCTTGGCCTGACGATCGCCACCATGGGCGCCCTCACCGGCCTGCCGATGTTCTGGCCGGTGCCGACCGCACTGCTGAGCGCCGGCGCGGCTGCCGGTGGTCTGGCGTTGATCAACTCGATGGGCCAGATGGCCGGCTTCCTCAGCCCGTACCTGGTCGGTTGGGTCAAGGACACTACTGGCTCGACCGATGCCGCGTTGTACTTGCTGGCGGGCGTGATTGTCTGCGGCAGCCTGCTGGCGTTGCGCATGACCCGCACCCTGCGCGTCTGACACCTGTCCCCTGTGGGAGCGAGCCTGCTCGCGATAGCGGAGTGTCAGTCAACATAGCTGTTGAATGTTGAACCGCAATCGCGAGCAGGCTCGCTCCCACATTTGATTGTGGGGGGGCAATAATTGTGTTTGCCCCATGCGGTTGTTCTGGTATTTGATTGAGCCTTTCCCACTGGTAAAAGGATTTCGTCATGAGCTACCGCACGCTGGGTCACTCGGGATTGCAGGTGTCCACCCTGACCCTGGGGACCATGATGTTCGGCGAACAGACCAGCACCGAAGATTCCCTGCGGATCATCGACAAGGCCTGGGACCAGGGCATCAATTTCATCGACACCGCCGACGTCTACACCAACGGTCGCTCTGAAGAGATCGTCGGCGAAGCGATCGCCGGCAACCGCCACGAATGGGTGCTCGCCACCAAAGTCGGTTTCGGCCCGGTGGACGGTGTGCCGAACCGCAGCGGCCTGAGCCGCAAGCACATTTTCAATGGCATCGATGCCAGCCTCACGCGCCTGGGCACCGACTACGTCGACCTCTATTACCTGCACCGCGAAGACCACAACACGCCGCTGGAAGTGACGGTGTCGGCCATCGGCGACCTGATTCGCCAGGGCAAAATCCGCAACTGGGGGTTGTCGAACTACCGTGGCTGGCGCATCGCCGAGGTCATTCGCGTGGCCGACCAACTGGGTGTCGACCGCCCTGTCATCAGCCAGCCGCTGTACAACATCGTCAATCGCCAGGCCGAAACCGAACAGATCACCGCCGCGCAGAATTACGGCTTGGGCGTTGTGCCTTACAGCCCGCTGGCGCGCGGCGTGCTCAGCGGCAAATATGCGCCGGATGTAAAACCGGATGCCAACAGCCGCGCCGGGCGCGCCGACAAACGTATTCTGGAAACCGAATGGCGCGTCGAATCCCTGCGTATCGCCCAGCAGATCCAGCAATACACGCAAGATCGTGGTATCGGTATCGTCGAGTTCGCGATTGCCTGGGTGCTGAACAACAGTGCCGTCACCTCGGCCATTGTCGGGCCGCGTACCGAAGAGCAATGGGATGCCTACACTAAGGCGCAGGCGGTGAAGATCACGGCGCAGGATGAAGCGTTTATCGACTCGCTGGTGACACCGGGGCATGCGTCCACGCCAGGGTTCAATGACGTGAGCCATTTCGTGTCGGGCCGTAAACCGCGCAACGCCTGAAGAAACACATAACCACTGTAGGAGCGAGCCTGCTCGCGATGATCTGTCAGTTGATACCGATGTGGCTGATACACCATCGCGAGCAGGCTCGCTCCCACAGGGTATTGCCGTGTTGTAAATATTGATCATCCGAACAATATTCAGCACAAAAACCACGTATCCTCCGCACCCCGTTTCACGTTCAACTTCGCGAGGACAGTTTGTCTAAAGGTATCGCTCTATCGGTTTCGGCCTCTGTGCTGTTTGCCGTCATGTATTACTACACCTCACTGCTCAACCCGTTGAGCGGTGTGGAAATTTTTGGCTGGCGCATGCTGCTGACAGTGCCGTGCATGACCGTGTTCATGGTGGTCTCCAGCGAATGGAAGCGTGTGGTCGAGCTCGTTCGCCGAGCCATCGCCCAGCCGAAACTGATTGCCGCCCTGATCGCCTCTTCGGCCCTGCTGGGCGTGCAACTCTGGCTGTTCATGTGGGCGCCGCTCAACGGCTACAGCCTTGATGTGTCGCTGGGCTATTTCCTGTTGCCACTGACCATGGTCCTGACCGGACGGCTCGCCTACGGTGAGCGCCTCTCCTATCTACAGAAAATTGCCGTGTTTTTTGCCTGCCTCGGTGTGATCAACGAGGTGTATCAGGTCGGTGGTTTTTCCTGGGCGACGTTGCTGGTATGCATCGGCTATCCAACGTATTTCATCCTGCGCAAGCGACTGGCGACGGACAACCTCGGCGGCTTGTGGCTGGACATGGCGTTGACGCTGCCGGTGGCCTTCTGGTTCGTACAGACCGGCGAGCAAGGTTTCAATGTGTTTGATCAGCATCCGTGGCTGTCACTGTTGATCCCGCTTCTCGGCGTGATCAGTGCGTCGGCGCTGGTGATCTACATCATCGCCAGCCGGCTGTTGCCCTTCAGCCTGTTCGGGCTGTTGAGCTACGTCGAGCCGGTGCTGTTGCTTGGCGTTGCGTTGCTGCTCGGGGAAAGCATCAAGACCGGGGAATGGCTAACCTACATTCCAATCTGGATGGCGGTGCTGGTGCTGATGTTCGAAGGGTTCAAGCACATGATGCGACAACGCCGCCCTTAAGGCCTGTGCAAAAACAAATGTGGGAGTGAGCCTGCTCGCGATAGCGGTGTGTCAGACAACATTTAAGTCGTATGACACACCGCTATCGCGAGCAGGCTCACTCCCACAGTTTTTATCGGTGGATCAACTTAGTCGGTGGAGAGCACGCCACGACGAACCTGGTCGCGCTCGATCGATTCGAACAACGCCTTGAAGTTGCCCTCGCCGAACCCGTCGTCGCCTTTACGCTGGATGAATTCGAAGAATACCGGGCCCATCAGGGTTTCCGAGAAGATCTGCAACAGCAGACGCTTGTCGCCCGACTCGGACGAACCGTCCAGCAGGATGCCTCGCGCTTGCAGTTGATCAACCGGTTCGCCGTGGTTCGGCAAGCGGCCTTCAAGCATTTCGTAATAGGTTTCCGGTGGCGCCGTCATGAAGCGCATGCCGATGCTTTTCAGGTGATCCCAGGTCTTGATCAGATCGTCGCTGAGGAACGCCACGTGCTGGATGCCCTCGCCGTTGAACTGCATCAGGAACTCTTCGATCTGCCCGGCGCCCTTGGAGGACTCTTCGTTCAACGGGATGCGGATCATGCCATCCGGTGCGGTCATCGCCTTGGAGGTCAGGCCGGTGTATTCGCCCTTGATGTCGAAGTAGCGGATTTCACGGAAGTTGAACAGCTTCTCGTAGAAGTTCGCCCAGTACGCCATGCGGCCGCGATACACGTTGTGAGTCAGGTGATCGATGATCTTCAGGCCGGCACCGACCGGGTTGCGGTCAACGCCTTCGATGAACACGAAGTCGATGTCGTAGATCGAGCTGCCTTCACCGAAACGGTCGATCAGGTACAGCGGCGCGCCGCCGATGCCTTTGATCGCCGGCAGGTGCAGTTCCATCGGGCCGGTTTCGATGTGGATCGGCTGAGCGCCGAGTTCCAGTGCACGCTTGTAGGCCTTTTGCGAATCCTTGACGCGGAACGCCATGCCGCACACCGACGGGCCGTGCTCGGCCGCGAAGTACGAAGCGACGCTGTGAGGTTCGTTGTTGAGGATCAGGTTGATCGCGCCCTGGCGATACAGGTGCACGTCTTTGGAACGGTGGGTCGCGACTTTGGTGAAGCCCATGATCTTGAAGATCGGCTCCAGCGTGTTCGGGGTTGGCGATGCGAATTCAATGAATTCAAAGCCCATCAGGCCCATCGGGTTTTCGTATAAATCTGCCATGGTCGGCGCCTCATCATTTTCTGGTCAATTAACGAATCGTTAGTTGCTGGCAATGCTGAGACCGGCGGGTGGCGCGCAGGAGATGCCCCGCACGCTGCGCGCGAGGAAGTCACCGTAGATCAATTGAAACCCAAAACTCTTCATTGTCGACCCAAGGCTATTACGGGCGAGGCTTCTGCTGCCAGAAGCTATTTATTCTTATATGCGTAACCGGATTCTACACAGCGTAAATAGATTTGTCCGCCTTCTGTATCAAATCCCCTTTTTCCCTGCTCGCGCAAGGGGTTTGTTGCAGAGGAAAATCCCCGCCAGAATCAGCCCGCCGCCCAGACACATCGTCAGGGTCAATTGCTCTCCGAGCAGCAACGCACCCAGGATGACAGCGGTCAGCGGATTCAAGGCGATGAACACCCCGGAACGGGTCGCGCCGATTTTGCGCAGGCCGTCGTAATAGCCAATATACGCCAGCGCCGAGCCCAACACGCCCAGATACATCAGGCTCAACCATTGCGACGGGCCAAGGCTGACCAGTGCCACGACACTCACCTCGCCCCTGACGGCACTGGCCACCCAGAGCATCACCGTGCCCAGCAAAATCGAATACGTCACCGTTTGCACCGGCCCCAGGGTTTGATTCAGATCTTTGGAGAACAGTGAGTAAATGCCCCAGCCGAGCACGCAGCCGAAAATCAACAGATCGCCAATCCAGGCATCCGCCTGACCGGTCAGCAACTGCGGATGACGACTGACAATCACCAGGCTTGCCCCGGCAATGCAGATCGCGATGCCGATGACTTTCGCTCGACTCAAGCGCTCCTTGAACAACAGCCACGAGGCCAGTCCGATCACGGCCGGGTTCAGCGCCACGATCAATGACGCCCGCGAAGCATTGATGTAGTGCAGGCCATAGAAGAAGCACAGGTTGTAGAAAAAAATCCCGAAAAAGCCCAACAACGCCAGTTGCAACCATTGCCGAGGACTCGGCCGGGCCAGTGGAATGCGCGCGAGCAGCAAAAACAGGAGCAGCGCCGCGCTGGCCAGCAAAAAACGCAGGCTGGCAGCGAACAACGGGCTGAGGCTGTCCGCCAGAAACCGTCCCGCGACGAAGGTGCCGCCCCAAATCATGGTGACCGCCGCGAGTTTGAAATAAACCGCGACATCGGAAGGCTCCGACAGGCTTTGCTCACATGCAGTCATAAGTCTCCAGAACGACAGATCGATTCGATGGCGTATCATTTCGCTAATATTCGATCATCGTAAAATGAGTAAAAGCTCATGACCCTCACTCAGCTGGAGATCTTCTCGCTCGTTGCCGAACTCCACGGCTTTACGGCGGCGGCCAATCGTCTGGGCATTTCTCAATCTGCTGTGTCTCACGCCCTCAAGTCGCTGGAACAGGAACTGGGCGTCGAACTGCTGCGGCGGCATCAGTCTCAGGTCGAACTCAGTGACATCGGCCAACAGCTGCTGTTGCGCGCCCGGGCAATGCTCGGGTTGGCCAACACCTTGCGCCAGGAAGCAGCGGATGCCCGCGGCATGAAACGCGGCACATTGCGCATCGGCTCGTTCGGCCCGACCTCATCGATCAAGTTGTTGCCGACGATCCTGCAGCACTACCGCGCCGCTCACCCCGGCATCGAGGTGCACATTGATGAAGGCCCCGACCGCCAGGTGATCCAGTGGCTGGAGGAGCGACGCATCGACATCGGCTTCGTGGTGTTGCCCGAAGAACGCTTCGACACCTTTGCGTTGTTCGAGGACCAGATGGTCGCGTTGCTGCCCGCCCATCATCCGCTGGCGGCTCATGCCAGCCTGACCTTGGGCGATTTGTGTCACGACCCTTTCGTGCTGACCGAGGCCGGCTCTTCGGAGCTGGTGTCCCGTTTGTTCAGTGCCGCGCGGTTGACGCCGAACATTCGTTATCGCTGCTCGCAGTTGCTCAGCACGCTGGATACCGTTGGCCGGGGCGATGCCTTGACCGTGGTCGCCGAAGGCTCGCTGCCCACGCATCACGACGACCGCTACCTGAAAAAACCACTGTCGCCAGCGATCGCACGCCAGGTCGGCCTGGCCGTGCTCGACCAACGCCAGAGCTCACCGGCGGCATTGGCCTTTATCAAACTGGCCACAAGTCTGGCCTACCGTTGAGCGGCATAAGCCACAAAGGCCAACTATCATGGCCTCTGACCGAACTCTTTTGGGGAGGCGTGCCGTTGTCCTGCCTGCATTTGAGAGCCCTATTTCATCGCTACAGGTTTCGCAAATGCCACTGACTGTAAAAACCCGCCGCCAACGCGGCAGACGGATTATTGTCACCGTATTGAGTGGTTTGCTCCCGATGTTGCTCGGGTTCGCCATTCTTTACCTGCAAGCTGAGCGCGCGCTTGAGCAAAGCACCCGACTGACCGCCGAAGAAGCCATCCGCCAATTCGAACTGATGCTCGACAACACCGCGCAGGCCGCACGCGAATTGCTGCCGCTGGCCGGGAAAAGTTGTATTGACGTCAATCTGGCCTTACGCGAGCAAGTCACCCGCCGCCCGTTTGTGCGCTCGACCAATCTGGTGTGGGACGACACCAATTACTGCAGTTCTTTGTTCGGCGACTTTCGCGAAAAAATCGAGGTGGGCGACTACAGCAACGGCACGTTGCAACTGATGAAAGGCAATCTGGTCACGCCCGATTCCGCGGTGTTGGTGTACCGCATCGGCGAAGGAAAAAAAGGCGCGCTGAGCACGCTGGACGGTTATCACTTGAGCAACGTACTGCGCATGATCGGCCGCTCGACAATACTGATGCTGCAAGTCGGCCCCCATTGGCTGACGGCCGATGGCCAGTTCCATCAAGACCCCCTCCCCACTTTGCCCGTGGCGCAAACCAGACTCGGTTCCTCGCGCTACGCGTTCTCTGTAACAGCCGGATTTCCCGAAGGCGAAACGTGGCGCTACATGAGTAGCGAGTATCCGCCGCTGTTCAGTTTGTTGATCTTCTTCGGCGTGGTGTCAGGTTCCATCGGGCACATTCTGCAGAAGCGCTCTTCATCGCCGAGTCATGAGCTACAGCGTGCGCTGGAAGCGGCGGAGTTCATTCCTTACTTTCAGCCGGTGGTTCATGGCGACAGCAAGAAATGGTCAGGCACCGAGGTGCTGATGCGCTGGAAGCACCCGAAGGAAGGGCTGGTTCGTCCCGATCTGTTTATTCCGTTCGCCGAGCACTCCGGGCTTATCGTGCCCATGACCCGTTCTTTAATGCAGCAAACCGCCGCATTGCTGGCGCCCTTGTCGACCTCATTCGAAAGCCCGTTTCACGTGGGCATCAACATCACTGCCAGCCATTGCAAGAACCTGGAACTGGTCGAAGATTGCCGGACATTTCTGGGCAACTTTGCGCCGGGCTCCATTCACCTGGTACTGGAGCTGACCGAGCGTGAACTGATCGAGCCCACCGCCATCACGCTGCAGTTGTTCGAGCAACTTCATGCGCTGGGCGTGATGATCGCCATCGACGACTTCGGCACCGGTCATTCAAGCCTGGGTTATCTGCGCCAGTTCAATGTCGACTTCCTGAAAATCGACCAGAGCTTTGTCGCCCTGATCGGCGCCGACGCCCTCTCCCGGCACATTCTGGACACCATCATCGAACTCTCCGCCAAGCTCGATCTGGGCATCGTCGCCGAAGGCGTGGAAACCGAAGAGCAAAGTGACTACCTCACCGCCCATGGCGTGAACTTTCTGCAAGGATATCTGTTCGGCAGGCCGATGCCCGGTGAAGACTTCATTAAGGCATTAAGTCACCATTAACTAATGGCATTAAGCGACGAGACAACGGCGATGCGCACCAAATTGAATCAAAAGACTACTCTCGTTACATGAAGAAAAAGTCAGGATTTACTCTTTGCTCATTAACTACTACAATTTTTCATGCCTGCTATAAATTGGCAGGTGAGCCACTATCACCGAGTCGCTACAAGGCTCTTGGCTTATAGCTTTGTTTGCGGTTGGTATCAGCCAAACACACTATTGGAGTAAAGATATTGTCCAGACTCGCTGAATTTCGTGCAGCTGAAAAGGCCCTTCAAGAGCAGCTCAAGCAGCTGGAATCCCTGAAGAACGATGCCGGGCTCAAGAAAGAAATCGAATTCGAAGAAAAGCTCCAGGGGCTGATGAAAACCTACGGCAAGAGCTTGCGCGACATCATCGCCATTCTCGATCCGAACCCGGCAAAATCCGGTCTGCAGCAGGCCGCCGCGCCGAAAACCCGCCGCGCTCGCGTGGTCAAGGTTTATCAGAATCCGCACACCGGTGAACTGATTGAAACCAAGGGCGGCAACCACCGCGGCCTGAAAGCCTGGAAGGAACAATACGGTGCTTCCACCGTTGACTCCTGGCTTCGCGGCTAAGCACTCGCGGTGACAAAAAAAGCCCTGCATCAAGCAGGGCTTTTTTATGGATACCTGTTAAATGCAACGATTGAAATCGATCAATTCGCTACATATCGACTAACTTTGTGCTTAATCCCTTTGGGTATCTAAACATTGCGAAATGCACGACCGTGCAAACCGTTATCTAAAGTTTCAAGCTGTTACGAGCAGCCTCTATTTCACCCAGGCTTGCCTTGTAAGCCTCTGCCTGCCCTGCGTACGAAAGAACATAAGCCTTATCGGCATCCACCGCCGCGACCAATGTTTGCGAAAGCACGTGGCGTCCGTTCTGCGTAATGGTGCAGGTAGTTTCCAGTGCCGCCAGACGACTCAACGTTGCCGGATGGATTTTGTTGCACACGCTTTGATAGCCGCCCTGAAAGAAGTCCTTCTGCACGGACTTGCGCATTTCCAGCAGCACACCTTGCAGATTGACCTGATGACCGCTTTCCACTGTCGTCATGGTCAACTCCATGACCATCAACGGCGCACCGCCCTGATCGTTTTTCACCGCGCGCTGCCGGGACACTTGAGGCGTGGCCTGATCTGGCGGGGTCGCTTCGACTTCCCAGCCATCTGGCCAGGTCACGATCGGCGCATCCGCATGAGCACAGGTAGCGCCTGACAACAGGAAAATCAGAACGAACAGCGATTTACAGGATCGGGTCATTGCAATGAATACTCACGGATTGAGCGATAAAGTCTGAGCCTCGTCCGCCTGTCAGGCAATAGCGGGTGGTTTGGGTTTGGTGATGCCTGCGCCCTTGCGTATCATTGGCGTCATTCGTTAGCCCCACTTATTTTCCGGAGGGCCCATGAGCCTGCACGAATTGAACACCTTCCCAGGCGTCACCGCCCAACCTGACACCGCAACGCAGAACTTCGTGTTCAACCACACAATGCTGCGGGTCAAAGACATCACCAAGTCCCTGGATTTCTACACGCGGGTCCTCGGTTTCTCGCTGGTGGAAAAGCGCGACTTCCCGGAAGCCGAGTTCAGCCTGTATTTCCTGGCGCTGGTCGACAAGAACCAGATCCCGGCCGATGCCGCAGCCCGCACCCAATGGATGAAGTCGATCCCCGGCATCCTTGAGCTGACCCACAACCACGGCACCGAAAACGATGCTGATTTCGCCTACCACAACGGCAACACCGACCCGCGCGGTTTCGGCCACATCTGCATCTCGGTCCCGGACATCGTCGCTGCGTGCGAACGCTTCGAAGCGCTGGGCTGCGATTTCCAGAAGCGCCTGAACGACGGCCGCATGAAGAGCCTGGCATTCATCAAGGACCCGGATGCTTACTGGGTCGAGATCATCCAGCCAGCGCCGTTGTAATGTACGACACCGTCTCCCTGTGGGAGCGAGCCTGCTCGCGATGCGGACTCAACTTCAACACTTGAGTCGTCTGACACACCGCTATCGCGAGCAGGCTCGCTCCCACATTCTGGACTGTGCAAGACACAAAAAACCCCATGATCACTCATGGGGTTTTGTGTTTTCAGCGTCCGGTTTATGCCGGGGCCGATGTCCGGATCAAGTGATCGAATGCACTCAGGGAAGCCTTGGCGCCCTCGCCTACTGCAATCACGATCTGCTTGTACGGCACGGTCGTCACGTCACCGGCGGCGAACACGCCCGGCATCGAGGTTTCACCACGGGCATCGACGATGATCTCGCCGCGAGGCGACAACTCGATGGTGCCTTTGAGCCAGTCAGTGTTAGGCAGCAGACCGATCTGCACGAAGATACCTTCAAGGTTCACCGTGTTGAACTCACCCGAATCGCGATCCTTGTAGACCAGCCCGGTCACCTTCTGGCCGTCACCCTTCACTTCACTGGTCAGTGCGCTGGTGATGACATCGACGTTGGGCAGGCTGAACAACTTGCGTTGCAACACCGCATCGGCGCGCAGCTTGCTGTCGAATTCCAGCAGCGTGACGTGGCTGACAATACCGGCCAGATCGATCGCCGCTTCAACGCCGGAGTTACCGCCGCCGATCACCGCTACGCGCTTGCCTTTGAACAGCGGACCATCGCAGTGCGGGCAGAAGCACACGCCTTTGGCTTTGTATTCCTGCTCGCCCGGCACACCCATTTCACGCCAGCGGGCGCCGGTGGCGAGGATCAGTGCCTTGGTCTTGAGGGTCGCGCCACTTTCGAAGCGAACCTCGTGCAACTCGCCGGGATTCTTCGCCGGGATCAGCGCGGTGGCCCGTTGCAGGTTCATGATATCGACGTCGTATTGCTTGACGTGCTCTTCGAGCGCGCTCGCCAGTTTCGGCCCTTCGGTCTCCTGCACGGAGATGAAGTTCTCGATGGCCATAGTGTCCAGCACCTGCCCACCAAAACGCTCAGCCGCCACACCGGTGCGAATGCCTTTACGGGCGGCGTAGATCGCTGCCGAAGCACCAGCCGGACCACCGCCGACCACCAGCACATCAAAGGCTTCTTTGGCGCTGATTTTCTCGGCCTGACGCTCGGCACCGCTGGTGTCGATCTTGGCGAGGATTTCTTCCAGGCCCATGCGGCCCTGGCCGAAAATCTCGCCGTTCAGGTAAATGCTTGGCACGGCCATGATCTTGCGATCATCGACTTCGGCCTGGAACAACGCGCCGTCGATAGCGACGTGACGGATGTTCGGGTTGAGCACGGCCATCAGGTTCAGCGCTTGAACGACGTCCGGGCAGTTCTGGCAGGACAGCGAGAAGTAAGTCTCGAAGCTGAACTGGCCTTTGAGCGAGCGGATCTGTTCGATCACTTCCGCACTGGCTTTCGAAGGGTGGCCACCGACTTGCAGCAGGGCCAGCACCAGCGAGGTAAATTCGTGGCCCATCGGGATGCCGGCGAAACGCAGGCTTATGTCGGCACCGGGGCGATTGATCGAGAACGATGGTTTACGCGTGTCGTCACCGTTGTCGAGCAAAGTAATTTGGCTGGAAAGACTGGTAACGTCTTTCAGCAGTTCGAGCATTTCCCGGGATTTCGCACCGTCGTCGAGGGATGCAACGATCTCGATCGGCTGGGTGACCCGTTCCAGGTACGATTTCAACTGGGCTTTAAGATTGGCGTCCAACATACGGGCGATTTCCTTTGCTTTTCTTGAGGCGAAAAAAAGCCCGAGCGAATCTCGCCCGGGCTTTTCTATTGGGCGGTGCAGCTTACTGAGTAGGTGCGGAGTTCCGCCCTTTGAAGCGTGTCACAGACTTAGATCTTGCCGACCAGGTCCAGGGACGGAGCCAGAGTGGCCTCGCCTTCTTTCCACTTGGCTGGGCAAACCTGGCCTGGGTGAGCAGCGACGTACTGGGCAGCCTTGATTTTGCGCAGCAGCTCGGAAGCGTCACGGCCAACGCCGCCATCGTTCAATTCAACGATCTTGATCTGGCCTTCAGGGTTGATCACGAAGGTGCCACGGTCAGCCAGACCAGCTTCTTCGATCAGTACGTCGAAGTTGCGGGAGATAGCGTGGGTCGGGTCGCCGATCATGGTGTACTGGATTTTGCCGATGGCTGGCGAAGTGTTGTGCCAGGCAGCGTGGGCAAAATGGGTGTCAGTGGAAACGCTGTAGATCTCGACGCCCAGTTTCTGGAACGCGTCGTAGTTGTCAGCCAGGTCTTCCAGTTCAGTCGGGCAAACGAAGGTGAAGTCTGCTGGGTAGAAGAACACAACCGACCACTTGCCTTTCAGGTCAGCGTCCGAGACTTTTACGAAGTCGCCGTTTTTGAATGCGTCAGCTTTGAATGGTTTAACTTGGCTGTTGATGATAGGCATCGTTGACTCTCCGTCAGGGGTTAAGAAGTTGATGGAGTGAACTCTACCCACTCGACGGACGGATGGCTCATTGGCAAACCTCATGCTGCTGATTGGTTTTCGCTATTAGCAGACAGTATTAATAGAAGGAAAAGGTATCTAGGGCGCCAACGGCTTTTCCGAAATCCGCGTCATCCCCAGAAACGGACTGGCTTCTACGTAACGCATGGCCGATTTCATATCCTTCCAGCCGACGTAACTCATCAGCGATTTCAAATCCCAACCGCTTTGATGGGCCCACGTGGCAAAACCCCGTCGCAACGAATGGCTGGTGTAGTGCTCGGCCGCAATGCCGGCGCGCTCCAGCGCCTGGCGCAATAACGGGATGATGCTGTTGGCGTGCAAGCCCTCTTCGCTCAAATGGCCCCAGCGGTCGATGCCACGGAACACCGGCCCGCGCACCAATGCGGCCTCGGTCATCCAGTCGATGTATGCCTGCACCGGACACAATCGCTGCAACGCCGGTGTCTGGTAAGTCTTGCCAAGGTTTTCGCGGTCGCTCTTGCTGCGAGGCAGATACAGGGTGATGCCTGAACCGGCACTGGCCTGTACGTGCTCAATCTGTAGGCGGCATAACTCGTCGCTGCGGAAACCGCGCCAGAAGCCCAGCAAGATCAGCGCCCTATCGCGCCGGGCTCTTAACAGCGCCGGTCGATCGTCTTTTGATTTCGCGGTTTGTGCCTCCTGCTCAAGCCAGGCCACCACTTGCTCCAGATGCTGAAGCTGCAATGGCTCAGCCTGCTTCTCCTGTGCCGGGTGCAGCGCACGAATGCCTTTGAAGACTTTGCGCACCACGGGCGCCTTGGTCGGATCGGCAAACCCCTGGCTGTTGTGCCACTGCGCCAGCGCCGACAACCGCAGCTTTAACGTATTGATCGATAACTCACCCGCATACGCCACCAGATAACGCGCAACGCTGTCAGCCGTGGCCGGTAGAAACCCGCCCCAATCGACTTCGAAATGTTCGATGGCCGCCCGGTAGCTTCGGCGAGTGTTGTCGCGCGTGGCGGCTTGCAGGTAACGATCCAGATCGCTCATGGGCTTACTTCTCGACGGCGTACTGATTTCTTGGCTGAAAAGCCGCGCCAAAGCGCATCACATTGGGTAATACCAGTATATCCCGTGTGAATACTTTGCGTATTTAATGTTATTTATTGGCGTGGTACATTGTGTACTTTAGTGGTACGTACCACAGTACGAAATCGTAGGAGAGTTCATGGCACGCGGTGGTGTTAACAAAGCAGTGGTGCAAGCGGCACGCTTGGCAATTCTGGCTCGCGGTGAAAACCCCAGCATCGATGCAGTACGGATCGAAATGGGCAATACCGGCTCGAAAACCACTATTCACCGGTACTTGAAGGAGCTGGATGACGGCGCCGAGCCGGTAGCGCCCTCCTCCGAACCCATCGATGACGAGCTGGCAGGACTGGTCTCGCGCCTTGCGCAACGGCTCAAAGAGCAGGCGCAGGAACCCATCGATCAGGCACGCGCGCAGTTCGAACAGCAACGAAAAGACCTGGAAAGCCAACTGACAGACGCCCAGGAAGCCAACAGCGAATTGCAGCAACAGTACGAGATTCAAACCCTGGCACTGACGCAGGAGTCCGAAACCCTGCAAAACACCCTGTCGATGCTGCAGACCGAGCAAACCCGCAACGCCGGAATGAACCAGGCGCTCGCTGATTTCGAGTTGCGCTTGCAGGACAAGGACGAGCAGATCCGCTCCCTTGAGGAAAAACACCTGCACGCCCGTGACGCACTTGAGCACTATCGCAACGCCGTCAAAGAGCAGCGCGAGCAGGAACAAAGCCGCCATGAAGGCCAGGTGCAGCAGATTCAGATGGAATTGCGCCAGGCCCAGCAAAGCGCCCTGGTGCGCCAGGATGAAATCACCCAGTTGCACCGCGACAACGAACGCCTGCTGACCGAAAACCGCGGCACATTGCGCGAGCTGAGCCTGTTGCAGGACCAACTCAAGCACACCCATACCCGCCAGGATCAACTGCTGGAACAGGTCAACCGGATCGACAGCGAACGCACTCTCCTCCAGGAACGCCTGCGCGCAGCTCTGCTGGAGAGCCAGTCGCTGAAGCAGAACGTCGAGGAGCAGTCGCAGATAAACAAAGCGCTGGAAATTGAATTACTGAAGACTCAGGCGAGCCTCGATGAAAGCGTGCGCCTGGCAGCGGTCATTGCGACAGCGCCAGACGCAGCCAAGGCCGATTAACCCGCGACCGGTGTACGCATGGTGACGAACTCTTCGGCAGCCGTCGGGTGCACGCCGATGGTTTCGTCGAAGTCGCGCTTGGTAGCGCCCGCCTTCAAGGCAATCGCCAGACCTTGCACGATCTCGCCGGCATCCGGCCCGACCATGTGGCAACCCAACACCTTGTCGGTTTTGCCGTCCACCACGAGCTTCATCAGCGTGCGCTCCTGACATTCGGTCAGGGTCAGCTTCATCGGGCGGAAACGGCTTTCGAAAATCACCACGTCATGGCCGGCCTCGCGAGCCTCTTCTTCCGTGAGGCCGACTGTGCCGATGTTCGGCAAGCTGAACACGGCCGTCGGGATCATCTTGTAATCCACCGGGCGATACTGCTCAGGCTTGAACAAGCGACGCGCAATGGCCATGCCTTCAGCCAGCGCAACCGGCGTGAGCTGAACCCGGCCGATCACATCGCCCAGCGCGAGGATCGACGGTTCGGCGGTCTGGTATTGCTCATCGACCTCGACGAAGCCTTTCTTGTCGAGTTTGACCCCGGTGTTTTCCAGCCCCAGGTTGTCCAGCATCGGACGTCGGCCAGTGGCGTAGAACACGCAATCCGCCTCCAGTTCGCGACCGTCCTTGAGCGTAGCCTTCAAGCTGCCGTCGGCGAGCTTTTCAATGCGCTCGATGTCGGCATTGAATTGCAGGTTCATGCCACGCTTGGTCAGCTCTTCCTGCAAGTGCTTGCGCACCGCACCGTCGAAACCGCGCAGGAACAGATCCCCGCGATACAGCAACGTGGTTTCGGCGCCCAGGCCGTGGAAAATACCGGCGAATTCAACGGCAATGTAACCGCCACCCACAACCAGAACGCGCTTAGGCAGCTCTTTGAGGAAGAATGCCTGGTTGGAGCTGATCGCATGTTCATGCCCCGGAATCTCCGGAATCTGCGGCCAACCGCCCGTGGCGATCAGGATGTTCTTTGCAGTGAAGCGCTCGCCATTAATCTCGACCGTATTAGGATCGACGATCTTCGCGTGGCCTTCATGCAAGGTCACACCGCTGTTGACCAGCAGGTTGCGATAGATACCGTTCAGGCGATTGATCTCGCGATCCTTGTTGGCAATCAGCGTCGCCCAATCAAACTGTGCTTCGCCCGGCGTCCAGCCAAAGCCCGAAGACTGCTCGAAGTCTTCGGCGAAGTGCGCTCCGTAGACCAGCAACTTCTTCGGCACGCAGCCGACGTTCACGCACGTACCGCCCAGATAGCGACTCTCGGCCACGGCCACTTTCGCGCCAAACCCGGCCGCGAATCGCGCAGCCCGCACACCGCCGGAACCGGCACCAATCACATAAAGGTCAAAATCGTAGGCCATTTTCAATCTCCTCGGCAGGCAAACAGCATACCCGCAGACGTCCGTTGGGCAAGCGCTGCAAACGATATGGGGCCGGAAAATGAAAAAGCCACCCGAAGGTGGCTTTTAAGAAACAAGCAGGTCAAACGCTATCAGTAAGCCTTGCCAGTTTTGTAGAAGTTCTCGAAGCAGAAGTTGGTTGCTTCGATGTAGCCTTCAGCGCCACCGCAGTCGAAACGCTTGCCTTTGAACTTGTAGGCAATGACGCAACCGTTTTGCGCCTGCTTCATCAGGGCGTCGGTGATCTGGATCTCGCCGCCCTTGCCTGGCTCGGTTTGCTTGATCAGGTCGAAGATGTCCGGGGTCAGGATATAACGACCGATGATCGCCAGGTTCGACGGAGCGTCTTCCGGGGCTGGTTTCTCGACCATGTTGCGAACGCGGTAGAGGTCATCACCGATCAGGTCACCGGCAATTACACCGTACTTGTTGGTTTCCTGCGGATCGACTTCCTGGATCGCAATGATCGAGCAGCGGTACTGTTTGTACAGCTTGACCATCTGCGTCAGTACGCCGTCACCGTCGAGGTTGACGCACAAGTCATCCGCCAACACCACGGCGAAAGGTTCGTCGCCGATCAGCGGACGACCGGTCAGGATGGCATGACCCAGGCCTTTCATTTCGGTCTGGCGAGTGTAGGAGAAAGAGCACTCGTCGAGCAGTTTGCGGATACCGACCAGGTATTTCTCTTTGTCGGTGCCCTTGATCTGGTTTTCCAGCTCGTAGCTGATGTCGAAGTGGTCTTCCAGGGCGCGCTTGCCACGACCGGTAACGATGGAGATTTCGGTCAAACCGGCATCCAGAGCTTCTTCGACGCCGTACTGGATCAGTGGCTTGTTTACCACCGGCAGCATTTCTTTGGGCATGGCTTTAGTCGCTGGCAGGAAGCGAGTACCGTAACCGGCTGCTGGGAACAAGCATTTCTTGATCATAAAAGTCCTTGAAAGGGCTGTGTGTACGAGTTTCGGCGCAGTCTAATCAGGCGGCGTGCACCTTACAATGCCCCGCACTGGCTAACCGATGCCAACATAGAGAAATATTCTTGCGGATAGTTCCGCAGAACGTCGCGATGCCTCTTATAGATAGCAGATTTTCGGGGCTGCACAGGTGACAACCGAGCATGCAATCGCACCCACCCTACACCCATCAACACCGGTTGCGTGCGTTTGGCGTTATCATTGCGCAATTGAACCAGCCAACGAGGCAGATAGATGTCGGTAGCAAAAAGTGTCAACGGGTTCCTGATCAATCAAGAGAAAGACGGCCAGTGGTGGGTAGCCAGCGTCAGCGGCGAGAATATCGCCGGGCCATTCCCGACTGAAGCGTTGGCGATTGAAGTGGCGTCTGTATTGGAACTCGAACACCCGGAGCCCAAGCGTCGCGGCAAGGACAAGTCCTGATCCGGAGCCGATTTGCATGACCAAGCCCTGCCTCGCGCAGGGCTTTTTTGTGATTGGATGAAACGAAGTGGCCTTTCGCTATAACCTTTTGATTCCGGCGCTGTCACAGGCTTAGCCCATCACCCTGACGACGACAACGACATGAATAGATTTTTGCCTTTGATTGCGATATTGGCCCTGAGTGGCTGCGCCACCTCTGAAAAGACTTACCTGGGCAATGGCGAAACAGGCCTGTCCATCGACTGCTCCGGCGAAGCCAACTCCTGGGCCTCCTGCTATGAAAAAGCCGATGCCTCCTGCGCCGGCACCGGCTATCGAATCGTTGGCACCGACGGAACCCCGTCGACCAAGGAAAGCGACAAGACCCTCGGCGTCGACGTAGGCAACTACAAAAACCGCAGCGTCGTGGTGGTCTGCAAGTAAGGCGCCCTGCCCTACATGTGAATTTCGGCGAACTTGATCCCGAGACCGCGCACGGTCTCGATCAGATCGTCGAGACGACTGAAGGATTCGACTTCATCGTTATCGTCCACCAGAAAATAGCTGCGTCCGGCGCTTTTCTTGAAAAACACGATCCATTCCCCCGGATCAGCCGGATTTTGAATCACATGGGTAGCAGAGATGTGACCCTCTGCGTGCCGTTCCCGTACCTGCTCTCGCTTCATGCTCGACTCCAGAAATGACAATGCCGCCAAAGCGTTGCTTTGACGGCATCGATGCTGACTGTCGCCAGTCTATCAGCCGGAAATGCACGCCGTGGCGGCATCGCGCACATCCATGGGGCGTAACGGCACATTGGAGATGCGCTCATGCAGCTTGATGCTGCTGCCACTGGAGCGTTCTTCGATATCAAATACAGCGGCCGGACCTGAGGAAAACTTCTGCGGCACGATGACCCGCACACCGTCTTTGCCCTGGGGCTCGACTTGCAGGGCACCGCGGCTGCCGGCCAGTTTCTCGGTCAGGCATTGCGCGTACTCATGGGGCTTCTTGCCTGAAATCACGTTCATGGTGGGCAGCGTCTCGTTGATTTCCGAGACACTCGCACAACCACTCATCGCCAACGCCAATGGCAAAACCCACGCACCCCACTTCATAAAAAACCTCCGATAAAGCCCCTCCGACAGCACAAACGCTGGTTTTCTCCGAGGCCCACTGCTTTTATCGCTCATAGAATTCCGAATAACTGTTTTTAATTGTCAAAGCGGAGCCCGACGACCGGATAATAACCCGTTCGGGCTGATAAACTGCGCCCATCGCCCATGCTATCGTTTTGATTTTGTAGAAAAAGCCCTTCTGGAGGCGCCTCATGAAATTTATCCACCAGCGCGAGCACCTCAATGAAGACGACATCGTCGTCATCCAGTGCTCGCAAATGTGCAACATCCGCTTGATGAACGACGCCAATTTCCGCAGCTTCAAGAATGGTGGCCGTCACACTTACCATGGTGGTGCATTCGACACCTTCCCAGCCCGAATTACTGCACCAAGCACCGGTTTCTGGAACATCACCATCGACACCGTCAACCGTCGGGCGATCAGCGTGACCCGCAAACCGACCTTGTCCCACTCGATCAAGATCATCCGCCGCTCCACCACGAAACTGAGCTGAGCACCGCCCGACTCGAACACAGGCAGATATGACCGTGACCCAAACAACCAAGTACGTCATCAAATACAAACTCAACGGCGAACGCCGCTTCGAATTTGCCCAGCTTGAAAACGGCACCGAAGCAGAAGCCAAAGCCGCGCTGGACGCCATTCATGGCCAGGGCGAAGACGTCATCAGCGAGATCAGCGTCAGCAAAGCGCTGTAACGGGATTCGGAGCGACAACCGGGATGTCTGCTCCGTCCGTTGAATTCGACCGCAAGCGCCGGAGTGTTCACGACGGCAGCGTTCCCTAGACTGGCCACCTCAACCCTGGGTTAAGGAGTCAGCACATGTTTAACGAGCGTACGCTCGATGCACTCGATTGGAACAGCCTGTACCAGCAACTCGATCAGGATGGCTGCGCCATCATCCGGTCATTGCTGAGTGCCGAAGAGTGTGACGACATCAGCGCGCTCTATGCGAAACCAGAGCCTTTCCGCTCACAGGTCATGATGGCCCGCCACGGCTTTGGCCGCGGCGAGTACAAATATTTCCGCTATCCGCTACCGGATCTCGTCTGCCGAATGCGCAATGCGCTCTACCCGCGACTGGTGCCGATTGCCAATCGCTGGTACGAGCAGATGGACTTGCCGATCCGTTTCCCTCCCGGGCACGAGGCGTTCCTTGAGCGCTGTCATGCCGCCGGTCAGGAGCGCCCAACGCCGTTGTTGCTGCAATATGGGCCACAGGACTACAACTGCCTTCATCAGGATCTGTACGGTGAACACGTTTTTCCACTGCAAGTGGCGGTTCTTCTGTCAGAGCCAGGCGAAGATTTCACCGGCGGCGAGTTTGTACTGACCGAGCAACGGCCACGGATGCAGTCTCGCCCCCAGGTGATTGGCCTGAAGAAAGGTGACGGGCTGATCTTTGCCGTCAACCAACGGCCGGTCAAAGGCGTTCGCGGTTTCTACCGGGTCACGTTGCGCCACGGGGTCAGTCGCCTGCACAGCGGAAAACGGCATACCCTTGGAATCATCTTTCACGATGCGACATGACCCCATGACCCCGAGCACATTCGACCTGTTTGCCGACGCCGAGCCCGAGCAGCTACCTCGGCGCGAGCAGATCGGCGAACAGTCTTGCGTACTGAGAGGCTTTGCCCTGCCCTGGCTGGATCGTTTGCTGCCTGCACTGGAAGCGGTTCTGGCCGCCGCGCCGCTTCGGCAGATGGTCACGCCCGGCGGCTTCATCATGTCGGCAGCCATGAGCAGTTGCGGCACCTGGGGCTGGACCACCGACCGCAGCGGTTATCGCTACACCCGCAATGATCCGCAAACCGACGCGCCCTGGCCGGCCATGCCCGCGGTGTTTTTGGCGCTCGCACAAGCGGCGGCGCGCGAAGCCGGTTTTGCTGGTTTCGTACCCGATTCGTGCCTGATCAACCGTTATGTCCCCGGCGCCAAAATGTCTTTGCATCAAGACAAGGATGAAGCGTCCTACGCGGCGCCGATCGTTTCGGTATCCCTGGGTTTGCCGGCGATGTTCCTGTTCGGCGGGTTTGAACGCAGCGATAAAAGCCAGCGAGTACCACTGTTGCATGGCGATATCGTGGTCTGGGGCGGCGTTGATCGCTTGCGTTATCACGGTGTCTTGCCGATCAAGGACGGTCAGCACCCGCGAATGGGCGAGCAACGGATCAACTTCACATTTCGTACCGCAAAATGAATCCCCGAATTTGACCGCAAGCCCCGGAGTGCGACGACTGCGCCGGCTGGTTAATCTGAATCAAACAGGTCAACGGACAAGAAGCCATGACACGCCAATCGACAAGAATCGCCACCGAAAACGATCCGCGCTGGGCCGCCGTCGTCGCACGCGATCCCCGCGCAGACGGGCAGTTTGTGTATGCAGTGAAAACCACCGGCATCTATTGCAGCCCCAGCAGTCTGGCGCGTTTGCCCAAGCCGCAGAACGTCGAATTCTTCGACACCGCCGAGCAAGCCCAGGCGGCCGGCTACCGCCCGAGCAAACGCGCGGCGAAGGATCAAAGTGACGTCGCCGCGCAACATGCCGCAACGGTGGCTGCCGCGTGCCGTCAGATCGAGACCGCAGAGCATCTGCCGGCACTGAGTGAGTTGGCCGACGTGGCGGGCCTGAGCAGCTTCCACTTTCACCGAGTGTTTAAAGCCGTGACCGGATTGACGCCCAAGGGCTACGCCACGGCCCACCGCTCACGCAAGGTTCGCCAACGCTTGATCGATGGAGGCTCGGTGACCGATGCCTTGTATGACGCCGGTTTCAATTCCAATAGCCGATTTTATGAGGCGGCGGATCAATTGTTGGGGATGAAACCTGGCGACTACCGCGCCGAAGGCCAGAACAACGACATTCGGTTTGCCGTCGGCCAGTGTTCTTTAGGGGCGATTCTGGTGGCGCAAAGCGAACGCGGTGTGTGCGCGATTCTGCTGGGTGATGATCCGCACCAACTGGTGTGCGACCTGCAGGACAAGTTTCGGCGGGCCAACCTGATCGGCGCCGACCACGGGTTCGAGCAATTGATCGCCCAGGTTGTCGGGTTTATTGAAGCGCCGGCCATTGGCCTGGACTTGCCTCTGGATGTGCGCGGTACGGCGTTTCAGGAGCGCGTCTGGCAAGCCCTGCGGGAGATTCCTGTCGGCAGCACCGCCAGCTACGCCGACATCGCGCAGCGTATCGGCTCGCCGAAAGCGGTGCGCGCCGTGGCCCAGGCCTGCGGCGCGAACAGCCTGGCGGTGGCGATCCCGTGCCACCGCGTGGTGCGCAGTGACGGCAACTTGTCGGGGTATCGTTGGGGCGTGGAGCGCAAGCGGCAGTTGTTGGAGCGCGAAAGCCAATAAATAAAAAGATCGCAGCCTGCGGCAGTCGCAGGCTGCGATTTTTGCTTTTAGCGATTCACATCCACCACCACACGGCCACGCAGCTGACCGGCGAGCAATCGCGGTGCCGCATCGATCGCCTCACTCAAACCGATTTCGTGGCTGATCAGCGGCAGCAAGGCAAAGTCCAGATCCTTGGCCAGACGGTTCCATGCCAATACCCGCTTGGCTTTGGGTTGGGTCACGCTGTTGATTCCGGCCAGGGTCACGCCGCGCAAAATGAACGGGGCGACAGACGCCGGAAAGTCCATGCCTTGCGCCAGACCACACGCGGCGACAGTGCCGTTGGCTTTCGTGCTGGCACAGGCGTTGGCCAGGGTGTAACTGCCGACCGAGTCAATCACGGCCGCCCAACGCTCCTTGGCCAGTGGTTTTCCCGGCTCGGACAATGTCGCGCGGTCGATGATTTCGCTGGCACCCAATTGCTTGAGGTAGTCGTGCTCAGAGGTGCGGCCAGTGGACGCGACCACCCGGTAGCCGAGCTTGTTCAGCAGCGCGATGGCGAAACTGCCTACACCACCGTTGGCACCCGTGACCAGAACGTCACCCTGCTCAGGCGTCACACCGTTATGTTCCAAAGCCAGGATGCTCAGCATCGCCGTGTAACCGGCCGTGCCGATCGCCATTGCCTGGGCAGCGGTGAATTCCCGAGGCAGCGGAATCAGCCAGTCGCCATTCAGGCGCGCCTTCTGCGCCAATCCGCCCCAATGCCCTTCACCGACTCCCCAGCCATTGAGTACGACTTGATCACCGACCTTGTAGTCCGGATGCCCACTGACTTCGACAGTCCCCGCCAGATCAATGCCCGGCACCATCGGGAATTTTCGCACCACCGGGCTGCTGCCGGTGATCGCCAGACCGTCCTTGAAGTTCAGCGTGCTGTACGCCACACGCACTGTCACATCGCCCTCGGGCAGTTGATCGTCATTGATCTCTTGCAGTGTGGCCCGGTAACCGCTGTCGTCTTTGTCGATCAAAATGCCTTGGAACATTGTCGTCTCCTGTCAGATCATTCAGTTGTCGTGCTACTGGAATATCACACTGCAACCTTTTGCCGTACCCGACTTTAAGCCAATCCAGGAATGCCCCATCCTGAAACCCGATGGGTCTTGCGCCTGCCTTTGCTGATACAAGTCCCGTCCTGCAGCCCTGCCCCGTTATGACCCGGAGAACCTTGAAATGAGCCAATGGCCAGATACCCGAATTATCGATTTGCTGGGGATCGAACTGCCGATCATCCAGGCTCCGATGGCTGGCGCAACCGGTTCGGCCATGGTCATCGCCGCGAGCAATGCCGGCGGCCTGGGCTCGATGCCCGCGGCCATGCTGACCACCGAGCAGTTGCGCGAAGAATTGAAGACCATTCGCCAACACACTCAACGCCCGATCAACGTCAACTTCTTTTGCCATCAGCCGCCCCCTGCCGACGAGCAACGTGCCCGGGACTGGAAGAATCTGCTGGAACCCTACTACCGCGAACTCGGCGTGGATTTCGACGCACCGACGCCCGTGTCCAATCGTGCGCCGTTCGATAACGCGACCTGTGAAGTGATCGAAGAATGTCGTCCCGAAGTGGTGAGCTTTCACTTCGGCCTACCGGAAAAATCCCTGCTGGATCGCGTCAAGGCAACCGGGGCGAAAGTGTTGTCTTCGGCGACGACAGTCGAAGAAGCCGTCTGGCTTGAGCAGCATGGCTGTGACGCGATCATCGCCATGGGTTACGAAGCTGGCGGCCATCGGGGCATGTTTCTCAGCGACGATTTGAGCAGCCAGGTGGGCCTCTTCGCGCTGCTGCCGCAAATTGTCGACGCGGTGAAAGTGCCGGTGATTGCCGCTGGCGGCATTGCCGATGCACGGGGCGTGGCGGCGGCGTTTCTGTTGGGCGCGTCCGCGGTGCAGGTGGGCACGGCGTATTTGTTTACACCGGAAGCCAAGGTCAGCGCCTCTCACCACAAGGCGTTGCGCACGGCCAAAGAAAGCGAGACTGCCGTCACCAACATTTTCACCGGCCGCCCGGCACGCGGGATTCTCAATCGCGTGATGCGCGAACTCGGACCGATCTGCGATAAAGCACCGGCCTTCCCGTTGGCAGGTGGGGCGTTGATGCCGTTGCGGGCAAAGGGCGAAGCGGATTTCAGCAACCTCTGGGCCGGGCAGGCATTCAGGTTGGGGGTTGAGATGACGACAGCAGAATTGACGCAGCGTCTGGCCCAAGATGGCTTGGCGAAACTGTTGCACCGCTAGGCACAAGACCTGGGGCGAGGCGTTTCGCCGCAATGCAATCGAGATCAACACATTCCGTTTGCAGGCAATTCGCTATATATTCCGCTATATAGCGTTTTAACCCCTCGCTGTCCCTGCCTACAACGGAGCCGTTTCATGACCATTCGTGCCTCACGTTTTGCCCCTACTTGCCTGGCGAGCCTGCTTGCTGTGTTCGCCATTGGCGCAGCCCAGGCGGACGAAGTCCAGGTCGCCGTCGCGGCCAACTTCACCGCGCCGATCCAGGCTATCGCTGCTGATTTCGAGAAAGACACCGGGCACAAACTGGTCACCTCCTTTGGTGCAACCGGCCAGTTCTATACGCAGATCAAGAATGGCGCGCCGTTTGAAGTGTTTCTGTCGGCGGACGACACCACCCCGCAAAAACTCGAAGCCGAAGGCGACATCGTCAAGGGCTCGCGCTTCACCTACGCCGTTGGCACCCTGGCGTTGTGGTCGGCTAAAGAAGGTTACGTCGATGCCAAAGGGGACGTGCTGAAAAAGAACGAATATCAGCATCTGTCCATCGCCAACCCGAAAGCCGCCCCTTACGGCCTGGCTGCCACCCAGGTTTTGGCCAAGCAGGGCCTGACCGACAAGGTCAAAGACAAGATCGTTGAAGGCCAGAACATCACCCAGGCTTATCAGTTTGTCTCAACCGGTAACGCAGAACTGGGCTTTGTTGCCTTGTCGCAGATCTACAAAGACGGCAAAGTCACCAGCGGTTCGGCGTGGATCGTTCCAGCCAGCCTGCACGACCCGATCAAACAAGACGCGGTGATCCTCAACAAAGGCAAGGACAACCCGGCTGCCAAGGCGCTGGTTGACTACCTCAAAGGTCCGAAAGCCGCTGCTGTCATCAAATCCTACGGTTATCAACTCTAAATGACCCTGTCGAGTGCCGATTTTTCCGCCATCTGGCTGACCCTGAAACTGGCGTCCCTGACGACAGTTATCCTGCTGGTGATCGGCACTCCGATTGCGTTATGGCTGTCGCGCACCCAATCCTGGCTGCGCGGCCCGGTCGGGGCGATTGTCGCCCTGCCCCTGGTGCTGCCGCCCACGGTGATCGGTTTTTATCTGTTGCTGGCGCTGGGCCCTAACGGTTTTATCGGCCACTTCACTCAATCGCTGGGGCTCGGAACCCTGACGTTCAGTTTTGCTGGATTGGTGATCGGCTCGGTGCTCTATTCGATGCCGTTCGTGGTCCAGCCGTTGCAAAACGCTTTTTCTGCCATTGGCACCCGCCCACTGGAAGTGGCTGCGACCTTGCGCGCCAATCCCTGGGACACTTTTTTCAGCGTGATCCTGCCTCTGGCCCGACCGGGGTTCATCACCGCCGCGATTCTCGGTTTCGCCCACACCGTCGGTGAATTTGGCGTGGTGCTGATGATCGGCGGCAACATCCCCGACAAGACCCGCGTGGTCTCGGTGCAGATCTACGATCACGTCGAAGCCATGGAATACGCCCAGGCCCACTGGCTGGCCGGGGCGATGCTGGTGTTCTCGTTTGCCGTGTTGCTGGCGCTGTACTCCAGCCGTAAAACCAAAGCGGGCTGGAGCTGATCGATGATTCAAACACGTCTGAAACTGAGGTATTCGGGGTTCGCCCTGAATGTGGACTTGCAACTGCCCGGCCGTGGCGTCACCGCGCTTTACGGCCATTCCGGCTCGGGCAAGACCACCTGTTTACGCTGCATCGCAGGCCTGGAGCGGGCCGAACAAGGCTTTATCCAGGTCAACGATGAAGTCTGGCAGGACAGCGACAAGAAGATTTTCGTAGCGCCGCACAAACGCGCGATCGGCTATGTCTTCCAGGAAGCCAGTCTGTTTACGCACCTGTCGGTGTTGGCGAACCTGCAGTTCGGCCTCAAGCGAATCCCCAGACACCAACGCCGGGTCGACATGGCGCACGCGACGGAACTGTTGGGCATCGGTCATCTGCTGGACCGCCATCCGCAGCACTTGTCGGGTGGCGAGCGACAGCGTGTCGGCATTGCCCGGGCGCTACTCACCAGCCCAAAACTGTTGCTGATGGACGAACCGCTGGCGGCGCTGGATTCGCAACGCAAAAGCGAAATCCTGCCCTACCTGCAAAGGCTGCACGATGAGCTGGACATCCCGGTGCTGTACGTCAGCCATTCCCAGGATGAAGTGGCGCGACTGGCCGACCACATCGTCCTGCTCAGCAACGGCAAAGCCCTGGCCAGCGGCCCTATCGGCGAAACGCTGGCCCGGCTCGATTTGCCTTTGGCGTTGGGCGATGACGCCGGCGTGGTGATCGAGGGCCACGTCAGTGCCTATGACGCCGATTATCAGTTGCTGACCTTGCAACTGCCAGGCACCGCTCTGAACATCCGCGTGACGCACACGCCGATGGACCCCGGCCAGGCGTTGCGTTGCAAGGTCCAGGCGCGCGATGTCAGCCTGAGCCTGCACAGCGCCGAGCAAAGCAGCATCCTCAACCGTCTGCCGGTGACCGTGATCAGTGAAATGGGCGCAGACAACGCCGCCCACGTGCTGATTCGCCTGGACGCGGCCGGCACACCACTGCTGGCGCGGATCACCCGCTACTCCCGGGATCAATTGCAGGTGCATCCCGGCCAACAGCTCTGGGCGCAAATCAAAGCGGTGGCGGTGCTGGCGTAAACCCGCTGGCACGACTGCACTGGCACGCGGTCAATGGCTGTAACGGCCCCTGATTCGTCGCCAAGGACTACCGCCATGCCCGATTCCGCGCTGACTGATGCGCTGCCACCTGACCTGCATTATGTCGATGACACCCAGCCCGGCATCGCCCGCAAGAAACTGCGTGGCAAGTTCTGCTACTTCGACCCGGACGGAAAACGCATCACCGACCCGAAGCAAATCAAACGTATCAATGCCCTCGCCGTCCCCCCGGCCTACACCGACGTTTGGATTTGCGCCGACCCGAGTGGGCATCTGCAAGCCACTGGCCGTGATGCGCGGGGGCGCAAGCAATACCGTTATCACCCGCGCTGGCGCGAAGTGCGCGATGCCGACAAATATTCGCGCCTGCGGGATTTCGGGCTCGCCCTGCCGAAACTGCGCAAACAGCTTGAAACGCTGTTGGCCGCCCCGGGCTTCAGCCGCGACAAGGTCATGGCCACGGTCATTACCTTGCTCGACGCGACATTGATTCGGGTCGGCAACACGCAGTACGCCCGGGACAACCGCTCGTATGGGCTGACCACGCTGCGCAACCGGCACGTCGAGATCAACGGCAGTGCGATCCGGTTCCAGTTCCGGGGCAAGAGCGGCGTCGAGCACCAGATCACCGTGAAAGACCGGCGCCTGGCACGCATCATCAAACGCTGCCAGGAGATTCCCGGGCAGAACCTGTTTCAGTATCTGGATGAAAGCGGTGAGCGGCACACCGTCAGTTCCTCCGACGTCAACGCCTACCTGCAAACCCTCACCGGTACCGACTTCACCGCCAAGGATTACCGCACCTGGGCTGGTAGCGCGCTGGCGTTGTCGGTGTTGCGCGGTTTGCAGTGGGAACCGGAATCAGACGCCAGGCGGCATGTGGTGGAGATGGTCAAGAACGTCGCCAGGCAACTTGGCAACACCCCGGCAGTTTGTCGCAAGTGCTACATCCACCCGGCGGTGCTCGAGGGTTTCCTGATGGGGGCATTGGCCGAGTTACC
Source organism: Pseudomonas sp. BF-R-01 (assembly GCF_019946615.1). Taxonomy (NCBI): domain Bacteria; kingdom Pseudomonadati; phylum Pseudomonadota; class Gammaproteobacteria; order Pseudomonadales; family Pseudomonadaceae; genus Pseudomonas; species Pseudomonas sp. BF-R-01. The sequence continues at coordinate 29,843 of NZ_JAGYFX010000001.1, forward strand.
GCGCCCGAGAACACGTAAAGGCTTGAAGGCCGAGGAAGTCGGGCTGGCGATGTATTTGGAGAAGATGATCGAGGCGACTCAACCGACGAACTGACCTGTCCATTTTTTGCACGATTACAAATGACTTCTATAGTTGTTGTGACACAAATTAGCTTCGAGTGAAGCCATGGAAGACATTTACGTTGTTAAGCGCTGCAACAAGATCATCGTTTATGGCCGCCGAGCCGGGGATGACCAACATCAGCCACCTGAAGCCACCTTCTGGTATCGCATCACCGATACGCGGACTAACGGCTACATCGGCGACGGCTACGATCTTGAAGAAAAAGCCCAACGCGCGTGCGATCAACTCAATGCCCGATCGCAAGTGGTGGCCCGACAAGGCTGAAGTCCGGGTCTATACTGAAAAATGGCTGAGGGAACAGCGACCCCATCGGCAGAAAGCTCGCTCCTTGCGGGCTTTTTGCTGCCACTGCCAGGTTTCTTGAACGGAGGTGTTTGCCATGTCCGAAAAAGAGTCCATCACCACCCTGCTCACCCTGCTCGACTCGCGCCAGGTTCGCTTGGCCGCAGCGTGCAAGGAAATCGCCGACTGGGTCGATCATCAAGGCGGGCACCCGACCGCCCTCAGGATTCGTGATCGCCTGAACGACATCGAGAAGGACACGCCGCTGATTCGTAACACGCTGTCTTCGCTCAAACCTGTCGAGCCGCCGCTGCCGCGGTTCAGATGATTCGATCTGGACTCCGGACACGAGCGCACGGCCAGGACGCATGAACGGCGACGATGATCGTCACCGGGTGCGTCCTTGCCTGATCACCTGCTGCTGAATCCCAAACCCGGCCCTGTACCGGGATTTTTTTTGCCCGGTCATTTCACACAGCCTTCACAACTCACGCCTTACTGTAGCCCTACTCCTTTTGAAATATCCCTTGGCCCGCCCGCATGCGGGCCTTCTTTTTGCTCGCCTGCATTCAACGAACGTCATCACTCGCGGGAGGTCAAACAGTCACACGTCACGAAGGAGGCGTCTGATGGTTACTCACTTCAAAGTTGCCGGGCATCTGGCTTGCGGCCACAAAGGCAGCAAGCTCACCTCAACCACTGAACTGAACCGAGTGAAATGCAGAAGTTGCCGAAACACCGATGCATACAAGGATGCACGCAAAGACCAACGCAACGCGGCACGCCGCGCCGCACGCAAAGCCAAAGCCACTCACACTGCCAATGACTGGCGCGCAGCATGGGTCGAGCGGCTTACCGCCATGGCCGGGCTGCAACGGTTGCCCCGTGGCTTTAGCGGTCAACCATTCGTTTAACGGACAGGTTCGGCGGTTGAAGCACGTTCACTCGGCCCGGCCGCCGGCCCCATGATTTCTCGCAAAGACATCCGCTTGAACGCTTCGACCAGCGCGCGTCCCTCCTCGGGAGCGCATGAGATGGCCAGGCGCATTGTCGCCTCGCCCAGACTCCAGATCAGAAAGGCAGACGCCTGAACCTGTTGTATATCGCTGCTGGGGTTTACCCGCAGCATCGCATCCGCCAATAACCCGCCGGCAATCCGACACTCCTGCAGTTCCAGCGCCATGAGTTGCTTGTCTGCCTGCATGCCTGACCAGATGTCACGCATCGCCGGTGTCGCCAGGAAGATCTCGTAATACTCGTCCAACAGCTCTGAAAAGGCCTCGCGCAGCCCTTGCGCGTCCTCGACCGCAGCCATGGCGACTTCGATACAACGACGGCTTTCGGCGTTATAGCGCTCGGCCAAGGTGCGAATCACCGAACTCTTGTCTGGAAAATACTGATAAAGCGAGCCGATCGAAATCCCGCACATTTCGGCGATTTCACTCATTTTCACTTGATCGCTGCCCTTGCTCGCAATCAATTGCGTCCCCGCCGCCAGGATTCGCTCCTGGCGTTCGCGGCTGCGCTGCTGCGTGGGATTGCGCCGGACAGGTTCTGAAACGGCTTGCTCGTGGGCTTCGGTGGTTTTCTTCGGCACTGGCGTGCTTCCCGATCAATAACATGACATAGCCTCACCTTAGCACCGCCCGTACGTCGGTTTCACCGGTTCTTCCGGTTGACGATAAAACATGAGCGTTTATCATCTTTTTTAAACATGAGCATCACTCACATTAAACCGATGGAGATGAACGCGATGAAAACCACCCAAGAGACAATTCTAATTCTCGGCGCAACAGGCAAAACCGGGCGACGGATCACTCAACGGCTGAAAGCGGCCGATGTGCCTGTTCGTTTAGGCTCTCGCGGGGCGGATCCGGCGTTCGACTGGGAGGATCGCTCCACCTGGGAAGCGGTGCTTGAGGGAATTCACGCGGTGTACATTTCGTTCCAGCCAGACCTCGCGGTCCCCGGTGCGGTTGAAACTGTGCAGGCATTCACCGATCAGGCCGTTAAAAGCGGCGTCCGCAAACTGGTGCTGTTGTCAGGGCGCGGCGAAGTTGAAGCTGAACAGGCAGAACGCGTCGTTCAAAACAGCGGCGTGGACTGGACCATCCTGCGGGCCAGCTGGTTCTTTCAGAACTTCAGCGAAGCGCACTTTCTTGAGCCAATCCTGCAAGGCGAACTCGCCCTCCCCGTCGGCAACATCACCGAGCCCTTTGTCGACGTGGAAGACATCGCCGAGATTGCGGTTGAGGCGCTGACCAAACCAGGGCATTCAGGCCAACTCTATGAGCTGACGGGCCCGCGCGCGCTGACCTTTGCAGAGGCCACTGCCGAAATTGCCCACGCGTCCAAACGCGATGTCGGTTTCGTCGCCGTGCCACCCGACGCCTATCGCCAGGCGCTGGAACAGGCCCAACTACCAACAGAGCTGATTGAACTCGTGCTGTACCTCTTCACCACCGTACTCGATGGCCGCAATACACCGGTGACTGACGGCGTACAGCGTGCACTGGGTCGCCCAGCGCGGGACTTCAGCGACTATGTTCGCCGCACGGTGGCTACGGGTGTCTGGGGTTGAGATCAGCCGAATAGATTATTCGACGATCAGTTCAATAGCGCTGTATGCCATTTCATTTTTGGCGATAAGCGTTTTCCTCAGCTAGGGTTTCTATCGCATCGATTCTGCCCCGACGATGTGGGCAGGCGCCCGATCAAGGAGGAGTAAATGACGACGATCCGTGAGGCGGAAGAAGAATACTGCCGCTGGTCCAGCCCGATCTTGCTGGAGCTCAAAGCAAGAGAACATCAGCTTGATCCGGCAGCTCGTCAGGCATTGCAAAATATATTGCGAGAAAGAAGGCTCGTTGACACCGGCAACCCTTCCGGCGCTGATCGACGCAAGGCGAATCAGCCTGCTGACAAAAGCGGCAAGTGAAAATAGTTGACCGGAAACAAACAAGGGTTTGCATCAGCTTTCGCTCGCAAACCCTTGATTTTATAAATTACGGTAAGAGTCCCACTCAAGCCGGTTCGCAGGTCAGCCTCCACGACTGCTCAAACAACTCCCCAGCGTTTCGGCTTTCAAACTCTTCCTCCAGAAAAACTCTGCTATCGCGAGGAAGTGCGATGAACCTTGAAAAACCCACCATTCCCCCGAAGCTGTTTCTACTGTTCACCTCGCCGCAAAATACCTGGTGCCTGGAGCCAATGTTCCTGAACACCGCGGATTGAGGGTCTTTCAGATAGTCCCTGACAAGGTTTTTAGCCTGGTACTCCATGTAGTAATTGAAGTACGCATACCTTGACGCGTAGGCCACGCTCGCCAGAATGATGCCCGATACCATCAGGTACTTAAGTGTCTTCCATGCCATCCTGGGCCTCGCAAGAAGATGAAGTCGGCAAAGTGATCTTCGCAGAACACTTCGAGAAATAGCCGAGTAAAAATGAAAAAGGCCTGCGTGAGGTATCTCACGCAAGCCTTTGATATTCATGGTGCCGAAGCCGGAATCGAACCTGCCTCTTTGTCGCTGAAAATAAAGGAAAATTTTAAGTTCGAAAATTTCTCTATCTCTATGCGTACCCTCATTGGGCTTTTCCAATGGTACGACTGGAACGCAGTGAGGCACCGCGTAGACGAAAAATATCCCGGGTGTTTTTCTCGTTCTTCTTGGAATTCAATAGAACTCTGCAGCGCAATAATTGGAACGGGAAACGTGCGTACGCGTTGCCGCTCTTACAAACTAAAGCGACTCAAGCTGACCTCCAACCCATCGGACATTGCCTTCAGTGCCTGAGTCGCTTGCACAGTCCCCCCCTGAGCAGCGGAATTCTGTTCAACGATCTGCGCTACTTGCTCCACGTTATAGGCCACCTGATCACTGGCGGCACGCTGCTCCTGCAGCGACAGGGAAATGAAACTGACAGCCTCCATTGATTCATCCAACGCCTTTTTTATAGTGACCATGGAAGCGCCAGCACTTTCCACAAGTTGAAGCCCATTGGTCACTCGCTCGCAGCCGGCGGCCATGCTTCCTTTAGCCTTGAGCATACCGTTTTGTATGCCATCGACCAGGGCAACGATCTCCTTCGTCGACTGTGCCGTGCGACTTGCCAAGTTGCGTACTTCATCGGCCACGACGGCAAAGCCACGACCTTGTTCACCCGCCCGTGCCGCTTCAATGGCGGCGTTGAGTGCCAGCAGGTTGGTCTGCTCGGCAATGCCGCGAATCACACCGACAATCTGGCTGATGTCGTTTGACTGGATTGCCAACTCGTCGATTATGGGCCGTCCTCTATCACACTACTCGACTTTGACGAGCGTATCGTCAACTCGGTCCTGCATTTTGGCGAAAAGCTGGCTCCTGACGTCCACATAACAGCTCATCTAGGGCACAGTAGAGCAACGACGCCAGCGAGTTTTCAGAATCAGCCCAAGGCTTTGATGCATCGATTAAGCGCTTTAGCGCTACAGAGAGAGCTGCACGATAAGCAAATGCGCGAGCGCCAAACCCTGTTAACCAGTTAAGAATGTTTAGGGGCAATCATGACCACACCACGAATCTCCGCTTGCGTGTTTGATGCCTACGGGACTCTTTTCGACGTACATTCGGCGGTTGCAAGACATGCCGATGAGCTGGGTAAGCACGCTCGCGAAATATCGATCCTATGGCGCACCAAGCAACTGGAGTATTCGTGGGTTCACACCCTGATACGGCGCCATACAGATTTCTGGACGTTAACCGAGGCAGCACTCGACTACGCCCTGGCTTTTTACAATGTGAAGAATGAGCGGCTAAAACAGACGTTACTAACAAGCTACCTGACGCTGGACGCCTACGCTGAAGTCCCAGCAGCATTGCACAGCCTTCGCGAAGCAGGCGTACGAACAGCGATCCTTTCGAATGGATCTCCCCGGATGCTGGAAAGCGCGGTTCGGTCTGCGGGTTTGGATATTTTTCTTGATGAGTGCCTTTCCATTGAGCAGGTACAAATCTACAAGCCAGATCCGGCGGCCTATGAGATTGCAGTAGCAGCACTGAATGTGTCGTCGACTAAAGAAATCGCTTTTTTCTCATCCAACGCTTGGGATGCCATTGGGGCTCATGCGTTCGGTTTTCACGCGTTTTGGCTTAATCGATCTAGGCAGCCCGAAGAATATGGGTTGTACGAAAAGGCAACGAAGCTCGAATCGCTGAGCGGCATAGCTTCACGTGTGACTGCACAGATCTGCTAACTGGCACGAAGGCAGGACTCGGAGGAATCTGTCGGTGATTGTTGTGCACGGGTTGCCCTGGAAGGCAGTGCAATAACTCAGTCATTCGACTGACTCAGCACGCTCAACGCCGTAACGCAGGACCTCGATGATGAGCTATTGGGGCTGATCAGAGCTAACACTGTCTGTTTCTTGGCAGGCGTTAGATTTCGGATAACCCGCCACGTTCACCCATTAGAAGTAAGCATCGTTCATTACATCAGGTAGATCAGGCTAGGCCATGACCATGCACCAAACCTGCACCACATCCATCGATCATGCGGCGACTGTTTGATCCCGCTCTAACGGCCGTAACAGGAGTTCTCTTTCATGACGCGAATGGGCCCTGAGCTAACGGAAGTTAATACATGCGATCTGCAAACCGCACACCGTGACGTCATTTCAACGCGACAGAAATAACGCGGACCTAAAGACTTGCAAACCACCAGGTGCCTGTTTTTGAGCGATCGAAAACCCAGCAAGTTGCGCTGGGCTATTAACACTCAGCGTTTCAGCTAATGCGTTTCAAATGCTTCTGCGTTCTGATAGAGCTTCATCCAAGTGCCCTAAAGGCGGATTTAAGAAAAAAGTAACTTGGAAAGCTGAACGATGTAGTCGCGGCTTGGATTTGTTCCGAGGGTGCCAAACCTCTCCTCATATACTGCGAAGCAAAGATCTTGGCGCTTTCGAGAACGCGCCAGATCCGCATCTGCCAGCGCCTGCGGCAGCGACTCAAGCGTTACCTCAGTGCAATAACAGGGCGTGCCGCACTGCTGTCTCCAGGATTCCGCTAGGGAGCCAGCATAGTAGGCGTCGAATCCGGAGTCCTCGACGAGAGACATTGTCACAACACGGTCGCGATCACGATCCGCGGCGACAGGGGCGGCGATGCGCTCCGGATCGCCAACAGGCCTGCCCGCTTCTTTTAGCGAAGCGGAGTAAATCGTGTTCCAGGCTTTTGCGATGGGACGGCCAAGTTGTTCGGCTGCCCACACACTGTCGGGCTGACCATTCTCGATTGCGTCCAGGGATCTGCGCGGTAGTTGGCATCAAGCTGCTTGGGCTCAGTAAGCTGTGAGTGCTGATACCCTGCATGCACACCGTTCCATCGGATGCAAAGCAGTGGTCAGTCCTGACGTAATTAGGTGATCAGCTTTGCCCCAATTTCCCAGTACGTACCTTTTAGCGTTCAAGCACGCTGAGCGAGACTCGACTGCGCCTCCAGGCAGGCAGATTCCATCCGCCTACCGCGATGGCATCAGGGGCTACCCACACGGTTTACATCATTCTGCCGGTGGTTTGTATCCCGCAAGCATTTTCAACACCTCATCATGTGCACCGCTCGCTTCAGCAAACCTTAATGGCTTGGCGCGCTCGACGACAAGTTCGCTTGGGGTCGGAGAGATCTCGAGCAGTTCGAAGATTTCATCCAAAAACTCTTCCAAGGGCATCGCGTGTTCGTCGTTTTCCTGCCCAAGCAACGTGGTACGTACACCCGGCGGCGCAAGCTCGATAACCTCGATTGATGAGGCTTCTAGCTGAATTCGAAGACTTTGAGTGAACGAATGAACTGCCGCTTTAGTTGCGCTGTAAGTCGGTGTGGCTGGAAGCGGTACGAATGCCAGAGCCGAGCTGACATTCACAATCGTTGCACTGGGCTGCTTGATCAGTTGGGGAGTGAATGCATACACCATGCGAATCGTACCAAGTAAGTTCGTTGTCACGATATCTTCGGCTGTGCTCAGGTATTCCGGATCAGTCAGATCCTCCCAGTGCATGATGCCAGCATTGTTTATGAGAACGTTCAGATTTGGGTGGCTGATCGCAAGCGCTTCGCTGCTGCGCTGGATGGATTGTGGATCGGAGACGTCCAGTAAAACTGATTCAATACCTGGATGCTCCGACGCGATCTTGTCGAGCAGAGCCTTGCGACGTCCCGCGATAATGACTTTGTTGCCCGCCTTGTGAAGCCTAAGCGCCAGACCGAGGCCGATGCCCGAGGTGCCGCCAGTAACCAGAATCGTGTTGCCAGTGCTGTTCATAGTAAACTCCCGAAACGATGCTTAAGCGGACAGATGTCCACTTGCAGAAAAGTACCGGACAATTGTCCGCTTAGCAACACAATGAAGGAAAACTTTGCTCATGACTGACGAGTTGGTGATGCGTTCTGACGCCAAGAAAAACCGTGAACGGATACTGGAGGTCGCGGTGGTGGAGCTGACTAGCGATCCTGCGGTTCCGTTGAGCACGATTGCAAAGAAGGCTGGGGTGGGACAGGGCACGTTCTATCGCCACTTCGCCACCAGAGAGAAGCTGGTATTCGAGGTTTATCAATTCGAGATGCAGCAGGTGGCATCGTTGGCGGAACAGCTCCTCGCGACAAAACCACCTAAGGAGGCCCTCCGAGAATGGATGGACTGCCTCGCTGAATATGCAATGACAAAGGCAGGACTCGCTACTGCGATACAGCAAGCTGCGTCTATTTACGAGTTCCCAGGGAAGTCGGGATACGCTCCAGTCCAGGCAGCTGCCGAGTTGCTTTTGAGGGCAAATGAAAAGGCCGGAACGATTCGTAGCGGGATTACTAACGACGACTTTTTTCTAGCCATCGCTGGAATATGGCAAATGGATTCCCAGAGTGAATGGCGCTCGCGTCTCGCCAGATTAATGAACTTGGTGATGGATGGTCTGTGCGCTGGCAGCCCCGAAAGCCTAAAGAAAAACGTGTAGCCTTAAAAACCGGATACCGCGGCGTACGGCTAAAGGAATCGGAGCTCAGTGCCCTTTAGCTAAAGGCCGTTTTAGCTTGATGCGGCTTGAATAGGTGCCCACCGAGAAGCTGCGCTCCATCCAGTTGGGCGGCCATATTGCCAGCGACCTTGTGGTCACTCCGTCCACCTGTGTCCTAGCTCGTGGACATTCACGAGGTCTCTCGGTCGCCGTCCTTCGAGACCCATAAGCAAATTTACCAGAGCACGCTGTGCCATTGCATTGCGCGTATCGGTTGTCGCAGAGCCGATATGAGGTACGGTGACGACGTTCTTTAATTTGAAGAGCTTCGAGTTCGTGAGCGGCTCCTTCCCATAAACATCTAAACCTGCTGCTCGTATCGTCTTTTCTTCAAGTACTTGAATGAGGGCGTCTTGATCAACCACAGGGCCGCGAGAAACGTTGATCAAAATACTCTCCGAGCCCATCAACGCTAGCTCTTTGCGTCCGATGAGGTTTCTCGTTCCGTCCGTCAATGGCACGACCGGACAGACGAAATCAGCCTCGCTTAAAAGCTCTTCTTGCGGGACGAATCTTGCCCCGAGCTCTTGATCCAGCTGCGGTTTACGACTGTTGCCGCTGTACAAAATGTTCATGCCAAAACCGAAACGCCCTCTGCGTGCTATGGCTTCTCCGATTTTGCCCAGGCCGATAATGCCCAAGGTCTTTCCATGCACGTCGCACCCAAAATGGGATGCGTCGATGGTTTTCGTCCAGCTCCCCTCTTTCGTCCAAGCATCAAGCTCAGGAATACGTCTCGCTGTGGCGAGGATCAGGGCAAAAGCCAGATCGGCTGTTGTCTCGTTTAGCACATCCGGAGTGTTGGTCAACATGATCCCTCGGCCATTGAGATAGCTGAGGTCATAGTTGTCGTAGCCAACCGATATGCTCGAGATGATCTCAAGGTTTTTAGCCGAAGCCAGCTCAGCTTCACCTAGACGACGATTACCGCCAATCAGTCCATGAGCGCGGGGGATGGCAGCTTCAAACTGAGCATCCATGTCACCCATCTCAGGACTCATGATGATGACGTTGTACTTATCTTTATAAGGTTCAAGCAGGCTGGGTGAGACGCGGCTGAATGCCAAGATTGTCTTTTTCATGACGATTTATTTCACCTGTCTCAAGCTCACTTAAAACCGTTATCTAACTTCAAATAGGTCTTTGCCCACTCGCGGTAATTGTCCGAGAGGGTGTATTTTGAAAGCAACTCAGGGAGGGAAAGCTCGCGCCCTTCCGTGGCGCTTTGTTCGCGCAACGCCTCGTAGGTCGCTTTGATTGCGGACAAATAGGGGGCATGCCCATTGACCACAATCCGCACATTGGCTGCACTCAGTTTCTCAACATCGCTCAGTGCGGGATTACCATAGTTGATGAGCATGATTGGGACGGAGAGATGCGCTGTGAGTGCTTCCAAGTGCTGGAAGTCGTTAACGCCAACCAGGCAAATAGCATCTGCTCCAGCCTTCTGATAGACCATAGTCCGAGCAATCGAATCTTCCAAAGTGGTAACGGCCACATTCGTCCTCGCGATGATGCTGAGGGCATCATCTGACCGAGCAAATCGTGCAGCGTAAATCTTGCTCGCAGCCTCCTCCATATTGATGAGCACGTTCGATTGATCGTCGTACTTGGCGGGCAGATGCGTGTCTTCCAGTGTCAGGGCAGCAACACCAGCCTTTTGTAGTTCTGTGACTGTTCGCATCACATTGAGCGCGTTTCCGAATCCATGGTCAGCGTCCCCAATGATCGGGATTTGGCTGGCGCGACCCACCCTGGAAACTTGCTCAGCATATTCATCGAGGGTGAGCAACGAGATATCAGGGGCACCAAGCACTTGAAGCGAGGCGACGGATCCACCCTGGATAGCGACCTCAAATCCAAGGTCAGAAGCCATTCGAACGGAGATCGGATCAAATACGGATGCGGCAAACTTACAGACTGTCCCATGAAGCAAATCACCGAACGCCCTACGTAGTTCATGATGAGATCGCTCAATCATTTTTTCGGCTCCATCGCAATTCAACTGAGAACTTCGCTTGAATGGTTCTATGTGAACGAGGCATCGAATAGCTACCGGTCATTGCGCCCTATCCGAAGAGGAATGACCGGGTAAGCGATGTTGATTACTTTTGCGTTGCTAACGCTCTACGCTCCGCTTTTGCGTTTTTCATCGCGGCAATTTCACGCTCACAGGCTTCTACATCGAACGAGTTGTCCCACTTGGCAATGGCGATGGTGCCGATACCGTTGCCAATCAGGTTGGTAACAGCTCGCGCTTCATTGAGAAACCTGTCGATGCCCAAGAGCAGGACAAGGCCTACCAACGGAATGGAGTGGATGGTTGTGAGTGTTGCCGCAAGGGTGATGAACCCGGCACCCGCCACACCAGCCGAGCCTTTCGAGGTCAGCAGGAAGACACCCAACAGAATCATCTGATCCATAAACGTCAGCGGCGTGTTGGTTGCCTGCGCGATGAAAATCGCCGCCATGGTGAGGTAAATGCAGGTGCCATCCGCGTTGAAGGTATAGCCAGTCGGCAGCACCATCCCCACGACTGACTTCTTGCAGCCCAGCTTTTCAAGCTTGACCATCATTCGCGGAAGCACAGCCTCAGTCGAGCAGGTTCCGAGCGTGATCAGAATCTCGTCCTTGAAGTAACGGAGAAACTGAAACAAGGGCATTCCTGACCATCGAGCAACAGTGCCGAGCACTATCACAATGAATATCAGGGTGGTGGCGTAGAGTGCTATCAACAACTGGCCGAGTGACAGCAACGTACCGATCCCGTACTTGCCGATAGTGAAAGCCATACCGGCACCAGCACCAATTGGAGCCAGACGCATGACCATTGCGACGATCTTGAATAGGCCTTGCAGGAACAGATCAATTGTATTGATCAGCGGCTTGCTGGTTTCACCCATTTGAACCAGGGCAACCCCCATCAAGACCGAAAGCAGGATGACCTGAAGCATGACGCCATTCGAGAACGCACCGATAAAAGTTTGCGGGATGATGTTCATGAAAAAATCGACGGTGCCACCCTGCTCAGTGGCAGCTTGGCTGTACTTGGCGATAGCACTGCCATCCAGTGTGTCAACATTGATGTTCATCCCGACGCCTGGCTTTACGACGTTGACCACGATAAGGCCGATGACCAGGGCGATGGTTGAAAGAATCTCGAAGTAGAGCAGCGATTTAACGCCAATTCTCCCTACCTCTTTGATGCTGCCCATCTTGGCGATACCGACAACCACGGTGCCAAAAATAATAGGGGCCAACAGCATTTTGATGAGTCTGATAAAGCCGTCTGCAAAAGGTTGAAGCTTGGCTCCGAATTGCGGTTCAAAGTGACCGATTGCTGCACCGACTACGATACCGATCAGCACCTGCACATACAGCTGGCTGTACCAGCGGGACTTGGAGATTTCCACGGAAGCACCTCATTTTATTTTTGTGATGGGCGTGTGGCGTGGCGTCAGTGCGTGACGCCTAATAACTGTGGCCTCAAGCGAAGAGGCCACAGTTCGGGGGCTATCAGCCCTCGCCCAGTTCGCGCATGACGGCGTACAAGGCGGACTTGGCTTCGAAGCCGACACCTGGAATATCCGGCAGACCGACATAGCCGTTTTCCACACGAATCCCGTCAGCGAACCCGCCGAAAGGCTGGAACACGTCTGGGTACGATTCGTTACCGCCCAGGTGTAGACCCGCTGCGATATTCAGGGACATCTGGTGACCACCATGCGGAACTACGCGGCGGGAAGACCAACCCATGTCTTCCATCACTTTCAGGGTGCGCATGTACTCCACGAGTCCGTAAGACAGGGCGCAGTCGAACTGGAGGTAATCGCGATCAGGGCGCATACCACCGTGGCGTAGCAGGTTACGGGCATCCTGATGGGAGAACAGGTTTTCACCAGTAGCCATGGGCAGCTCATAGTGGTTTGCAAGCTCAGCCTGCAGTTCATAGTCCAGCGGATCGCCAACTTCTTCGTACCAGAAGAGGTTGTACTTTTTGATGGCCTCCGCGTACGCAATACCTGTCTTCAGATCGAAGCGACCATTGGCATCAACCGCCAGTCGACGACCATCACCGACCACTTCAAGTACCGCTTCGATGCGACGGATATCTTCGTCCAGAGGAACCGCACCAATCTTCATCTTGACGACGTCGTAGCCACGATCCAGATAACTCTGCATTTCTGCTTTGAGCTTGGTCTGATCTTTGCCAGGGTAGTAATAGCCGCCCGCTGCGTAGACCCAAACCTTGTCATCTGCGACGCCGTTACGGTAGCGGTCGGCCAGCAGGCGATACAGCGGCTTGCCTTCAATCTTGGCAACCGCATCCCACACAGCCATGTCGATGGTGCCAACCGCAACTGAGCGCTCACCGTGACCACCTGGTTTTTCGTTAGTCATCAGGGCTTTCCAGATGGCGAACGGATCCAGGTTGTTGTTTTCATGGTCGACGAGAGTGTCTGGATCAGCTTCGGTGATACGCGCCAGGAAGCGATCACGCATCAAAGCACCTTGGCCATAGCGACCATTAGAGTTGAAACCGTAACCAATGACAGGTTTACCATCGCGAATCACATCCGTGACGACAGCGACAACCGAGCAGGTCATTTTCGAAAAGTCGATGTAGGCATTGGCAATTGGGGAAGCGATAGAGACAGTTTTTTCACGGATGTCTACGATACGCATGACGGGTTCCTCTTGTTGTTGGTGGCCTCACGTTATGCTTTGCGATGACACCCGCCCAATGCTATTAATGCCGCGCCCTATGCACAGGAGGCATGGCCCTTGGAACTCGTTTGGCTTGAGGATTTTTCAGCGCTTGCGGAATACGGCAGCTTTGTTCGGGCGGCTGAAGCGCGGCATGTTACTCAGCCAGCATTCAGTCGCAGAGTGCGCTCATTAGAGAATTGGATGGGAGTACAGCTGTTCGTTCGCACCCCTCAAGGTGCGACCTTGACCGAAGCTGGGAGGCAAATTTTGCCAAGTGCTCAGGAAGCCGCCAGGCGCTTGTACAGGATGCGCAACGAAGCTCAAGAGGTGGCGGGAATTGCCGCTAAATCGCTGCACTTCGCTGCAACCCACTCCCTGTCGTTTACATTTTTTCCAAGGTGGCTTCGAAGCGCAGAAAACGGCGCCCCAATCGAGGCTGTGCAATTGCACTCAGATAGCATGGCGGTCTGTGAGCAGATGCTAATACATGGACAGGTTCAGTTTCTGCTCTGTCACCGCCATCCCGACGTTCCGCCTCTACTAGCCCCTGATCAGTTCATCAGCAAGAAGGTTGGTGAGGACGTTCTCGTTCCTCTGGCGAGTGCTTCCGCCGACTTCGGCACTTCCCCTGCGGCATTGCCATACCTCGCTTACACCCATGAGTCTGGACTAGGGCGTATCGTCGCCCACCGACTGCGTGGCAAGGAAGATTACCTTCACCTTAAGCCACTTTTCAGCAGCCACCTCGCGGCGGTCCTGATGTCCATGGCACTGGAAAGCAAAGGAGTAGCGTGGTTGCCCAAAAGCCTCACCGAGCAAGAAATACTGGATGGGCGCTTAGTCAGAGCACTCGACGAAAGCTGGGATATACCCCTGGAAATTCATCTGACCCGTCCAACAGCGCCACTCAGTTCATCTGCCGAAGAATTCTGGGCCAGGGTGGGTGACTAGATCCATTTGGCTGCCTCCAGTTTTCATTCACCAATGGCGTTCTGGGGCCGAACAAACCATATACGTCACGTATTCGTGAAGTGTTTGATCACTGAATCGCCATTGTTTGAAGCCAGTAACCTGATTCATCAGATTATCGCTAGGTTTGACTATTACCGTCAGCGCACTGCCAAGCATTGGCGCGTTTCCGTGAAACGGACGTAGCCCTAATCCACCGACATTGCGTCCAAGGCAATCACTGAGAGCCGCAGCAGGGATTTTGCTGAATTCCTTCAGCCATTTCTGATCCAGAGGTTCCGCGTTTGGATTGATCAGATTGCCCGCAGGCCATAACCGGCGATTGACGCCGGCCTGCCGGCTGACGCGCTGAACGTGTTGACCGGTGTAGGTCAGGTGGGCAAAGGCTTTCGAGCACCCCGGCACCGACAAAGTCTCGTTCACCGGTTTAGTGCCCACCGGCATTGCGGTCGGCCGCAGCGCCATCGGCGCAGGCTTGACCCGCGCGACCCTGGAATTGGGCGGTAAAAACTCGGCAGGATTCCTGCGCGACGTGGAACTGGACAAGGCCGTGAACGGCATCATCGAGGCCGGTTTCCTACATCCGGACAAATCTGTGCCGCCGCCGAGCGCTTCTTCGCCCATCGCTCACACATTGAACCGCTGCTGGAGAAGCTGTCCCGCCGTCTGGCGCAATTGACCATCGGTTCGCCGCTCGACGAAGCGACTCAATTTGGCCCCGTTGCCAACAAACAGCCCCAGCAGAAGCTGGCAGGTTTTTTCGACCTCGTACACGCGCAGGGCAACACCATCGTGCACGGCGGCAAGCTGATCGACGGGCCGGATTGCTACGTCGTACCCACCGTGATTCTCGCCAACTCACTACACGTCACGTGCGTGGCCTACACCAAATCCTCTTGCCCCGGACGGCGTCCAAGCAGGTTCATTGACAGATGATAAAGCTAGCATGCTACTATCTAGTGCGCTACGTAATAGCATGCTATGGAAATATTCGCTTGATTACAGCGTACAAACGATTCGAGCCCGGAATGTTGGCGAGGATTTTTCAGCTGAGCGACCCGTGCCACTCCATTTTGAAGTTACTGGATTGGTCCTTTTAAAGATTGCAGTTTTTAACTTTCAGGAAGGCAAAATACATGATCGGCACCACGTCTTTATCCAGCCCAAACCTTCAGACAGATGAAACGCTGTCATTCAGCGAAACAGTCCGCACACGGCGCTCCTATCGTGGGTTTCTCTCGACACCCATCCCGAAGTCAACGCTTATCAGCGTCCTCGAGGACGCCCAGCGTGCCCCGTCAAACTGTAATACTCAGCCATGGAACGTGCATATAGTTTCAGGCTCGAAACTCGCCGAGCTATCAAAAGCAATACTCACGAAAAACGATACAGGACACTACACCCCAGACTTCACTTTCGACATGAACCATTTTTATGGTGTCTACGGAATCCGCAAGGACGCTCAAGGTAAGGCCTATTATGAGGCCATGGAGGTTGCGCGGGACGATAAAGCAGCCCGCCACCGTGCGGCAGCCCACAACTACTCGTTCTTCAATGCGCCGCATGTAGCCCTACTGTTTATGCCATCTTTTGGTGACAATGTTCGCGTGGCTAGTGATATCGGCATGTACGCCCAGACGTTTCTCCTTGCCTTGGCTGCGCGCGGCCTTGGTGGTATCCCTCAAACCTCGCTCGGCTTCTTTGCCGAAACTATCAGAGAAATTCTTGGTATTTCTGAGGACCAAAAAATGCTGTTTGGAATTTCATTTGGATATCCCGACGAACATGCACCAGGCAATCGCATGAAGATGGATCGCGTCGCGATTGGAGATTCCGTGACGTTCCATTACTAAATACAATGCTGGGGGAGCTACAACATTCATCTTTCCCCCAGTTTTAAAAGCGATAAAGGCGGTAGGGGGCCTATTAACAAGGCTGGACATCTCGAGTCCACGCGCTTTATCGCTCTGCCACTTTCTTGTTTTTGCGCCATGGGCAGGAGTGATCAGTAAGACTTTGGCAGCCCGAGTACTTTTTCAGCGATGAACGACAGGATGAGTTGCGGAGAAATCGGGGCAATGCGCGGCAACATTGCCTCTCGGAAATAACGCTCTACGTGGTACTCCTTCGCGTACCCCATGCCCCCGTGGGTGAGTACGGCGGTCTCGCAGGCGCGGAATCCCGCTTCGGCGCAAAAGAATTTCGCCGCATTGGCCTCAGCACCACAGGACTTACCATTATCGTATAGCCAGGCCGCGCGCTGGTACAAAAGCGTGCCTGCTTCCAAGTCAACCCAGCGCTCGGCCAAAGGGTGCTGGATCCCTTGGTTCTTTCCGATGGGACGATCAAACACTATACGTTCACCGGCATATCGCGCAGCTCGACGCAACGCCGCTCTGCCCAGGCCCGTGGCTTCAGCCGCCAGCAATATACGCTCAGGGTTCAAGCCGTGGAGAATATATTCAAAACCACGCCCCTCCTCGCCAATGCGATCCTCGACTGGAATCTCCAGACCATCGATAAAGAGCTGGTTGGAGTCCACCGATTTACGGCCGAGCTTTTCGATTTCACGCACCTCGATCTTGCTACGATCCAGGTTGGTATAGAACAGACTGAGGCCCTGGCCTGGAGTCTTGACATCCTCGATTGGCGTAGTCCTTGCCAAAAGCATGATCTTGTCCGCCACTTGCGCTGTGGATATCCACACCTTCTGTCCGTTCACTACATACCGGTCACCTTGGCGCACCGCCATCGTCTTGAGCTTTAGCGTGTTGAGCCCGGTGTTAGGTTCGGTGACACCAAAGCAGGCTTTATTTTCGCCGCTGATAATGGGTGGCAACCAACGTGCCTTTTGTTCAGCATTGCCATGCACGACCACCGGATGCAGCCCAAAGACGTTCATGTGAACTGCAGAAGCACCTGACAATCCGGCACCCGTAGCGGAAATGGTTTCCATCATCAGAGCCGCTTCGCTAATTCCTAACCCAGCCCCTCCATACTCCGAAGGCATTGCAATACCCAGCCACCCTTCGCGCGCTAACGCTGAGTAGAAGTCCTCGGGAAAACCACCCTCCCGATCTTTACGTAGCCAATATTCATCATCAAACGACGAGCAAACGCTCTCTACCGCGGCGCGAATAGCGACCTGATCTTCTGTGAGCTCGAAATTCATGTTCTCTCCTCAACACATTGGCCATCGATTGCAACGCACGCCAGGTCATCGGTGAATGCGATTGCAATCACGACCCACACCACGCAAACACTAGCATAATGTATTGTTGCATACAATATAGCAAAGATGGCCGACCAGGGACCTAACTTATCGTGAGTCGCTAAAGCCGCGTTGACGCGTGATAAAGCGGGGATCGACACCGAGCGCAAGCAGCAGGCGCCTTGTCAATAACAGCAAAGTGTTGAGGACCCTCAGGCCGACATCGAGCAGGCGATGGCCTGCCGCGAAAGCCGCCGGCTATCTCATACGATATCCTTCTTTCCATTCGACGCGTGATTGCCATTGCCCGGCATCAGGCTCCTCCATAGGGCATCCATGTCCTCGTCGGAAGAGACTCTGCGCTGCTCAAGCAGATCCACGGCGTTGCCGAGGACGTAGCGAGGTTTTGGATGTACGGCCTCCAGGACCTGCAGTATCGTGTTAGCCGCGTCATCGGGCGTCAGGAGCTCATCTTCCGAATTGGCGGAAAACTGCTTGAACTGCTCGAAATAGGGGCCATAGTTCCGCCGCTCTTCTTCCCCCATGTTCTGCAGCCTGACGGCGAGACTATCGTTGAATGCCGAGAGCATCGGTGTCTTGATGCCGCCAGGCTCGATCAGCGACACCGGGATACCCCACTGACCAGCCTCTAGCCGCATTACATCGGCCAGTCCTTCAAGCGCGTGCTTGGATGCAACATAGAGACCCATAAGCGGCGACCCAACCTTACCTAAAAATGAACTGAGGAAGATGAACCGCCCTGTCGTCTCGCGCAGATACGGGATCGCAACCTGATAGGCCGCGAGATTGCCCAGCGCATTGACTTCCATCATTCGACGCAAATCATCCAATGGGGCGGTCTCCAGCGGCCCCAACGAACTGATCCCGGCGCACCCGATCACCGCAACAAGCGGTGCACTGCTTTGCGAAAGAGCGACTGCTAGCTGAGCCCGTCCGGTATTGGCGTTTGAAAAATCGGCGACAAATCCGTGCCGAAGACTCGGAACCTCGCGCTGAGTCCGTTCGAGATCAAGCGCATCGTGCGCCGACCCCCAAACCTCATAGCCGCTATCCAGCAGCCGCTTGGCGACGGCTTGTCCGACGCCGCCGGAGGCGCCGATGAGTAGTACTCTTTTCATGCTGTCATGTCCTTGCACCACTTTCGGCGCATGCTGTAGGGCTCATCCCGTGTGTATAGAAATCTCCCAGCCGGAGTCCAAGTGCGTCTAGGTGCCGTTGCTGATGCCATTGCCCATCACCTCCATCTGATGTGGAACAATCGAGAGAAGGATGACCCCTCGTCGACCGACGTGCAGTGATCAAGACCGGAAGAGTGTTGTGAATTCAAGTTTCGGACGTTCATGGGCTAGCCAGCTACGACGGCCCTGAACGGAAGCGCCTTAGTGGATGACTGGCAATTTCCCTCCGACCCGAGGCCAATGCCAACCTGCGCAAGAAATTTAAATGGTAGAATACCATATGCTAGAGATGTTTGAGTCTCGCGCGCACTTGAACCTACAAGGATCGACAGCCCGGAAACGAACCGTGAGCATCACAGTAGCAATGGATGCGCTCCATACATACCCCCGTATTGCGCCGCCTGCCGCTTGTTTCGAATTCCTACTACGCACTGCCATTAAAAAAAAAGTGCCGCAGTCAGCTTTTTGGCGGAAACACTTATCCCGAGCTAGTCTGAAAAGCCCCATTATTTATGAGAGAGTGAAGCTCACTTCAGAATGCATCAGGCTCTTCCCCATGGAATTCACCTTCTCGCTGGACGCAACTCGCGTTGATTGAGTCGGTCCAGGGGATTGCCGAAGGTTTAGCGGGATTTTGGTGCGTGGACTACTGCGCCATGACGACCGCTTCGTCAGGCGCTAGAAACGGGGCGCCAGCATTGGCAGAGAACAGCTTTTACTGCTGAGAAGGTATCAATCACGACGCCATCGGAGGAACGCCGCGTGGAGCGACTTTGTTCTTATAGAAATCCACTCGGCACAAAACGGATATAAGTTCGCGCCCGCGGATAGCCCGCCACATTGCCCCATCGTAGCGTGGTTTTGCCTGAACAGAAACGATGGGGGCGGTCATGCCCCTGCAACTCGAATATCTTGATATCGATGCTTGAGGATGACACGGTAGATGATTTTTTCGCTACACACGAGATGTTCATCGACCCGCACCGTTCGATCTAGAGATGGAGTACATCTTCAAAAACAGCTAGCTACACTCGGCCCACAGGGCCTGCTATCCCGTTCAATCCGAAATGTCATTTTCGCTTTTGATCAATAGCAGATTTTTCTTAACCCGCGTCAACAAGTCGGCCAATTGCAGTCGTTCTTCCTGATCGAATCCATCAAGTATCTGCTCACTCATTTCATGGCTCAGCCCATGCATCTCCTTGATCATTTGGTTGCCCTTGCGAGTGAGATAAACACGTTTGGCGCGACGATCCGAACTGTCTGGACGTCGTTCGATAAACTCAGAGGCTTCAAGGCGATCAACCAGCCCACCCAATGCCGCCTTTCCCAGCACCAGCAAATCGGCAAGATCACTCTGAATCATCCCATCGTGACGCGAAAGATGCGCGAGGACCCACCACTGTGAACGCGTAACGCCAAGAGGTTTCATCATGGCATCGAACACAATTCGGCGCAGGCGCGAGACATCGTGCATCAGAAATCCGACGCGCTGATCCCAGTTTTCATCAATATTCACCAGTTTTTTTTTGCTTTTTTTCGGGGAGCGTTTGACGGGTTGAGTTTCGAGTTGAGCAGATTCAATCTCTAGCATTTTACAATTCCATTCAAAAAAAAATGTATGCGCTAAAGAAAGCTGCTCGACCCAATATCTATTGTGTTGGGCAGGAAATTCGCGCACCGACCATTACTATACGCTAACATCCTGTATCTTAGCAGTATTGCTAATCACTAGCCTCCGGCGTGAGCTTTCACGACTGGAGGCTACTGCTTGCAATGGCGAGCGGTACGACAATGCTTGTGTTACTCGACAGCCTTGATCATATCTTCGATGACTTTTTTGGCGTCGCCGAAGACCATCATGGTTTTGTCGAGGTAGAACAGTTCGTTGTCCAGACCGGCATAGCCGCTGGCCATCGAGCGCTTGTTGACGATGACGGTCTTGGCTTTATAGACCTCGAGAATCGGCATGCCGGCAATCGGCGATTTCGGATCGTTCTTCGCTGCCGGGTTGACCACGTCGTTGGCGCCAAGCACCAGCACCACATCGGTCTGACCGAATTCGGAGTTGATGTCTTCCATCTCGAACACTTGCTCGTAAGGCACTTCGGCCTCGGCCAGCAGGACGTTCATGTGCCCCGGCATCCGCCCGGCAACCGGGTGAATGGCGAACTTTACGGTGACGCCACGGTGTGTCAACTTCTCCGCCAGCTCCATCAGCGAGTGCTGGGCACGCGCCACTGCCAGGCCATAGCCAGGCACGATGATCACGGTATCGGCGTTGTTCAGCAGGAACGCGGCGTCGTCCGACGAGCCGGACTTCACCGGGCGGGCTTCCTTCGAACCGGCAGGGCCGGCCACGTCGGCTGCACCTCCGAAACCGCCGAGGATCACGTTGAAGAACGAACGGTTCATCGCCTTGCACATGATGTACGAGAGGATCGCACCACTTGAGCCCACCAGGGAGCCGGCGATGATCAGCATCGAGTTATTCAGCGAGAAGCCAATCCCCGCCGCCGCCCAACCGGAATAGCTGTTAAGCATCGACACCACGACCGGCATGTCCGCGCCGCCAATCGGGATGATGATCAGCACACCCAGCACGAAGGCCAGGGCCAGCATCAGGGCGAAAGCGCCGAGATTGCCGGTCAGCATAAAGACGATTCCGAGCGCCAGTGTCGCCAGGCCCAGCAGCAGGTTGAGCTTGTGCTGGCCGCCGAACTGTACCGGAGCGCCCTGGAAGAGGCGGAACTTGTACTTGCCCGAGAGCTTGCCGAACGCGATCACCGATCCGGCGAAGGTGATGGCACCGATGGCCGCGCCCAGAAACAGCTCCAGGCGGTTGCCCTCCGGAATCGAATCACCAAGGTGTTTAACGATGCCCAGCGATTGTGGCTCGGCCACAGCCGCGATGGCAATGAACACGGCAGCCATACCGATCATGCTGTGCATGAAGGCGACCAGTTCCGGCATCTTGGTCATTTCAACGCGCTTGGCCATGATCGAACCGGCAGTACCGCCGACCAACAGGCCGACGATGACATAACCGATACCCGCGGTAGCCCCGCCCTGCTCAAAAGTAAGCGCGCCCAGTTTATAGATCAGGCCGATGGTAGTGAGGATCGCCAGGCCCATGCCGAGCATGCCGAACAGGTTGCCGCGACGCGACGTGGTTGGGTGCGACAGCCCCTTGAGCGCCTGGATGAAGCAGACCGAGGCGATCAGGTACAGAGACGTGACCAGGCTCATGCTCATGCTTGCTGCACCTCTCCATTGACCACTACAAGCTGGACAGCCGATGCCTTTGCCGGAGCCGCCTTTTTCTTGAACATTTCCAGCATCCGGCGGGTGACCAGGAAGCCACCGAACACGTTCACTGCCGCCAGAGCCACCGCCAGGGTGCCCATGGTTTTACCCAGTGGTGTCACGGTCAGCGCCGCCGCCAGCATGGCGCCGACGATCACGATCGCCGAGATGGCGTTAGTCACCGCCATCAAGGGCGTGTGCAGTGCAGGTGTCACGTTCCACACCACGTGATAACCGACATAAATCGCCAACACGAAGATGATTAGGTTGTAGATACCGGGGGAGATAAGCTCTTCCATCGTCTGAATCCTTGTTTAGGCGTTTTTGCGGATGACTTGGCCGTCGCGGCACATCAGGCACGCGGCGACGATGTCGTCTTCGAGGTTGATCTCAAACTGGCCTTCGTTGGTGAAGACCAGCTTCAGGAAGTCCAGCAGGTTGCGTGCGTACAGGGCCGAGGCATCGGCGCCAACTGCACCGGCCAGATTGGTCGGGCCGCAAATGGTCACGCCATTCTCGACGACCACCTCGTCAGCCACGGTCAGCGGGCAGTTGCCGCCTTGGGCTGCCGCGAGGTCGATGACCACCGAGCCCGGTTTCATCTGTGCCACGGTTTCCGCGCTCAACAGCGTCGGCGCCTTGCGGCCCGGGATCAGTGCCGTAGTGATGACAATGTCAGCCTGTTTGGCGCGTTCATGCACCGCCAGGGCCTGACGCTGCATCCAGCTCGCTGGCATTGGTCGTGCGTAACCGCCGACACCGACGGCGCATTCACGCTCTTCATCGGTCTCGTAAGGCACGTCGACGAACTTGGCGCCGAGGGATTCGATCTGCTCTTTTACCGCAGGACGCACGTCAGACGCTTCGATCACTGCACCCAGACGTTTCGCCGTAGCGATCGCCTGCAAACCGGCTACGCCTGCGCCGAGAATCAGCACGCGTGCCGCTTTCACGGTACCCGCAGCAGTCATCAGCATCGGCATGAAACGAGGATAGTGGTGAGCGGCCAGCAACACGGCTTTATAGCCGGCGATGTTGGCCTGGGAGGACAGCACATCCAGGCTCTGAGCGCGGGAGGTACGTGGTGCGGCCTCCAGTGCGAAAGCGGTAATGCCGCACTCAGCCAGCTTGGCAATGGTTTCGTTGCTGAACGGGTTGAGCATGCCCACCACAACGGTGCCGCTTTTAATCAGCGTCAGTTCGCTGTCGCTGGGGGCGACCACCTTGAGAATCAGCTCGGCACCAAACGCATCGTTGGCGCTGCCAATAATTGCGCCTGCCGCTTCATAGGCACTGTCGACAACGCTGGCGTTAATGCCGGCGCCGCTTTGCACAGTGACCTTATGACCCTGGCCGATCAGCTTCTTGATGGTTTCCGGGGTTGCAGCAACCCGTGTTTCACCGGTCTGGGTTTCGAGAGGAACACCAATGTGCACTTTTTTCTCCAAAATTAATTAATGGATCGGTCGCAAAAAAATCCTGGAACAACGGTTACGTCCAACCCAGAATTGATCCGAAAATCGTCTATGTCTAACGACTGAGGTATCAACCTTCTCCCTCTGCCTCCTGACCCGCCAATGGCCAAACTATCCTCTGATTAAAGACGCTCAAAAATAGCTGCAATACCTTGCCCACCACCGATGCAGAGGGTCACCAGCGCATAACGCCCTCCGGTTCGATGCAGTTCATGAATAGCTTTGGTTGCAATGATTGCCCCAGTAGCGCCGATCGGGTGCCCCAGAGATATGCCGGAACCATTCGGATTGACCTTTTTCGGGTCAAGTCCCAATTCCTGAATAACGGCACACGCTTGCGCAGCAAATGCCTCATTGGCTTCAATCACATCCAGATCAGAAATTTTCAGTCCCGTTCGCTGCAGCAGTATCCGCGTTGCGGCCAATGGGCCTATGCCCATGTAGTCAGGATCGACGCCGGCATGAGCGTAACCGACCAATCTCGCAAGAGGCTGTAAACCCAAGGCTTCAGCACTTTGGGCTGAAGCAAGTACCAAAGCGCAGGCACCATCATTGATTCCTGATGAATTGCCAGCGGTGACCACCCCTTCAGGTTTGAAGGCTGGCCCCATACGCGCCAGTTGTTCGCTCGTCACGTCAGTGCGTACGTGCTCGTCTACGCGAAAGCTCGATACGCCTTTTCGCGTCTTGATCTCCACCGGCACAATCTGCCCAGTGAAACGCCCCTCCTCAATCGCTCGAGCGGCTCGACGCTGACTTTCCAGCGCTAGCGCGTCTTGCATTTCACGAGTAATTCCAAATCGCTGCGCGACATTCTCAGCGGTCATGCCCATATGATTGTGCTTCCACGGGTCATGCAGAACTCCCAGCGTATAGTCGATAAACTCTACATTTCCCAACCGCGCGCCCCAACGTGCTGACGTCTGGAGGTAGGGCCCACGACTCATAGACTCGGCACCACCAGCAACAGCAAACTCGGTATCGCCCAACATAATTGATTGCGCAGCAGACACGATGGCCTGCAACCCGGATCCGCACAGGCGATTGACGTTGAACGCCGGCACATGAAAAGGAATACCTGCATCGACGCCAGCGATCCGACTCAGGTATGCATCTTCGGGCGCGGTGGGTATGACGTTACCCATGACTACGTGACCTATTCGCTCTGCATCAACGCCAGACTGCTGCAATGCCTCTCGCACTACGGTCGTCGCCAGCGCCCTCAGAGGAACATCTTTCAAACTTCCACCGAAGCTGCCTATTGCAGTGCGGACCGCACTCAACACCACGACTTCACGACTCATATATCGCTCCTGCCCAACGCCACGCACCGGACTATTTAATGTTTAACTGAAGGCGCCGTCTGCCCGCGTCATCGGCGAACACAATGGCTGGGAACAGATCGGAATATCGACTGCTCAAACATTAATTTGCTTTCGTAAGTTCACTCGCCGATAGCAACCTTGGTGTTATGGCGATCGTTTAACAGGAAGTGCGACAGAGCAGGAATCAAAATCAAAGCGCCCAACATGTTCCAGATGAACATGAAGGTCAGCAGGATGCCCATGTCAGCCTGGAATTTGATCGGCGACCAGGCCCAGGTCACTACGCCAGCAGCAAGTGTCACGCCGACCAGTCCTACAACCTTGCCAGTGAACTGCACTGCTTTTTTGTAGGCGTCACGTAAAGGCAGTCCCGCTCGTTGCTGCGCCAACTGGACACTGAGCAGGTAAAGCGCGTAATCGACACCGATACCAACTCCCAAGGCGATTACCGGTAAAGTGGCGACTTTCATGCCTATGTTCAGTTGGACCATCAAGGCCTCAGCCAAAATGGACGTGAGCATCAATGGTAAAATGGCCACCACTACCGCCTGCCAACTACGAAAGGTGATCGCGCAGAGCAAAGCAACCGCTGCGTAAACACACAGCAACATTGTTCGGTTGGCTTCGTGTACAACGATGTTGGTTGCCGCTGCGACGCCCGCATTGCCAGCGGCCAGCAGGAATTTTCGATCAGTTGAATCATGTGCGGCAGCGAAGCTGCTGGCTGCCGTGACCACTCGCTGGAGCGTGGCAGCCTTATGGTCGGAGAGATACGCCAAAACCGGGATCAGCGAACAATCAGCGTTGAGTAATTCAGAGTTCCAGGTCAATGCGTTGGTGATCTGCGGCGCGATCAATCCTGCGTTGTCGCTCACCGTCATCCACTTCGGATTACCTTCGAATGCCCCAGAGGTATAGCTACGCACAGTGTCCGCCAGGGATACTGCCTGTTGCACTCCAGGCACTTGCGCCAGAGTCCATGCTAGACGATCTGCTTCAGTCAGCGTGGCGTAGGAACTGCATTGATCAGAAGGAGTTTTGATCATCACTGCGAAGACATCACTGGACATGCCGTAGTTAGCAGTGATGAATGCGTTGTCCTGGTTGTAACGCGAATCTGCTCGCAATTCGGAAGCCCCTGCATCCAGGTCACCCACTTGCAGTTTCAGGCTGCCTATCAAACCCAGAACCGCCAGAATCACAGCCGCTGCAATCGCACCAATTGCCCAACGACGCTCCGTAAATCGATCAAGCAGTTCCCATACTCTGCCAAAGCCAAGACCCGCACCCTCCTCACCCTCTTCCTTCAGGCTGCGCCGAGCCGCCGCCGCAGTAACACCTGAATATGAAAGCAAAACCGGCAACAAAATCAGATTGGTGAAAATCAATACGCCAACCCCCAAGCTGGCAGATAGCGCCAATTCGCGAATCACTGGGATATCGATGATCATCAGCACCCCGAAACCCACAGCGTCGGCCAGCAGTGCCGTGAGCCCCGCAAGAAACAGTCGCCGGAAGGTATAACGAGCGGCAACCCACTTATGAGTACCCCGCCCGATATCCTGCATGATGCCGTTCATTTTTTGCGCCCCATGGGACACTCCAATGGCAAACACCAAAAACGGAACCAGGATCGAAAAAGGATCCAGGGGCAGACCCAAGGTAGACACGAAGCCGAGCTGCCAGACCACTGCCACCATCGAACACAACAAAACCAATACCGTGCTGCGCGCGCAACGGATAAACAAGTAGATGACCACTGCGGCGATGATGGCCGCAGCGACAAAAAACATCATAACCTTGAATAGCCCGTCGATCAGATCACCGGCTAACTTCGCAAAGCCAATAATATGGATACTGACAGCGCCGTCGCCCTGATACTTGCTGCGTATATTTTCCAGGGCCGACGATATCGCATGGTAGTCGAGCGGCTTGCCATCGCTGTCAATGGCTAATAGTGGGATTACAATCATGCTCGATTTGTAATCATTGGAGACAAGACTGCCAACTACCCCAGCACGTCCGATATTCAATCGGAGTGCATTGATCGACTCCGGCGAACCATCAAAATTGTTGGGTGTGACCGGACCACCGACAAACCCTTCCTCAGTCACTTCAGTCCAGCGGACCACAGGGGTCCAGATCGACTTCATCCAGGCCCGATCAATACCCGGGATCAAAAATATCTCGTCGTTGATCTTCGCCATCGTCCGCAAAAAATCCGGGGCGAAAATATTTCCTTTGGGATTTTCAATGACAACGCGAACCGAGTCGCTCAACCCCCGCAGTTGATTACGGTTCTCTAGGTAATTAAGTATATAGGGGTGACCACTAGGCAGCATTTTTTCGAAATTAGCCCCAACCGCCAGTGTTCGCAGCTGCGATGCGCAAAAAATCGTTATGGCCAGACACGCCAGAATCACCCAGAGCCGATTGTTGAAAACCAGCCGCTCAAGTAGATTGCCCGAACGCTCATCGAACGCTCGCGGATCGGCAATGACCTCCATTGCCCCATATTGGTTGTGTTCGCTCATCGAGTTCATTTTGAATCCTGCTCGTCTGGGTGCGGCCCGTGAGTGCCTTTAAACCGTCTCAATCCGCACGCCCAAGGCGCCGACCATGACCACCGCGCTATCGGATAAAACCGATGCACCTGCATACGCCATAGGCTTGGCGACGTTCAGTGCCTTGAAATGCCGGCCGCCATCCACGCTTAACGCAACCGCGCCGGACTGATCGGCAATCAAAAAACGGCCTTCAGCCATAGCTAATGTTGTCGTTATGCCGCTCTGGAGGGGGGTATCGATTTTTGCCCAGGTCGCCCCACGATCAATGCTTCGATACAGGCTCCCCCGCATGCCGTATGCCAACAGCAGATTGGCGGAGCTGGGCAGAACACCAAAAAGCGTGCCGGAGTAAGAGGTGTCCAGTGCGATGAAGCGGCCGCTGACTGGATCATGACGCCAGACTTTTCCCTGCTCTCCTGCCAGATAGAGTTGATCGTCAAACCCGGCGACCGAGTAAAAATGCAATTCCCCAGGGTTTTCGGTGAGGTGCATCAGGGGCTGCCAGTTCTGGCCACCATCTTCAGTCATGAAAATACGATTGAAGGTCCCTACTACATACCCACGGCTCTCATCGACGAAAAAAACATCCATGAACGGCTGAGTTTCCCCTTCAACCGCAAGGGAGCGTTCACGCTCCAAAAACTGCTGGGCATCGGGGAGTGATGAGGCGTTCGACTCATAATATTCAATAGCCAGCTTTGAAGCGGCAGAGCCGTCAAGTTGCTTGTGCCAGGACTGCCCACCATCAGCGCTGTGCAGCACGACCCCTCCATGACCCACTGCCCAGCCCTTGTCAGCACTGGCAAAAGCCATCGCTACAAGATCGGTACTGAGTGGCACCTGAGCCTGTGTCCAATTCTGCCCCTGGTCGTCGGAAAACAGGATCGTCCCTCGGATCCCGACTGCCACGATCCGGTTGTTAATACACACGACATCCAATAAAGGACTGTGCACAATCAAATGACTGGGCATTGCCGGCTCTTGCAGAGGGGCAGTAAATGCGACGGCCAGGGGTGACACAGCGCATGCGCCGATTACCGCAGCACGTAGGAAACTGCGGCGCGACCACCTCAGTCCCAATGCCAGAGAATCGCTATCTCGAATCATCGGTATTGCTCCACCCTAAAACGGTCTTATGGCAAATGGCGCTTGAATGGACTGCACTCTGTAAACGGGTGCAGCCATTCAACCGCCAATACCACCAAGGATCAAAAACTGGTCTTGAACGTTAGAGAAACCCAACCCCGATCACGCAGCAAAGGCGTGGCGCCACTGGATGTGGCCACCGTATTCTGGCCGACGACTGGGTTGAAGTTAGTGGTTATAGGGCCGAAAAAGCCGTTATAGGCCAGGTCGACTTTGTAACGGGCCATATAGTCTGCACCGATCCCGATACTGAAATTCCCGGCGCCTTCGTTGCCGCCGCCGGCTACGGGCGAGGTCCCGTACAGCCCTCTTCCGTAAGTGATCGGCAGGGTCAGATCCACACCCTCGAACGCCTGGTACCAGGTGGGGGTAAACGCCAACTGCAAACCGAGCGCATCGCGAGTGGAGCAACCATCCTTGGCGTCTCCTTTACCGCCGCTTTGGGATGGGCACCCTGGGTTACCCTTTGCATTGTAGAAATCGCTGTTTTTGGTGACCTTATCGAGCCGGCTATAGGTCAGTTCTGCCTGCAACACCGCTGAATTCCACAGTGGTGTTCCACCAAAATAAGCAATGGTGTTCACCAGCCCGTGCCACGTGTTGCCACGTGCGAAATCAGGCGATCCACCAATAGAACTCAGTGCAGTGTTTTCTCTGCGCACCAGTTCAGCGCCCACCGCTAAAGAACCCACCTGCTTGGAAAGGCTCATGCCGTAGAGACGGACATTCTCAGCATATTTATTATAAAAACTGGTAGGCACGCCATTCGCGTCGTAGACGCCGACCACGTTAGGCATCGTGTCGCTGAACTCGCGGTAGTAGAAACCTACGTCGCCGCCAACCAGATCGGACTTCCACTTGGTATTGACGCCCCAGGCCCCGCTATTTTTTGGCGTGTGCTGATCACCCTCGAACGGGACACCGAATCCTGGCGCAATCGGGAAAGTCGTATTGCCAAGGAACAGGAAATCGGCCGTACCGAAATAGGTGCCACCTTCAGGGAACCGGTTCGAATCCCACTCAAACTGGTAATAGGCCGCCATCGACAAGTCATCGGTGAGCTGAGTCTGCACCGAGAGCTGATTTAAAGGCAGAAAAAGCTCCTTGGCCTCAATACCAGGAGTCGCCGTTGCCTTGCGGATATCAACGGGGCCTTGAGCGTAGGAAACGCCATGAACAAATGAGAAAAGCGACTCGCCCCAGTACAGGTTGTGTCGTCCCAACTTGAAATTCACGGGCGTACTGCCGATATCGATGCCACCAAAGACGAAGGCGTCGAGAATTTCTCCAGAAGGCCCCATGTAATAGCGTTTTACGCTACCGGTGTATTTATTGTCGGAGTAGGCCGCCGGAAAACCAGCGGCCTGATAGGCCGGCAAGCCTTCGGCTTTGTCATCATAGGCTTGGTCATACCAGCCTGCCGCTGACACGCGAGCGCCGTATCTGTCCTTATAGACCAGGTCCATCTCAGAAAGAATGTCGAAACGGTTGGTGACCACATCGCCGCGATCGAACTTATTGTCGCTGATCTGTTGTGACGCACTTTGCGACAAGGCCTTCTCTTTCCCCTGCGCCCTCATCCCGATATTGTATCTAAGCGTATTATCCCAGCGCAGCTTGATATCCGGATTCCCGACATCAATAGAATCCGCCGCGGCGAAGCCTGCATCTGACAAGGCAGCGATCGAAACCGCCAGTAAAGCGGGCATATTGCCCCTTATCTTGAGACCATTCATGGGTGTGCCCCTTTGACTATTTTTGTTTTTGTTGCAACGTTGGCCGCCTTGGCGAAAAAGCTGACCAGGCCACTGGCAGGCTGTTAACGCATGCTACCATACGATTTGTGATATGCAAGGATACGATTCATGCAGAGAGGTTGTATCTCTCGCGAAACCTGCACATCCCATGGGTAAACGATGAGCAAACACTCTGGAAGGTGGATGATTGAGCGGACCATCGATAGTGCTCTGATCGGTTGCAAACTCGCAATCATTGGGGAACGAATGGCAACCACTCCAAGCACCGCCGCTTGGCGCTTATGCATGGACATTCTGAATATCGTTTGGCCGAAGATTTCTAGCTTCCATTTAGGAAAATGAAATATGCTAGCATACGTTTAGCGCAAGCAATTCTCGCAACCGGACCACATTGCTCGCATTGAGTATCCACTCAGAACGAGGTATCGACATGACCACGCAGCCAAATGCACCGGGAACTGACCAATCCTTCAAACGATCGCCCAAGGCCCCCGTCATGCGCCCACACCAGGCTCGGTTGAAAGCACTGGAGCTGTTTGCCAGTCGTGGATTCGGTCAGACAGGCATGCGAGAGCTCGCTGCCCATATGGGGCTTTCCCCGGGCTCCCTCTACAACCATATCGAGAGCAAACAAGTCCTACTCTTCGAGTTGATAGAGGAGTTGTACAGATGCTTAGTGAATGGTCTCAGCCGCACGTCAACCGCACGAGGCAGCGCTCGAGATCGATTGCATAAATTGCTCGCTTTGCACATAAACCTGCACAGCAAGATGGCCCCATATTTTTTGGTGGCCGAACGAGAAATGCATTGCCTTGATGAAGAACAAAGCGAAGCGATTCAACGCCTGCGGAGTATTTATGAAAACCGTTTGGCTCAGTTGCTCGCCGAATGTGCCTGCCAGAACGTTTCGCCACAATTGAAAGCTCTGGCCAAAAGCAGTGTGTCACTGCTCAATAATCTGCCCTCCTGGTTCGCTCACGATCAACTCGACTCAGTCAGCCGCTCACAGTTGATGACCAGCATTGTGAGGGCTTCCATAACCGGAACACTGGATGAGTTGAAGCGCTCAACCCGGTTGCCTTCCTAAATAAAACGCTAGCCAATCGAGACCTCCTAACCATGGCCAGAATTGCGTTCATTGGATCGACAGAAATCGGGACAATCCTTGCTCGAAAACTCAAAGGCTCCGGGCACAAGGTTATGGCTTTCCCTTGGAATGATCGGACAGCCGAATCGTCAACTATCGACGCCATTATCCGGTCGGAAGTGGTTATCAGCCTGTTATCGAACGAAGATCAGGTAAAAAAACTCTATCTTTCGCAAGAAGGCATCATTGCCTGCGCACCCCAGCATTTAATGATGATCGACTGCTCACTAATTTCTCCGAAGGCGGCTGAGTTGATTGCCGCCACCGCTGCAGCACGCGATCTTATATGGTTGGACGCGCCCTATCAGGGGGATATCGAAGAGGCACAAACCGGCCGCTTGAGCTTCATGGTCGGCGCGTCAAGAACGTCTTTCGCGCTGGCCAATCCCCTACTGCTGAGCATGGGCAGACAGATTTTTCATGTGGGCGCCAGCGGAAGTGGTCAGGCAGCACGCATCTGCAGCAATGTACGCCAAGCAATTGTTATGGCAGCTACCGCCGAGTCACTCGCGCTTGGCGTCAAGAGCGGTTTGGACCCACTCGTCCTCGCTTCGATCATGCAACACAGTGCAAGTGATCGCCTCAGCCTCAGTGCGTTCAAGGCAAAGCGCGAAGAAACCGTGAAAACTGCGGCCAGTGGTTTACTAATGGGACCGTTGCTGAATGATTTGGAAATCGCCATGGATTGCGCACAGGAGACCCAGGCATTCACACCCTTGGGAATGATGACTCGAAACCTCTATTTGCGTCATGCCTACAGTCAGCCAGATGGCAACGCGGCGAGCTATTCAAGCATTCACCAACTTTTTCATGAGGCATGAATTGCTCAGCGGCACCGACGCCCCTCACATCCAAATACGAAAAGACACCACCGTTTATCGGCTGCAGATTGAATCGGCAACCATCAACAGGTACATAGTATGCCTGCATACCGTATCGCAGGAAAAGACCACGAATGAATGTTCCATCCCGGATAAAACTGCGCGTCAAACCCTTTGACCCGAAGAAAATTTATCGTGGATATGGAACCGAAATTGCTCATAAGCAGGCAAAAAAATGAAAACAACAATAATGATTACTATATTTGCGCTGTCAGTTTTTGCAATATTTACACTGCTAAATGCGAGTGTGATTGAGCAGAGGGAGTTAGCCCGAAAGGCCTGTAATGAAATGCCCCTGAGTTGCTTCACACCCGTGGTGAGCTTCGCTTCTCTGCGCTGATTGAGGCATCGCTGATACGCCACCTCTAAAGGCGGCTGTCATGTCAGTGTCTGGCGAGAGAGTTCAAGCATTCAGGAGCCTAATTCGGGCAATGACACATTGCATGTCCTTCACCCGCGCGCAACTGATACATAGGCTGCGCGACTGAAACGAGTTTAGCGCCGAGTGGCTCAAGCTGAAGGGCGGGCTCGCCCTCCCCCCAGTCTTGACCACCTCACCTCGGCCAGCCTCTCTCAGATTTACCCTGCCTGAGTGTACGTTCCACCGCGCTTAGCAAGGTAGCTGCCAACACCTTTGAAAATCAGCTCGTAGACAGCCTCGAAGGTATTACGGGCCTCCTCCAGTTTTCCAGGCTCAACCACATCAAATTGCGCCGTAACGGTCATACGACAGCGCGCCCCCTCGAGAGCATCAAGCGTCCAGCTGGCAAGGTAGTTGTTAACACCAAGCAACAGACCGTTCGAACAGGTGTAGTACAAGCGATGCGTCGCGGAATCTTCGTGAATCAAGACTTCCCGATTTACATGAGCGACCCCGGTCTCGTCACCGCTTTCGCGCTCAATGACCTTTGTGCGCGGAACCTGCCCTTTTTCTCCTTCAAGATACGTGCGGGCGGCCGTCATCGCTCCCTGATCAAGGTCGTTGCCCCACCAATCCATGTTTCCCCAATCGGTTAACAATGCCCAGGTATTGTCAATATCGGCCTCAATGATACCATCGCCTCGGGCCATTCCTCTCTGAATCGCTGCCATATCGAATCTCTCCACCTCATCATGTGAAAAAGCGAACACACCATCGTGCGTCCAGCCACGGTGCGCAGGCACTCCATCGACATATGGTATGGCTGCACATTAGTTCCTGCTGAATCTTAGCGCTACTCAGAACAGAGAATTCGTAACCCCCCCGTCAACGACGAGGCTCTGCCCGGTGATATAGTTCGATTGCTCGCTGCAAAACATCGCGGTAATCATTCCAAAGTCGACCGCCGATCCGAACCTGCCAGCGGGTATAGGGATCGAGCGCACGGCTTCGGCTATTTCGATGTCGACATGCGTGCCATTCTCAACCGCCTTCGCCCCGTAAATCGCACGGATACCATCGGTGTCGTGCATCGCCGGTAGCAGCGTATTAATCGTGACGTTGTACTGCGCCACCTGCCGAGCAACCGCCACGGAATAGTTGGTCAGTGCGGCACGCGGGGCACCAGACAAGATGCGCCATGGATGCGGAAATTTGGCGGCAGCCGTAGCGATGTTGACTATGCGCCCCCAGCGCCGCTCGACCATGCCGTCGACTACCGATCGCATGAATTCGATCGGCGAAATCAGCGTGGTTTCAAAGTTGCTGCGCCAGTCGTCCTCGGAGATCGAGCGGAAATCTTCAATGAAGGGCGGCGGAGAGCAGGTGCCAATCAAGATGTCGGGCTCGGGGCAGCGTTCGAGAATACGTTGCCGCCCTTCCACCGAGGCATGATCAGCGACAACTGCTTCAACTTTCGCTCCAGTAGAGCGGCGGATCGACTCGCACGCCTCGTTCAGTCGCACCTCATTGCGCGCAGAGATGTAGACTTCGACGCCTTCATGCGCCAATGCCAACGCAGCACCGAATCCAAGCCCTGCGCTACCGCCATTGATAATGGCTTTGCGCCCGCGAATGCCTAATTCCATCGAACACCCTTCCTATTTCAGTCATGTGCACTGCGCGCAGCCAGCACCAGCGAGTAACAGGATGCCGCGCAGTTTGTGGGGCAGATTTCGCCCGAGGCCGATCAGGCCAAGGCCTACTCTCGAAGCAGTTGCTCGCGTAGCACGAACTTCTGCACCTTGCCCGTGGGCGTAACCGGTAAAGTGTCCAGGAAGCGCCAAACACGCGGCATCTTGTGTCGTGCAATTTGACCATCGAGGAATAGGCCGAGCTCTTCTGCATTACACGAGTACCCCGACTTCAACACAATCGCGACAGCCACCTGCTCGCCCCATTTTTCGTCCGGAACGCCGAACACTGCGGACTGCTGAACGGCAGGATGTTCTGCCAGCAAGTCTTCGATCTCGCGAGGGTAAATGTTCTCGCCCCCCCGGATGATCATATCCTTCAGGCGGCCGGTGATTTGCACGTAGCCATCCGGCTGCAGACTGCCCAGATCACCAGTGTGCACCCAGCCGTCGTCATCGATCGTCTGGCTCGTCTTCTCAGGCATGCGGAAATATTCAAGCATACGGCAACGGGTCTTCACGCAGATCTCACCCACCTGCCCTATCGGTGCCAGGCACCCGTCGATGTCAATAATCTTGACCTCCGACAACGGTAGCGGTGCGCCGACGCTTTGTGTGAGCAGCTCGACATCATCGCCCCGGCGCGACAAGCACATGGATCCCCCCGCCTCGGTCTGGCCGAACACGATCATGGGCTCGCAGCGAAAGCGCTCACGTACGATACGTATCAGATCCGGAACGACGACAGTCCCCCCAGTGACCAGTACCTGAAGGTGCGACAGGTCGGTATGGTCGAACTGCTCGGACTGTATTGCCGCAAGGATCATCGTTGGCACAGCCATGGTCATGTTCACTTGGTAACGCTGCAGGGCATCCAGCATCGCTTCTGGATTGAACTCGGGCAGCAGCACCTGAGTGCCAAGGTTCGCGATACAGCCGAGCGTCATCGTTACGCTGCCTCCTACATGGAACATCGGCAACATATTGAGCCACACCGCCCCCTCGGGCATACCGATGCGAGCCTGTGCGTAACGCGCGTTGTTAACGACGCCGGCGTGGCCGAGCATTGCGCCCTTTGGCTTCCCTGTCGTTCCGGACGTGAAGATAATCAGTGCTGGCGCGTCGGGATTGACCGAAGGCAGCTTCGACGCATCACACGCGCCACCGATGAACGCTTGCCACTCATCCAGGTAGACGACCGAGTCCAACTTCGGGAGCGTTGGCCGCACCGCTTCGAGTACGGCAATATTGTCCATATTGCGGAACACGCGATCGAGAAAAATGCCCCGAACGTCCCCCTGACCGAGTAAATACTTGAGCTCCTCACCTCGGCATGCCGGATTGAGCGTGACCAGCACAACGCCGGCCAACGCCGCCCCAAGGTGCAGCATCAGTAAGTTGGAACTCGCGCCGGCCCAGGTTGCAACCCGGTCACCCGTATCGCAATGACGTAACAGCGCAGTTGCGACACGTTCTGCTTCGGCCTCGAGCTCGCGGTAAGTCCATCGTTGCTCCGGACGACCCTGCGCATCAGCCGGAACAATCAACGCCGTATGATCAGGTCGTCGGTGGGCGGCGTCGCGGAGCAGGTCGCCAATCGACCAAGGGAGGAAATCGACATCGGTCTCGGCGATGAAATGGGAGGTGCGCTGGGCCATAGGTAGTTCTTCTGGAGAAGGGTTTATGACAAATGCCGGCGACCCTAACCCGTCAGGCTGTTCGGTCTGCCAAGCAATCAAAAATATAGTATCAATGCATACGATATCAATCAAGCAGCCGAGAAACGTTGCTGTGAAAATCAATAACCTTTGGGACAGCACAGCAACACATTCAGATTGCAAGCATACTATTAATTACAATGCGCTCGAGGCGCTTAAAGATCTCGCAGCGCCGCGATGATCACAGCAGTCACGACGATGCCCCACCATCACTCTCGCGCTGGCGCCGTTTCGCAGCCTGTCGGTCCAAAAACGCCTGCAGCTTTGCCTTGTGCTCCGCACCCGAGAGCAACATGCTGTTGGCGAGCCGCTCGACCTGACGACCCTGCGACCGATCCAGGTCTGTCGCCAGCTCGATGGCAAGCTTCGCAGCAGCAAGCATCTCCCGCGGTTGCCCCGCAAGCTTGCGGCAGAAAGCCTGCACCTCACGCTCGAAAACAGCGTCATCAAAAACTCGGTGCACGAACCCCATCGTGACGGCTTCCTCGGCCGTCACGCTCTCACCCGACATCACCAGCCAGCGCGCCCAATGCGGGCCTGCTATGCGAGTGAGCCGGCTCACACCACCGGAGCCGGGTAACGTACCGAAATCAATTTCCGGCAGTCGATACATCGCACTACGTGCGGCCAGACGAAAATCGCACGACAGGCTGAGCTCCAGAGCACCTCCGAAGCAGCCCCCTTGATGCGCTACGACGATAGGTTTTTCGATGTACTCGAGCTCGTCAAAAAGTCGGTGATACGTTTCAAGGAACCAACGACGATTGTCCAGCGTACTGCCGTTGTCCGGCGGGGTAATCTCGGCAGTGACCTCGACTCCCGAAGAGAAATAGGCTCCGTTAGCCGATATCAGCATGACCCGCAGCGCCGGGTCTTGCGCAAAGCGTTGCACCGCTATAGCCAATGCGCGCAACATCGCCGGGCTGAGCGCGTTGAGTTTTTCGGGGCGATTGAGCCGGAATTCCAGCACGCCTTCTAAGGCGCGCTCGATAAAATGTTCGGTCATTGCGGCAACTCCGTTGCGGCGCCTTCAGCAGAAGCCGTAAATTGAATTCTTCGAAATATGATTGTTGTTTTAATCGAACCGATAGACACCCTGGCGACCGGAAAACCTTCCGAAAAATGACTATCGACTCACCGCCAAACCTACCGACAGATTATCACCGCCGAACGCTTGCGACTTCTCAACGCCTGAAACGGCCTGCATGTACCGATCTCACGCCAGAATGCGCGCTGTCGACAGTATCCGGCGAGCCTGTTTAAGGTGCGGCATGTCGAGCATTTTCCCATCAAGCCCAAGGGTGCCGACGCCGGGGCTGGCTTCAAAAGCCTGCACTACCCGCTGGGACCAGGCGATCTCTTCGGCGCTGGGCGTGAAGGCGCGATTGATCACCTCAACCTGGCCTGGATGAATGGCCAGCTTGCCGGTGAAACCGCGCTGTCGCGCCTGTCGCGCTTCCTCGGCGAGACCATCAATGTCAGCGAAGTCAGCCCAAATGGTGTCAATCGATTGCACCCCAGCCGCGGCTGCACCGGTCAGGCACAATGTCCTGGCCAGTGTGCAGAGGTGGTTATATTCGCCATTCGCCTCACGATTGCTGCTGGCCCCCAACGCTGCGGTGATATCTTCAGCCCCCCAGGTCAGGCCAGCAAGTCGGGGTGAACAGCCAGCATAAGAGCCAACCGTGAACAGCGATGCCGGAGTCTCGGTAGCCACAGGCAGGATGGCAATACCGCCAAAGGCCAAGCCGTCACGCACCTCCAACGCATCGAGCATGTTGGCAAGCCTCGCAACATCGGCCGCCGAATCGACCTTGGGCAACATTAAACCGTCGGGGGCACCCGCCACGATTGCAAGATCGAGCAGCGCTGCGGGGGTGCTCAAGGGATTGATGCGCACCCACAGTTGGAAATCACGCTGGCGATGCGCATGCAAATACTCGAGAACCAGCTCGCGAGCTATCGCCGTCCGGCTCGACGCCACCGAATCCTCAAGATCGAGAATCAGCGCGTCAGCCCCAGACGCCTCAGCCTTCAACAGCTTGCGTTCACTATCGCCTGGCACGAACAAAAGTGATCGTAAGGGCGCACGACTGATTTCGCCACTCACTTACCACGCTCCGAGAACAAACGCCGCCCTAATATCTCCCGCATGATTTCCGAGGAGCCCCCGGCAATGCGACGGACACGCGCGTCGACGTAGGCGCGGGCAATGGGGTATTCGAGCATATACCCGTAGCCGCCAAAGAACTGCAGGCAATCATCGACCAACTTGCACTGCAGCTCAGTGCAAAGCATCTTGGCCGCCGCAGCGTCGACTGCATCGAGTTTCTTCTCTAAAAGCAGTTCAATGCAGCGATCGACGAAGACCCGCTTGGCGAGAACCTCAGCGCTCAGCTCGCCCAGCTTGAAACGCGTATTCTGGAAATCACTGATCGACTGACCAAACGCCTTCCGCTCGCGCGTGTAGTCTACGGTCCACTGCAACGCAGTTTCGGCTGCCATGATGGCGGATACGGCAATCGTCAACCGCTCCTCCGCAAGCTTGCTCATGGCCATCGCAAACGCCGCCCCCTCCTGTCCAAGCAGGTTGCTGACCGGAACGCGTACATTGTCAAAGAACAACTCAGACGTATCCTGCGCCTTGAGTCCGATTTTCTTGAGGTTGCGCCCACGGGTAAAGCCTGGCCGATCCGCCTCGACCAGAATAAAGCTCATTCCTTTCGCACCCGCTGAAGGATCGGTTTTGCAGGCCATGACGATGATGTCGCACAACTGGCCGTTGGAGATGTAGACCTTCTGACCGCTGATGACGTATTCGTCACCCTCGCGCACGGCGCGACAGCGAATGTTCTTCAGGTCGCTGCCTGCCGAAGGCTCCGTCAATCCCAATGCGCCGATGGCCTCGCCGCTCACCATCTTCGGCAGCCAGTGATCCTTCTGCTCTGCTGTGCCAAAAGTGGCAATGTAGGTAGCCACCATGTCTGAATGGATCGAGAAACCCGGACCGGTAGCGCCGGCTCGCGCCAGCTCTTCGGTAATCACTACGTTGAAACGGTAATCGGGACCACAGCCTCCATACTCTTCAGGCAGGTTGGGACATAGCAGACCCGCCGCTCCGGCTTTGAGCCACAGGTCGCGATCAACCATACCCTGCTCTTCCCAGCGTTCGTGGTGCGGCGTAATCTCGCGCTCAATGAACCGACGCACGCTGTCGCGGAATTGTTCGTGTTCGCTCTGGAAAATCGTGCGGGTGATCAAGAAAACCTCCAGTTTTAGTAAGCCTCATAGCGATGCGCGGCCTGTTGATTCCAGGCATTTCGCTGCACCGCAATAGCTGTTATTGAGGATAAGAGCTTCCGTCAATTCGCGCCTGAAGGAAGGCGGTACATCAACGCGCTGCGTTTGCACGAACACACCAACTCGTCGTGTTGGTTATAGCCCACATGCTCGAAGACGACGATTCCGTTGGCAGGGCGGGATTTACTTTCCCGCGTGTCGATTACCGTGGATTCGACTCGAATCGTATCGCCGATAAAAACCGGCTTCGGAAAGCGAACTTCATCCCATCCCAGATTACCCACCGTGGTGCCTAGCGTGGTATCGCCGACCGAAATTCCGACCACGAGCCCAAGCGTAAAAACACTGTTCATGAGTGGACGACCAAACTCAGTGTCTTTTGCGTAATGCGCGTCGAGGTGAATGGCCGCCGGGTTATGCGTCATCGTGGTGAAAAGAATATTGTCGGTTTCGGTCACCGTACGTCGGATGTCATGCCGAAAAACCTGCCCCATCGTCAATTGCTCAAAATACAGGCCTGCCATCACCACCTCGCTGGAGCGTAAAAAGGGTCTACGAATCAAAACATCGGTACAAACCTTATCATAGCCAAAGTAATATGCCAGCATAAGTTATATGTAGGGAGATCGAACGCACAAAGGGTGCCCCAACAGATCTCACTTGGCTTACACCCTCAGATAAATTCTTGGAAATATGAGCTTGCACATATCGTATGCTTTCATACTATAATTCTGGCGAAGGCGCTTCGTGACACACCTATGCCAACTACTTGAAGGGTTTCCCAAGTGACTGCATTCCCCACAGACTTCGGCCTCACCGCCTATGGCGGCTACGTTCCGCGACTGCGTATGCAGCGCACAGCAATAGCGGCGGCGCACAGCTGGATGGCTCCAGGCCTGCGCAATCAGGCCAAGGGTCAGCGAGCATTTTGCAGCTGGGACGAGGACAGCGTGACCATGGCGGTCGAGGCCGCTCGCGATGCCCTCGACGGACGACCTCGCACCGCGTTGCGCTCGCTGGTATTGGCTACCACGCGAGCGCCGTTTGCAGACCTGCAGTGCGCCAGCCTTGTCGCCAGCGCACTGGCACTGCCCGGTGATGTACAAAGCCGCGACCTGGGCCAATCCCAGCGCGCCGGCGTTTCGGGTTTGCTCGATGCGTTGCAGAGCTCCCGGGGCCCCGCGCTCTACATCGCGAGTGATCACCCGTCCGCCAAGCCGGCCAGCACCCAGGAGCTGGGTTATGGAGCTGGCGCCGCCGCCTTTACGCTGGGCAGCGAAGGCGTAATCGCTCGCCTGGTCGGCAGCGCCAGCCGCACCAACGTCTTTGTCGACCATTTCCGTGCCTCGAACGGCCGCCATGACTATTACTGGGAGGAGCGCTGGATCCGCGACGAGGGCTACGCAAAAATAGTCCCCGAGGCAGTCGAAGCGGCATTGGATGACGCGAAGGTGTCCGCCTCTGAAGTCAGCCACTTCATTTTGGGCTCCTCATTGAAGGGCATAGCCGAATTGGTGGCCAAAAAATGCGCCATCTCTAGCGAAGCAATCAGCGACGGCCTCGCAGAGACATGCGGCTACGCCGGCAGCGCCCATCCGTGCCTGATGCTGGCCAAGGCACTTGAAAAGGCGAAGGCAAACGAAATACTCGTGGTCATCGGATTCGGTCAAGGGTGCGACGTACTCGTTTTGCGCGCTACCGACGCTATCGATTCGTTCAAGCCACGCCGTGGTGTCAGCGGCGCGCTAGCCGATGCGCAAGTACATGAAAGCTACATGCGATTGCTGGCGTATGACGATGGCCTCGAATTCGAGACCGGCATGCGTGGAGAGAAACAGCTGAAGACCGCATTCACAGAGCAGTATCGCTCGGCGCATCAGCTATCAAGTTTCGTTGCCGGTCAGTGCACACGCTGCGGCACGGTCCAGTTTCCCCAACTGGCCTATTGCGTATCGCCCGAGTGCCACGCCCCGGCGTCCGTCTTCAAGCCAGCCCCACTGTTTGACGAATCGGCCAAGGTGCTGACCTATACCGCCGATTGGCTGTCCTACCACCCCTCGCCACCTTTATACGTTGGGTTCGTGCAGTTTGATGTCGGTGCCCGCCTGTTGATGGAGGTCGTCGACGTCGGCGAAGCCGGCATCGACGTCGGCACCCCGCTGCGCATGGTCTACCGCATCAAGGACATCGACAAGGTGCGTGGCTATCCGCGCTATTTCTGGAAAGCCACGCCGATCGTGGCATAACACACTGGAAAATATCTATGGCAACGGGCATCAGGGACAAAGTCGCAATTATCGGCATGGGCTGCACACGTTTCGGCGAGCGCTGGGACGTCGGCACACATGAACTATTGGCTGAGGCATTTGATGAGGCGCTGGCCGATGCCGGCATCGAACGTCACCAGATCGAGGCCGCGTGGAGCGGCTCCTGCATGGATAACGTCAACGTCGGCAATTCGGCGATCCCGACCTCGCTCGCGTTGCGGCTCGATGGCATCCCGGTCAGCCGGGTAGAAAACATGTGTGCAACAGGGACTGAAGCCTTGCGCGGCGCTGCCTACGCGGTGGCATCCGGAGCGGTAGACATCGCCCTGGCCATCGGCGCCGAGAAGTTAAAGGATACCGGCTATGGTGGCCTGCCGGCGCCATACAAGGGCACGTTGAATGACCTTTGGTTGCCGCTTGGCTCGGCCCCAGCCGGTTTTGCCCAACTGGCCTCAGGTTACCGCTCACGGCACGGTGTGTCGAAAGAGGACCTGAAGCGTGCCCTCGCCCATGTCTCCTGGAAGAGCCATCAGAACGGCGCGCTGAACCCAAAGGCCCACTTGCGTAATCAAGTTACCATGGAGCAAATCCTCAACGCGCCGATGATCGCCGACCCCCTCGGCCTGTACGACTGCTGCGGCGTGAGCGATGGCGCAGCCTGCGCGATCGTCACCACTCCCGAGATCGCACGAGCGCTCGGCAAGAGGGACATGGTCACGATCAAGGCCATCCAGCTCAGTATCAGCTCAGGTATCGAGTCGACCACTGACAAATGGGACGGCAGCCAGGTGCGCACTACCCGGAAGGCGGCCGAACGCGCTTATGCCGAGGCAGGAATCACTGACCCTCGCAATCAGCTTTCCCTTATGGAAGTCCACGACTGCTTCTCCATCACTGAGCTGGTGACGATGGAAGACTTGTTCATTTCAAAGGACGGTCGCGCTGTCCACGACATCCTGGACGGCTTCTACGACCGGGGCGGAAGCGG
The DNA here is from genome assembly GCF_019946615.1 of Pseudomonas sp. BF-R-01. Lineage (NCBI taxonomy): Bacteria > Pseudomonadati > Pseudomonadota > Gammaproteobacteria > Pseudomonadales > Pseudomonadaceae > Pseudomonas > Pseudomonas sp. BF-R-01. The sequence continues at coordinate 72,311 of NZ_JAGYFX010000001.1, forward strand.
CGTGCCGTGCCAGGTAGACGGTGGCCTCAAGTGTTTCGGCCACCCGATCGCCGCCTCTGGACTGCGCATGGCTTACGAGGTCTACCAACAGTTACTCGGTCGCGCCGGGGAACGCCAACTATCAAACCCGACCTATGGCCTGACTCACAACCTTGGCGGTGTCCCTTACTTGGGCATAGCTGCGTTGTCGATCCTTGGACTGCACAGCTGATGACAAACCATATTCAGGTAGGCGAGCCTCTCAAGTCCTTGCGGCAAAAGCGCTTCATCGAGCCACAGGCGATGCCGTCGTTGATAAAGCCGGGTGAGTGGGTTTTCGTCCCTGGATCCAGTGGAGCGCCACTATCGTTCATGGAAGAACTGCTGCGCGATCCGGAGCTCACACGGAACGCTCGCTTGCTCACCAGTTACGTGCCAGGCATCAATGCGCTTGATCTGGAGCGGATGCACCCCTCTGGACAGGTGACGGGCCTGTTCATGCAACCCGAGTTTGCGATCGCTCAACGTGAGGGCCGCTTCCGCGCGCTGCCAATGTCCTACGCTGGCTTCGTTCGACATATCAACGAACAGGTCAACGTCGACCTCGCGGTGATCCAGCTGTCGCCGCCCGACGAAAATGGTATGTGCTCCCTCGGCCCTTCCGTGGAGTTCGCCCCGACGGTTCTGCGCAAAGCACGTCGCCGACTGGGTTTGATCAACATGCAGACGCCCGTGGTGCGCGGGTCCTACACTGTTCGTTTCGACTCACTGGACTATGTCTGCGAAGTCGATACACCGATTCCTGTCTATGACGTGCCTGCCGACAGTGGCACTGAAGCCATCGCGCGCCACATCGCCCCCCTGATTGAAGATGGCACTGTGCTGCAAACGGGCTTGGGCAAGGTCCCCACCGCACTGATGAGCATGTTGCGTGACCGCCGCGGTTTAAAGTTGCATTCGGGCATGCTCTCGGACGGGTTGCTGGAACTGGCCGCTGCCGGTGCACTGGACATGAATTACCTCCACACCTCCTGCGTGCTGGTGGGCAGCCATTCGTTTTACGAAAGAATCCGCGATTTCCATCCGTTGCGAGTGGTTGGCTGCGATATCTCCCACGACCCGGTTCTCCTCGCCAAACTTGACCGCTTCGTGACAGTTAACTCGGCACTGGAGGTTGACCTGTTCGGTCAGTGCAACCTTGAGACGACTCGCGGCGCCGCCGTGAGCGGGTGTGGAGGTGCACCAGACTTCGCGCGTGCCGGTCGGATGTCACTCGGCGGCAACAGCATCATCGCGCTGCATGCCACCCACAAGCACGGTTCCCGCATCGTACCGATGCTGGGCCCGCAAACGGTCGCCACACTCTCACGGGTAGACGTCGACTTTGTCGTCACCGAATACGGCGTTGCGCGGCTCAAGGGTGCAAGCGTGCATGAGCGCGCCGAAGCCTTGATCCAAATTGCAGCGCCCGAATACCGCAGCGAACTGCAAGACGCATGGCGACTCATCGCCAGTCGTCTCTAACCTGCTTTCTTTCCCATTGCTGTACTGTCCGGAGTGCGTTTATGAAACTGCTTGAAGATAAAGTCATTGTTGTGACCGGCGCCGGCGCTGGCGTGGGTCGCGGTATCGCGATCGAAGCCGCACGTCAGGGTGCCAAAGTGATCGTCAACGACCTAGGTGTGAGTATGGATGGCTCCGGCGCCAGTGCCGGCCCCGCACAACAAGTGGTTGCGGAGATCGAGGAACTGGGTGGAACCGCTTCAGCCAATACCGACAGCGTCGCTGAATGGGACGGTGCACAGCGGATCATTCAACAAGCAATTGACCTTTACGGTCGCATTGATGGCGTGGTGAACAACGCTGGCAATTTGCGAGACGTGCTCTTCCACAAGATGACGGAGGAGGAGTTCGATGCCGTGATCAAGGTGCACCTCAAAGGCACCTGGAATGTGTCTCGTGCCGCGGCGCCTCACTTTAAGGAGCAACAAAGCGGTGCCTTCGTACACATGACCTCGACCTCGGGGCTCATCGGCAATCTGGCGCAAGCCAACTATATGTCCGCCAAGATGGGAATCGTCGGACTCTCCAAATCCATTTCGCTGGACTTGGAAAGATTCAACGTACGCTCGAACTGCATCGCGCCGTTCGCGTTCACACGGATGGTCAGCAGCATTCCTGCCGACACCCCGGAAGGCAAAGCCCGGATGGAAGTGAACATGCGTCTTGAGGCTGACAAGATAGCCCCGTTCACGCTAGCGCTGCTGACGGACGGCGCCAGCCATGTGAGCGGCCAGATATTTGCCGTGCGCAATAACGAAATCTTCCTGTTTTCGCAACCGCGCCCGATCCGCACGGCTCACAATAGCGAAGGCTGGACCGTGGAAACCTGCCTTGAACGCGCCATCCCGATGTTCGAGTCCTCGTTCTATCCGCTGGACAAGTCGCGCGACGTGTTCACCTGGGATCCGGTCTGAGGCAAGCGCTATGAACCTCGAAAAAGTTCTGGCCTGGCAGTTTCCAGCCCTTGAGCACACAATCACAGCGCGCGACTGCATGCTCTACGCACTGGGTGTCGGCGTCGGTACGCGCGCCGATGCCAGTGAAGATCTGCAATTCACCTACGAAGAAGGCCTGAAGGTCTTCCCTGCCATGGTCAACGTCATCGCGCATCCAGGCGCGTGGGTCAAGGAGCCCGAGTTGGGCATCGATTGGGTGCGCATTCTGCACGGCGAACAATCGTTCGTCGTCCACGCTCCTCTCCTGCCCGGGCGAACTTACGTAGGCGCTTACCAAGTCACCGACGTGGTGGACAAGGGCCCAGGCAAAGGTGCGATGCTCTACCTGCGCAAGACCCTTACCGACAAGGAAAACGGTACCCTTGTGAGTACCGTGACCTCGACCTATGTCTTGCGCGGCGACGGCGGTTGCGGTGGTACTTCGGAGAAAGCACCAGCGCCGCGCTCCATGCCCGAACGGGCAGCAGATAGAAACATCAGCCTTACAACACTACCCCAGGCCGGACTGATTTACCGGCTCTCGGGTGATTACAATCCAATCCATGCGTCCCCCGAAATCGCCCGAAAGGCCGGCTTCGACAAGCCGATCCTGCACGGCCTGTGCACCATGGGTGTGGCTACCCGTGCGCTTCTTGAGGGAGCTTGCAAGGATGACCCGCAAAAGCTGCGTTCGCTGAGTCTGCGCTTTTCCTCCCCCGTCTACCCCGGTGAAACACTGCGTACCGAGCTCTGGAAGGAAAGCGGTGGGGTAAGCTTCCGAACCACTGCGGTGGAACGGCAAGTTGTCGTACTCAACAATGGTTGGGCCCAGCTCGCATGAAAAAGGCAGTGGGGCATGTCGATGCCCCCTGCCGCAGCGATCCTCAATCGACGACCGCTCCATTGCACATCAAAAATGACGTTTATGTCACCCTCTTATGACGCAACTACTTGATCTAAAAAAGAACTTCGCAATTAGTTTTACTAGCTTTGCGATATCAGAAAACTGCCCCGCAAAGATCAAGAGCCGGTACCTGACCGAAATAATAATAAAAAAGGGTTAATAATGTACGCAAGGCACATCGCGTTAGTCTCGTCAATTTTTGGCGGCATACATTACGTTCCCATCGCTTCAGCCATGGCCTCTTTCGCCAATGACAGTCACCTGACCCTGCAGACTCGTAACTTCTACATGAATCAGGATTTACGGGATAACCCTTCCAGTGGCAAACACAAGCTGGAAGAGTGGGGACAGGGTTTCATGCTGCGCTTCAACTCCGGCTATACCGAAGGACCGGTTGGCATCGGGGTCGATGCTTTGGGTCTGCTGGGCATGAAGCTCGACTCCGGCCGTGGCACTAGCGGCACCGGGGCGCTGCCAGTCAGTAAGGAAGGGGACGTTGCGGACGAATTCGGCTCCTTTGGCATGACGGCAAAGGTTCGTGCTGGCAAGAGTGTGCTTACCGTGGGTACGCAAGAACCGGTGTTGCCAGTGGCCTTCAGGGCTGACAACCGGCTACTGCCGCAGACTTTCGAAGGAGCTCAGATAGTATCGAAGGATCTTGAAGAGATTACCCTGATCGCTGGGCAGCTCCGTAGTACCCGCCTGCGTGATTCAACGGGTAATGAGGACATGGCCATGTTGGCCTTTACCAAGGGCGGCGGGCTGGCGGCCAGCACAGCCAGCGAAAGGTTCAACTATGCCGGTTTCACCTATGACTTCCGCCCAGGTTTCAGTGCTACTTATTATTACGCCAAGTTGGAGGACAATTACAACCAGCAATATGTGGAGCTGAACCACACGCTGCGGTTGTCGGATGAATGGCGCTTGACGTCCGAAGCGCGCTATTTCCACAGTGACGAAGAAAACAACAGCGGCATCGATAATCGAACTTTGGGTAGCATGTTCAGCCTTGGTTTTAAAGGCCACACCTTGGGCGCGGGCTATCAGAACCAGAGCGGTCGCACCGGCATGCCGTTCATAGGCGGGACTGTCCCTTGGGCCCGCGCTTGGGGAATCTATCACCATTTTCTCTATGCCGGCGAGGATACTTGGCAGGTCGAATATAGTTTTGACCTCGCGACCGTCGGTATCCCCGGGCTGACTCTGATGAACAGATATGTGCGAGGCGACAACTTTCAAGTTGGCAATGCGCAAGCGAATGAGTATGAGTTCAACACTGATCTGACCTATGTAGTGCAAAGCGGAGCATTCAAGAATATTTCCCTGCGCTGGCGCAATGTCAAGTACCGCGGCAACCATACTGTGGATCGCGACGGGAATCGAGTAATCATAGGTTACACTTTTAAGTTCTGGTGACGCTCGGCAGGATGCAGGGAGCCGGACATGGCGAGCAATAAGCAAAGTGCGCTTTCAGCGCTTACATTGTCATAAACAGCAAGTCAGCCTACCCATTTGCAAGCTGGCGCCTATACATTCAAGCAAGATGCTCTCAATGAAATCTCAGAATAAAAAAGGGTGATATTATGTACAACAAATCAGGAAAATATTCATCTGGGCTCATACTGTTCGCGCTGCTCATGGCGGAGTGCTCAGCTGGATACGAATATACAATGGTCTTCTCGGCAATGCCGACATTCATTAAATTATTTGGTGACCCTATTAAGGCAGGGTGGTTGATCACTGTATTCCTGCTTGTTTCCGCATCTGTGACAGCGATAGTGGCACGCCTTGGAGATATATATGGGCGCCGTCGTGTTTTGCTGATTTTATTGGTTATTGCGCTTTTAGGCTCTTTAATCAGCGCCCTGTCTGAATCGCTCAACTGGATTATTGCAGGGAGGGCAGTGCAAGGTATTGCCGCTGCTGCATTGCCGCTTTGCATTGGGTTGGTACGTGAGAATTTCGCGCCGGACAAGGTTCCCTTGATGGTTGGCTTCATCCTTGCGGCTGCTTCGGTGTCCGCGGGTGCGGGCCTGGTGATCGGTGGATATATTGTCGATAATCATGCATGGCCAACTCTTTTCTACAGCAGTGTCGGTCTCGCTGCGTTTGGCTTTGTTTTGGTCTGGTTATTCGTTCCTCCCTCTAAGCCTGCCGGATTGACCGGGCGTATCGATTTCATTGGAGGAATATTGTTCATCCTGCCGGTGGCCGGCGTGATGTATGCCTTGGCGAATGTCAAGGCATGGGGCGTACTTGATGAGCGCACCTTGGGACTGGTTGCCATCAGCGCGTTGCTGCTGTTTGCCTGGGTGATGTATGAGCTTCGACACAAGGAGCCTTTGTTAGACATTCGTCTGCTAGCCAATCGTCAGGTGGCGCTCGCTAACATCAGTATTGTGTTAGCGGGGTTAGGCAGCCTGCAGATTTATCTGGTGTTCAGCATGTTTCTTCAGCAACCTTCATGGTCAGGAGTCGGCCTCAGCCTAACCGCTACCGTTGCCGGTTTGATGATGCTGCCTTCGCAAATGGCAAGTGTGCTTTCCTCCCCTTTTAGTGGTTGGGTTGCTGCACGTTTTACTGCCCGGGATGCTGCGCTCATAGGTGTTTGGACCATGATGATCGCTTGGGGAGGATTGTTCCTACACCATTCAGGCCTATGGTATATATCAGGGGCTATACTTGTTGCTGCTATAGGGTTACAAATTGTCTATACCGCTTTACCCAATTTGATTGTCGAAGCAGTACCTGAAAATCGGACTTCTGAGGCGACAGGCATGCTTCAGGTTCTACGTGCCGCATCAACGGGTGTGGGTGGGTTGGTGGTACTTCTGTTAATGAGTGTATATATCGTATCGAGCCCAGAAGCTGGATCGAATGCTTCTTATCCCTCACCTGCTTCTTATAGACTGGTTTTCGCCTTCGTTTTCTGCTGCTGTTTTATGATGTTATTGGCTGTTCTGGCTTTGCCCAGAAGAAAAAAGAATTATGAACAGCGACGGAGTTCACCAGCAGTTGATATGGTATATAAACGCTGACATTTGCTCGACATGCGCATCTTTACCGGTGTTTCATCGCCGTGTATCACGCTATGTTCGATCACAACATCACGCAGGGCATCGACTAACGGCGGCAACTGCACACCACAGTTGCCGCCCCACTGCAGCAGGATTGAGCGGGCGATGGCCAAACCGGCTCGACGGCTTTTGGCGCGCCATGGTCGAAACTGGAGCGAGTCGTACTGAACAATGGCTGGGCTGAGTTCGTATAAACAAAATAGCGCCAGATCTCAGATCCCTTGTCGCCAGCGGTCGCCGCTCATGCGACGATCGCTCCTCGCAGCAGTTAGTTAAAGTGCCGCTTCGGCGGCACGCATTGCAGCCTCGATATTCGAGACCGGGGCTTGGATAAACTGCGGCCCAAGCGCGAAGTATTCAGGACCGACGTGGCACAGCGTGTCAAAGCGAAATCGAGATTCCTGCGTTACCACCATCCTTTTAAAATAACCTATGACCTCGTAATACTTCAGCTGAAAAGGCGTCACCGCACGACCACCTGCCGCAACGTATTCACGCATGAAATGATCAGCCTGTACTTGCGAGCCCAACGATGAAAGCAGATGTGCTAAGTCTTCGGCTCGACTACCTATGTGCGAAAGAGACCAATCGAGAACACCGGCGACCTTGTCACCTTCAAACACAATGTTGTGTGGCGAGTAGTCGCCGTGTACCAGTACTGGCTCATCATTGGATTGTGGTGCATTGACACGCAACCATTGCAGCATGGCTTCGATGATCGACGACGGAGCGACAGCGACACTCCTCCAGAGATCATCCCACCGATCAAGGTGCTTTCGCGCCGCTACCACAATCGGTCCTTCACAGTCAGACGGATCTATAAGGCTGCTCTGCAGGTCGCTGTCGCTCGCCTCGATCAAAACTCCGTGAATTCTCGCTAGCTCGGAAGCAAGGGATTGGATCTGAGCACTGTTCAATGACTGCAAATCCGCCCAATGTTCGAATTGAGAGCCTGCCAACCAACGCACTACTGAAAAAGGTGACTCTTCTCTCGATCGTTTGTTGGCAAGCCACAATGGCTGGGCGACGGTGATACCTTTTCGATACAGGAAGCACAGCAAGTGGAATTCACCAACAATATCGCCCCGTAAGCCCAAAGGAGCATCATCCGTCTGCAGCCGACACACCAGTGGCCAGCGGCACATGTCGGCATCCTCAGCTTCAAAGAACACCGTCGAGTTGCCAAAACCGCCAAACAGTGGCGCGCAATGCACCAAGCGAGCGTTAGCCAACACACCGCCCTGGTTGCGAACCGACCGTTCGAGCATGGCTTCAATATCAAGTTGCTTACTTGTGATCGGTACCGGTGCCGGGGGAACTTCGTACAAGCCCGCCTCCCAGTGCATCAAAGTCAGCACCACCGAGTCGATCTCAGAGCCTCCTCCAACAGGGTAACCGGACGCTGCAACGAGACTTTCCAGCGTTCTTTGTAAGCGGTCAAGCAGTGCAAGTGTTGCTGCCTGATCGCAGGAGTGGCAGATTCTGGGCGGCAGGTTGCTCACAGGCGACAGACCACCCTGCCCTATTGCTGCGGCCAGGCGCGATCCCAGTGAGCGCCCACTCTCGTACTTATCACGAAGGTCATGCAATCTATCGCCGCGCGCCAGCTCCGCCAGAATCGAATGTGCGGCCAAGTGATGTTCCTTCGCCCGAAGCGGGTCAGCCACTGCTGCGAGCTCGTCGATCGACTGCCGCAAGGCACTCAGGAGCCTGTGTTTCTGGATTTTCACGATTGGACTACTCCGTACGCACCTCAAACGCCATCCACAACTGATTGGGTCCGTAAGCGGTGTAGTTATCGATCCAGCGGATACTGTCGCCATCGCGCGTCAAGCGCAACCCGCTCAACCGCCGGGTTAAAGCCTGAAACGCGAGCCGTAGCTCACCCCGCGCAAGCTGGTTACCGATACACATGTGAATGCCGGCACCGAAGCTCAGATGGCTGGCACTGTTCGGACGATCCAAATCAACGTGCGCCGGGCAGGCAAACTGCTGCGGATCACGATTTGCGGCTCCGAACCGCACCTCCACCATCGCGCCTGATGGAATCGTTACGCCGCCAATCTCGACATCGACAACTGCACGGCGGAACAGCGTTTGCAGTGGCGCCGTGACCCGCAAGGTTTCTTCGACGAACGCTTCGACACGCTGTGGATTACGATAGATTTCTTCGACAAGCTCAGGGCGCTCGATCAACGTCTTCATACCCAGCGCCAACGTCGTTGTGGTCGTCTCGTTTCCTGCCACCAGGATCTGCAAAATCAAACTCTGCAACTCACGCATGTCGAGCTGACGACCATCGGTCTCGAGATTGACCAGGCGGCTCAATAAGCGGTCGTCGGGCACCGCTCGCACTCGCTCGATCTGAACCGCCATATAGCGTTGCATCTCAATAATTTCATGTGCCAGAGAAATTTGTTGTTCCGGCGTCAGTACTGGATTCAAGCTTTCGAGTGCCACATCGGACCAGCGTTTGAATTTCAGACGGTCCTCGCTTGCCACACCGAGTTGCTCGGCGATGACATACATGGGCAAGCGCACCGCAAATGCCTCAAGAAAATCGATTTCCGCAGCTCCGACAAAGTCGTCGATCAGATCATCGATGATTTGCTGGATACGCGGCTCCAGGCTCACCACCTTTTGTGTGGTGAATACTTTGTCCACCAGGCTGCGATAGGTACGGTGACCTGGAGGGTCGTTGGACACCAGCGTGTTCATCGGTAGCCAACCGTGTGCCTTAAAAAGCGCATTGGCTTCAGGCGCCCAGCGGTCACCCATGACCCCGGTGTTGTTGCTCAACGCCGAGACCTTCAACAGCGCTTTGCGTACATCGTCGTATCGCGTGAGGATGTAGTGACCGGATTTTGGATCAACGTATACAGGTTGCTCTTCACGTAGCCGATCGTAAGTGGAGAATGGGCAGGCATACACTTCACGGTCGGTGAAGCTGATTGGCTGCTCAGGATTATTGTTGTTCATTGCGGCTCCTGATGTTTGGTTTTATTGGGTCGGTGACCAGGCTTATGGCAGGTTGCGGATATCCGTCGTTCAAGCGGGTGCGATGATCGAGTGGATCATTGCCTCCTTGAGCGGTATGCACGGGTCCGCCAGGATCACAGGGTCGATCTGTGCGCCGTTTGCCACCAGAGCACGGCCTTGCGCAAAGTCCCGGGCGTTATTCACGCAATCAAGAGCAATCACTCGCCCCTGTCGCAAGTAGATGACCGAGAAACTACGCGTTGCAATGTCGCCACGCACCACTTCCTGGTCGTAATTGATCGACAGGCCGACGGTCTGCAGCTTCAGGTCGTACTGTGTCGACCAGAACCAAGGCACTGCGTGATACGGCCGCAGGTCGCCCATCAGAGTGCGCGCCGCAGTGGTGGCCATGTCCACTGCGTTCTGGACCGACTCCACTCGAATCTGTGCTCCGCCCGCGAATGAATTAACGTGCCGTGCGCAATCTCCAACGGCCAGAACGTCCGGCAGTCGGGTGCGCGCGAACTCATCGATCAGGACACCATCGGCGCACTCGACACCCGCCTCGACAAGTGGCGCCACGGCCGGGATGATGCCGACACCGACAACGATCAATTCCGCTGGCAAGATCACGCCGTCTTCAAGTCGAACGCCTACGGCACGATCATCGTATGTCTCGATGGCCTCAACCATCGCGTCTAGCCTAACCTCGATACCCCGTCCACGGTGTTCAGCCTCGTAAAACCGCGACAGCACCTCGCCAGCGACACGCGCCAGAACCCTCTCGCGGGCCTCGAGTACAGTCACGTGCTTGCCCTTTGCCGACAGCGACGCTGCCACTTCCAGGCCTATGTAGCCGCCGCCGATAATCACCACGCGCTGCACATCGGCCAGTTCGCTTTGCATCCAGTCTGCATCGGCGCGCGTGCGCAGGTTGCGGACACCCCTGGCTTGTGCACCGGGGCAGGTGAGCATGCGCGCTCGTCCGCCGGTCGCCCAGACCAGTCGGCCATAGGTCAGCGTTGCACCCGCAGCGGTGCGCACTGTGTGCGCATCCGGATCGATAGCGACAACACGGCACCCGGTGATCACGTCAACTGCGCGCTCAAGCCAGAACGATCCCGGTCGAATCAGCAATCGCTCGAAAGGCTTGTCACCGCCAAGAAACTCCTTGGATAACGGGGGACGCTCGTAAGGCAGCTCTGGCTCTTCGCCAAGCAGCGCGATGCTTCCGGTGAAGCCTAGCTGGCGAAGCGTTAGCGCGGTATGCGCACCCGCATGGCCAGCGCCGACGATCAGGATGTCGTAACTGTTCTTCATGTTATTCCTCCGGCGCCACTGTTACCCGCAGACCATCCAGCGCTTCGTTGAATGGAATCTGGCAAGACAAACGAGAGTTCGAACAGCGCGAATCGTTGCCGTCGAGCAAGTCGTGCTCTGACTCGCTAATCGGCGGCACCCTGTCCAGGAAAAGAGGGTCGACGTACACATGACAGGTCGCACATGAGCAGCACCCGCCACACATTGCCAGTAATTCGTCGATACCTTGATCGCGAATCAACTCCATCACGGAACGATCACCTGTCGACTCGATGATCACCTCAGCACCGTCCCGCTGCGTCACAATAAGTTGTGCCATTGTGCAAACTTCCTAGTCGTTGAAAAAGGCCGCCGGCTGTCGGGCGCAGAGGTGATCGTTGAGGGAGTGATTACTGATTAGGTCGAGAAACGGAATAGCGGGAAATGCCATGATGCCTCCTGGACCGGAACATATAGTTTCCGGTTGCGCACTCTATTTATTGTTGTTGCATACGGTATTGAATACATACTATTTTATTATGCAGACCCTAACAATAGTCAGTTCGCCGAAATGCAAGAAATCGGATGAGCCGTGCACGGGTTGCTTCCTGCAGGTGCAGAGCTTGCCGTTCTTAGCTAGTCAACCCCAACGCTGTGCGCAGGTGTCCTATACGCACAGGGTAGTAAGCCAATAGTGCAGCATTGACCACATCGGCATGCTCATTATCGGCTTCCAGGCCCGCGACCCACTCCAGGCAGGTACGTCCAGGGCCTGCTTCCGAAAGGGTAATACGCCCGGTCACCCCCGTGTTCTGGGGCCGACTGCAATCGGTCACGGCATACCCTACAACATGAGCCTCAGCATCGAGACTCTCAAGTCTTTCGACAGCCCACCAGTCGGCAAAGTGTACGGTTCGCAAAGCCCCCACCCCTTGGCCCGCGGTCTCGCACCGCACCACCATAGGGTGCCAGCGCATCAGGCCGCCAAAGTCGGAAACGATGGCCCAAATACGGTCGATGGGGGCCTCGATAATGTCGGTGATAGTCGCTTTCAAAAAAATCTCCTCAAGGCTAACGCCTCTGACTTGCAAATGGTCCGAAGACAAATCGATATTGACGCCAACTGGCCTCAAACAGATTATATGCTTGCACACCATATTTGACGCAATACATTCGCCAGACGTTTGCGCACTTTGGATAAACCACGAAATCGGAAGGTTATGCATCATGAAGATCGGTATCTCGATTCCCAACAATTGGGGCGCTCAAGACGCTGGAAAGCTCGTAGACCTGGCGGTACGCGCTGAAGCTCACGGCTTCGCATCGGTGTGGACCTCGGAACACTTGGTCAATGTTGATTACGTGCGTGCCCGAATTGGCGACCGACCGTATTTCCACCCCCTGGCAATGTTGTCTGCCATTGCGTCACGCACACAGCGCATCGCGTTAGGCACTTCGGTGCTCGTCCTGCCATTCCATCATCCACTCGACATCGCTAAATACATCGCTACGCTCGATCAGCTCTCAGGCGGACGCGTGATTTTGGGTGTCGGAATCGGCAACGTGCGTGAAGAATTCGACGTGCTGGGCGTACCCTGGGAAAAGCGCGGGGCGCTGACCGACGAGGCACTCGACGTGATGCGCGCGGTATGGACTCAAGAGGCAGCCGAACATATTGGCCCGCAGTGGCGCTTCAGCAAAGTCCACACCTCGCCGAAACCCTTTGCCGGGCGACGCCTCCCAATCTGGGTAGGCGGAATGAGCGAAGCAGCATTGCGCCGAGTGGCTCGCGCGGGCGACGGCTGGCATCCCACCGGGCTAACACCCGATGAACTGCGCGGGCAGTTGGCACAGTTGCGCCTCGCCACTCAAGCGCTGGGGCGCGATACCGAAACCCTGGACATCTGCATGCGCTTCAACCTTGCGCTGGATGACGTTGAGGTTACCGAGGTCGAACTGCGCTCGACTATTGACGGCTACGACGCGGAACGCATCGTCGAGGTCGCATCAGCCTATGCCGCCGCAGGGGTGACCCACTTCATCTATGCACTGAATTCACATGAGCCCGACGTGCTTGATTCGACTGTCGATGCGCTCGCGCGGGACTTACTGCCCCACTTCAACAACGCTTGACTGCTTCAAGCATATCAACCGATGGAATGACTTCCGAGTTCGCTGGATTGGCGACACCGCCCTCGCGGAAGGGGCGGTGCCTTGAGTGAAAGGCAGGCTGGGAGGGTTTCAACCGTTAGCGAATACCTGTCCCTGTCAGACCTTCGGATGAGAAGAAATTTTCCGGTTTGGGGGAGGACTGGGCGGCACCGGCTCCGGTATTGCCGTGAATGCCCTGAACTGACCAGACGCCTGTCTGCAAATCTAAATTGAAGGTGCCTTCAGCCACCACGCCACCCTTTTCCTCGGCGTAATAAGGAACGCCGTGCAAGCTAACCACTCGATAGAGCTTGTTGGCTGCGTCATAGTTTTCCGCAAGACCTAACGCATAACCATCCTCATCCCAATAAAACATCCGACGCGGATAAACGTGTCGTAAACCGGGCTTGAGCTTCGCCTCCACCGCCCATACCCGACGCAGCTCCCAGCGGATACAGTCCGGATTAGGGAAATTCCGGGTCGATACGACGCGGGCATCATCACACCCCGCCCGGTCGTAGATCTTGAAATTGTTGGCCATGATGAGTTTTTCTTTCTTGCCCACAAGCTTGAAGTCGTAACGATCCAGGGCACCGGAGAAAGCGAGCGCGTCATCCATCGTTGCCGAGCCTCCGCCGGACGGCGAGGGGGTGTCATAGGCCAAGTCCGGCGACAACTTCACGCGGCGCTGACCAGGAATATACTGGTAGGCCCGACGACCGAGATTCTTTACGTCAAGCGGATCGACTATCACAAGCTTTTCGCCAACCTTGCGAGTGGGTGCATCGGCGTCAGCCCGAAAGGCCCAATACACCGTCTTGTCCACGGCGGGTGCCGTCGCCTTAGGGTCATAATACGGCGACTGCTGCCAAAGCCGGTTCCCCCCGACGTTAGACACGGTGCCGTTGGTTGCAACCACGTAAGAGTTGGAGTAGCCCTGCCAGGCATGACCCCGGTACGCCGTCAGGTGGTTCCACATGACCTGGGCTCCATTCTGCGGTACGGGAAAGGGAGTTCCGCCCCAGCAGTTTTCAATCCGCGTGTCGCTATCCACGCTCTTGCAGTCCTTGACGTTCTTCAGGGTGTTGTCGAGCACATACTGAGGAAAAACCGCCGAGCGATGGGATGGATAGACATCCATCCGAAAGTTGGGATAGATCTTGAACACTTCGATGATGCCGTCGAGCTTGTCGGCATATTGAGCGGCGTTCTGCGCGGTGATGGAGTACAGCGGCTTCTCATTGGCATATGGGTCGGGCCGCGAATACGGATCTTTAGAGTCCTTGCCAAAACCCGGTGGGGTTTCCAGGCCTTCGCCGGTATAGGGCGGAATCGTACCTTCCTTGTTGCCAGCCTTCTCGGCACCGAAAGCTGTGAGTACGGGTCCACCGAGTTGTTTCCCCTCTTCTGCAATCGCGACGAGGGACCAGGCAGAAACGCTCATGGCAATCATGAGTGGCGTCAGGTATTGGGCTCTACAGATCATTTGATGTCTTCTTTTCCAGAGTTTGTTGGGCGCCCACGGTCCAGGTCCGCTTTCGCCCCATTTTTTGTAGACGAATCAGATAACGGAGGCCGCCGTCAGAATTTCAGGCGGAACGGTGGAACGCACAACTCTCTTGCGGATCAACCATTCTCCCCCTTGGCGAACATAAGAGTCCTCGTAGCAGATCTGATAGCGCATGCGGCACTGGTCACGTGTCACCGCTTCGACCAGCGCCAGTACGCTGCCCTTTGCTTCGTCAGGGCCCAGGCCTGTAACCAGGATATTCGGCACCAAATGCGCCGCATGCAGCACGTCGGCGGCGAGCATCTGGGCATATATGCGGATGGCTGCACGTCCTTCATGGATACCAAAACCGAGCGAGCGCTCATCCAGCACCGCATCATCGGTGAACAGCGCGACCCACTCGTCGACCTGATGAAAGTCGATGTGCTGCGCGTAGCGGTAATTGAGTTCCTGGAGCGCGATCTTGTCTTCAATTTGCATGATCAGATCTCCACACCACGAAAAGTGACCCATCGATGCCCGGCAAAACACCATGAGTACCTCGTCCCGCCCAGCCGCTCATGGATTGCTGTGCGAAATCGTGCAACCCGGGTACCTTCCTGCGTGTTTTCATTCGCGCTCCATGGATCAGCTGTTGTTTATGACGCCATGCCATCCAGTGCGGCAGTTTTGCCCGCGAGGCGTCCAAAGGTCAGCGCATTGGCAATACCAATTCCTCCGCCAATGTATCGGCGCCCCAGCGTGCATCCGAGCACCTCCCCTCCCGCATAGAGTCCATGGATCGGTTCGCCGAATCGGTCTCGCACGCGACCGTGATCGTCGATATCGAGCCCGGCATGGCACGAAACGATTGCAGACGCCCGGATCTCGACCGCAAAAAACGGACCGGTGCGAATCGGGTAGATCTTTTTGGCCTTTTTGAAAAACTCAGGATCTTCGCCTTGATCTGCGTAACGGTTGTAGCGGGCGATTGAGGCGGCCAGGCCGGCAGGCGAAATGTCGGCTCGCCGTGCCAACTCTTCAATCGAATCAGCCACCTTCACGCGGCCGGTCTCGACGTTCTTGCGAATGGCTGCAATACGCCAGCTATCCGAACCAGGGTCGTTGATGTAGTGCTTGACGACATTCTCGTCAGCGCATGCTTCAAGCATTGCCGGCTCATCGAAGATTGCGAAACAGCGCCGTTCGGGCTGCTCATTAAGCAGGTAACCCGACACTGCATAGGATGCGTCTTCAGGAATAAAGCGGTGACCATCGCGATTGACGACCATTGCCCACTCAGGGAGAAAAGCCTCCAGATTCGGCGCGAAATTGGGCGATGGTACGAGCAGCCCATTGTCGATGCCGGTCAGTTGCGCCCCGACCTTCTCACCCAATGCGATACCGTCGCCCATGTTGTACGGCACAGCCGCGTAGATCGAAAAAATCCGGCTGCCATGGGCGGCGGCCGTCGGCCACAACCGCTTGATCATTTCAGGGTTGTTGCCAAATCCACCCGTCGTGACAACCACCGCCTTGGAACGCAGTTCGACGCCCTCGGAGCGCACGCCACAAACGCGGCCCTCCTCAAAAATCAGGTCCGAAACACGCGAGCCTAATGCTGTTTCGACGCCGAGCGCCCCGGCGGCGTTAACCAACGATTGGATAATCCCGACACCGGCACCAATACTCTGATGCCCACGCGGGCAGCCACCTACACCCGACTCAACGATGAGGTTTGGCGGGAATTCATTACCCAACTCAATGAGCCAGTCGATGATCGAGGCACCACTGTCCGCCAGAATCTTTGCCAGGGCGGGGCGGATCGACCATTGATTGAGCGACATCATGTATTGGTACATCGCTTCGGGCGAGTCCTCTATCCCCGCTTCGCGTTGAACCGAGGTACCCGCCGCATAGACCACACCACCCGCCAGAGCGGTCGCCCCGCCCAGTTTGCTGTCGGCCTCAATGACCATGACGGACGCCCCGGCCAACCTGGCGTGGCAAGCGGCTGCCAGCCCCGCGCCTCCGCCACCCACAACGATCACGTCGAAATCAATTGCCACTTTCTAACTCCTTCTTGTTGGCACCGCCGGCACGCGCGCATGCGCGACACAGCTGCGTTACCAATTGCCGTGCGGGACACTCTGAGTACCTGCCAATCCAGTTCATCTGCCTTTTAGTGAGCCAGGCGCCTCGCGCCTCGCGCCTGACTCACGTTCTCAGCGGATACCTGAGCCGGCCAGCCCATCGGGTGTGAAAAAGCGTTCTGGCTGTGGTGCCGCTGGGGCGGTCCCCGAGCCAACGTTGCCGTATGCCCCCATCAACGCCCAGACGCCCGTCTGCATATCCAGGTTTACGGTGCCCTCGTTCATCATGCCGCCACCCTCTTCGGCAAAGTACGGGATGCCATGCGAACTAACGACACGATAGAGCTTGTTGGCTGCGTCGTAGTTCTCCGCAAGGCCGATTGCATAGCCGTCCTCATCCCAATAGAACATGCGACGCGCATAGACATGACGGAAGCCGGGCTTAAGCTTGGCCTCCACCGTCCATACGCGGCGCAGCTCCCAGCGGATACAGTCGGGATTGGGGAAGTTCTTCGTCATGACCTTGGCGTCGTCACAGCCCGCACGATCATAGATCTTGAAGTTGTTGGCCATGATGAACTTTTCTTTCTTGCCCACGAGCTTGAAGTCGTAACGATCCAGGGCACCGGAGAACACGATCGCATCGTCGGTTGTAGCCGCACCACCGGCCATAGGTGCCGGCATGTCATAGGCCAGGTCGGGCGACAGTTTCACGCGACGCTGACCAGGGATGTACTGGTAAACCCGGCGGCCGATGTTCTTCACGTCGACCGGATCAACAATCACCAGCTTCTCACCAACCTTGCGAGTAGGTGCGTCTGCGTCAGCCCGGAAGGCCCAGTACACGGTCTTGCCGACGGCCGGTGCCGACGCCTTCGGATCGTAGTAAGGCGACTGCTGCCAAATCCGGTTACCACCAACGTTGGTCACTGTGCCATTTGTGGCCACCACGTAGGAGTTGGAGTAGCTCTGCCATGCATAACCACGGAAGGCCATCAGGTGGTTCCACATGACCTCGGCGCCGTTCTTCGGTACAGGGAAAGGGGTGCCTCCCCAGCAGTTTTCGATCCGCGTATCGCCGTCCATACCTTTACAGTCCGTGACATTCTTCAGCGTATTGTCGAGCACGTACTTCGGTAAAAATGTCGAGCGATGGGTCGGGTAAATATCCATCCGGAAGTTGGGATAGGTCTTGAACACCTCGATGACACCGTCGAGCTTGTCTGCGTATTGGGCTGCATTCTGCGCGGTAATCGAGTACAGCGGCTTCTCGTTAGCGAATGGATTTGGACGCGAATAGGGGTCTTTCGGATCCTTGCCAAAGTTCGGTGGCGTCTTCAGTCCTTCGCCCGTGTAGGGCGGAATCGTGCCGTCCTTGTTGCCGGCCTTTTCGGCACCGAATGCCGTAAGTGCAGGATCGCCGAGTTGTTTCGCCTCTTCGGCAATCGCGACGATGGACCAACTGGAAATGCTCATAGCGAGCACGAACGGCGTCAGGCAATGGGCTCTACTAATCATTTGATGCCTCCCTCTACAGGTATGTTTATTGTTTTCAGGCACTTCTGATGCAAGTGATGCAGTCTCGCAACTGACAGCACAGTGTTACTATTCAGGCTATCCGGCGTGGGTGTGTACTGCCTTGGCAAGATCTTGCAGATGACTGAGGTTCCAGTCGCCGGTCACTTCAGGTGCGCCATCGGGGCCGGACTTCGTCGGATCCGACGTGAGCAGATTGAGCACCACACGCGTAGCGCCCGCCTCGGCGAATTCGGTAACGCGACGCATCACATCCTCTGGTGATCCCCAGGCGAGCACCGTATCGATCAGGCGATCACTGCCCCCGCCTTCAGTGCACTCTGCCCGGTCAAAGCCGGCATGTTCGAACGCATCCTGGTAGTAAGGCAGCGCCAGATACATGGCGAGGTAGGCGCGAGCGATCCGCCGAGCCTCGCCAGCATCGGACGACATCACACACAGGATCTGCGCGGTGAGTTCCAGTTGCTCTCCGATGCGCTCCCGCGCCTGCGCCACCACAGCAGAAGGCATCATCCAGGTCAGGATGCCCTGCGTGCGCTGGACTGCCAGCGCTTGCAGACCAGGTGCATGCGCGGCGATATACAGAGGCGCGGTGGTTTCCGGTTTCAGTGCTGCGAGACCAACCTCGGCCATATCCGCCAGGTACGCCTTCATCTTTGGCAGCGGTGCGACCCACTCTTGTTTTCGCTTGGCAATAACCGCCGGATTAGATGCGCCAAGGCCCATGAAAAATCGGTTAGGGTACAGCTCGGAGATCGTTTGCAATGCCTGGGCCGCAGACGTCGGATCGCGGCCATATACTGTTGCAACGCCAGTACCCACCTTCAATTTCGTGGTGTTGGCCAGAAGGAATGATGCGGCGATGAAGGGTTCGCGACCGAACGCGTCGAGCAACCATACGCTTTCGAAATCGAGTCGCTCGATGTTTTGAGCAAGCTCCGCGAGCTGTGGGCCGGGCAAGAAGTTGGTAGTTCGATCGAGCAACAAGCCAATTTTAGGCATCTCAGTTCTTCCTATCCTTTATCGTCGGTCGGTAGTCCTGACCCTTCAAGACAGGCAGGACCAAGGTGGCGTCAGGCCGTGTGCGCCTTGGCGAAGTAGCGCCGATAACCTTGCAGAATACCGTCGGTCCACGTGCGCTCGATGATGGAACGCATCAGATCGAGATCCGCGGGTTCTACAACATCGAATTCGGCCTTGAAGGTCATTAACGTCTTACCGTCCGGCAGGGTGTCGAGCACTGTGGTTGCAAGGTAGTTCTCGAACTCGCTTCGCAGTACCGCACCACCCGGATTCGGGCGATACACCATGTCGTAGTAGATGCGTCGAGTCTCGTCGTTCTGCAGCAACAAGGTCTCGTCGACAGTCGAGCCGGTTACGTGGCGAACTACCCGCGTGCGCGGTACATCCTGAGGTCCACCGACCAGATCGACGCTGGCAAGATCCGGGCCGGGGCGTCCACCATCCTCTGGCTTCACCCACCAACGCAAAAGACCGGCCCAGTCGGTCAGAAGCTCCCAAACCTGGTCGATCGGAGCATCGACAATGCCTCGTACCTCTGCATGGCCTCGCTTGAATTTACGCATACAACTCGCCTCCTAAGTACCTCAGACTCAACCGACTCCAGGAAACCTGCAGTGGGTTCAGAACAAATCATTAGAGAAAGGTCACATCCAGTGTTTTCGTCTTCATATGCACCTGCGAGCTGCCCGCCGGGTACTGCTCAAAGACGCTGCGATCAACATTCATACCGCTAAACTGTTCCATGACCATGGCATCGCTGCTGCATTCCAGCATGCGTTGCTGAGTATCCTTGTACCAATCGGTCTGGCGCATCCGATTGACGAAGTCTTCGGACTTCCAGGAAGCGATTGCTACCCACTGATTTGGATCGCGTGCCCAGCCATGGAAAGCAAAATTGCACCCTTCCTCGTACCAGGGCTCAGCGTTTCTGGCCAACTCCTCAAGCGCAGCAATGAAGTCGTCGCGCCGAGCCGGATCCACAGTGAAGCGCGAAAGAAAACAGTTCGCATCACGTACCCACTTACCCATCGAAAATACTCCTTCTAAATCCGGCAGCGACGACGGTCGCCACCTGGTCGTTCATGACGTGGCATATCCCGCCCAAGTGGAAAAAACCTATCATATAGTATGCCTGCATACAACAAATAATTTATCTAAAACCCTTAATGGTAAAGTCTATCGGTGACGAGCCAATAAGCCCGTATGCAATGCCTACAAGCATCATTCAATGACGCTTTGCCGCCTGACAGAATCGACTCACTTTGACGTTGCATCGCACCGACTAAAATATGCTATGGTACGAATTACCAAGTCAACCACGAAAAAAATAAGGCAGATAATCACGTGAAGTTGAGCGCCGGAGCATCATTCATGAGCGAGTTCAATGCGGTCGTGGCGAGCATCTTCACCTTGGCGGGCCAGACCTTTGCGCGCTATCCCGAGTGGGTTCTGCCAATCGCTGATCGTGCGCCATGATGCCCCTCCTCCCCCTCCTGCGGATCGACACCCGATCACCGGATTTCAACGAATCGGCTCACCGCCGCCTGACTACAACTCAAGAGTCCTAAAACATATGGAAACCAAACCTCTATTGGCAGTCCTCGGCGGTACTGGCGACCTCGGGTCAGGCCTTGCTCTACGCTGGATCACGGCCGGATACCGGGTCATCATCGGATCACGCGATCGTCAAAAGGCAACCGCTGCCTGCGCAGAACTGCGCGAGATTCTCGCCGAGCGCGACGTAGACTCATCACTGCTCAGTGACATGGATAATGCGAGCGCAGCGGCTGCCGCCAATATCGTGGTGCTGACGGTCCCTTTCAGCTATCAGCAGTCCACGCTCGCTGATGTCAAAGAGCAGCTCGCCGGCAAAATCCTCATCGACGTAACGGTTCCGCTGATGCCCCCAAAAGTGGGAACGGTACAACTCCCAGCGGCAGGTTCTGCAGCCCAAACCGCGCAGAACCTTCTTGGAGATGGTGTGAAGGTCGTTTCCGCCTTTCAAAACGTCGCAGCCGACCACCTCAAATCCGGACACCCCATCGACTGTGATGTACTGATCTGCGGGAACGACCCTGACGCGCGCGCAGCGGTAGTACAACTTGTGGAAGCTTGCGGTTTGCGAGGTTTCCAGGCGGGTCCGATCCAGAATGCGGCGGCGGCCGAGGCACTGACTTCGGTGCTGATCACAATTAACCGCCAGTTCAAATGTCACTCTGGCATCCGACTCACTGGCGTTTAAAGGATCGGAACATGATCGTGCATGCGGAGGTGTCTCGATGAATGCGCCCAAATACATCGCCCTGTCAGGTGGCGTAGGCGGCGCCAAGCTTGCCTTTGGCCTGGCACGAGAACTTCCCCCAGAGGAGCTGCTGATTGTCGCCAATACAGGCGACGACTTCGATCACCTTGGCCTGCGAGTCTGTCCGGACCTCGACTCGATCACTTACGCACTCGCCGGATGCGAGAATCGTACGTTGGGATGGGGTATAGAAGGCGAAAGCTGGAACTTCATGGAGGCTCTAGGTCTGCTCAAGGGCGAGACATGGTTTGCTCTGGGCGACCGCGATCTCGCCACTCACGTGATGCGTACGCTAAAGCTGCGTGATGGCGCCTCCCTGACAGAGGTCACACAAACACTGACCCGCGCATTGGACATCAAACATCACGTAGTACCGATGTCCGATGATCCGGTGGCAACGCTAGTCGATACAGATCAAGGAACACTGAACTTTCAAGACTACTTTGTCCGCCAACGCTGCGTGCCGCGCGTGACCGGATTCAGCTTTGCCGGCGCCCCACACGCCGCAATCCAGGCCGACGCACGGGCAGCACTGACTTCTCAGGAACTGCGCGCAGTGATCCTGTGTCCGTCCAATCCATTCGTCAGCGTCGGTCCTATCCTCGAGCTGCCTGGAATGCGCGACCTCCTTGCACAATCAGGTGTGCCGGTGGTCGCGGTCTCACCCTTCATCAATGGCAAGGCCGTCAAAGGGCCGTCAGCAAAAATGATGGAAGAGCTGGGCATGCCCGTCACCAACGTCGCCCTCGCCGAACACTACCGAGACATCGTAACGGCCTGGATCATTGACGAGTCTGATCAAGACCAGGCCCAGGATATACGTAACCTGGGTTTCGAGTGCCGGACCCTGCCCACGCTGATGAAAGACGACAGCGACCGAACCATGCTGGCCAAGGCTGTAGTGGAGTACTGCAATGAACTCTTCATCTGAAGTCGTTTGGGCCGTGGTGCCTATCAAATCATTTGCGCAAGCCAAGACACGACTCTCCTCTGTACTCCCCCCCGAAGATCGTCAGCGGTTGGCATGTGCAATGGCCGACGATGTGCTGAGCGCGATAGGCGCCTCCGGCAAGGCTGATGTGCTTTGCATTCTCACAGACCATGGTTCGCCGGCGGTGGATGAGCTCGCCAGGCGGCACGGCGCTTTGGCGTTATTAGATCTGCAGGTCGCTTCGGTACCGGGATTGAATGCCGCTATCACAGGCGTAGCAAACCTGGCGCACTCGAAGGGCGCTGATACGGTATTGGTCATTCACTCAGACCTGCCTCTGCTGAACGCGAACACGCTGGATCTCATCATGCAAAAAAGGGACACATTGCAAGGACCGAAGCGGGCCGTGCTGGCACGCTCCAAAGACGGTGGCACCAGTGTGCTCCTGGTTAATCAGGCGTCATCATTCGGCTACCGATTCGGTGCTGACAGCTACGCTTCGCACCGCGCCGAATGCAGACGTCTGGAATACACCGTCGCCAGCATCGAACAGCTTTCTACATCATTGGACATCGATACCCCTGACGATTTCGAACTCTTGCGCCTTGCTGCGCAGGCTGGTCGTTGCGGTCCGCGAACCACTGCCCTGATGACCGCACTCTGCCCTTACGTATCGATGCACGCGATGGAGCCTGCGTTATGAACGAACTCACACAACTCCTCCATGCAGCTGTGTCCGGCGTTTTGCCGACGCCCGCCCAAGCTTTGGCGCTCGTTGATCACGACAACCTGCCCGAATTGATGGCGGCCGCGTCCAAAGTTCGCGATCGCAGCTCACGAAATGTAGTGACTTATTCGCGCAAGGTATTCTTGCCATTAACGCGCTTGTGCAGGGATGTCTGCCACTACTGCACTTTTTCGCGCCAGTCGCCCTCGATAGACTCTGCCTACCTGACTCTGGAACAGATGCTCGACACTGCCCGCCAGGGCGCACGCCTGGGATGCAAAGAGGCATTGTTCACGCTCGGCGAGAAACCCGAACTGCGTTACAGGGCTGCGCGGGAAGCCTTGGCCCGCCTCGGATTCGCCACCACCATAGACTATGTCGTGCACGCAGCTGCGGCCGTGTACCGTGAGACCGGTCTGTTACCCCACATCAACGCAGGTTGCCTGACAGAAGAAGAACTGACCAAACTTCGCCCGGTGGCAGCGTCAATGGGCCTGATGCTTGAGTCGGCTTCGGAGCGCCTCTGCGAGCCCGGTATGCCTCACTACGGTAGCCCTGACAAACATCCTGCGCCACGCCTCGCGACACTGGAAGCTGCAGGCCGTCTCGGGGTGCCGATGACTTCGGGCATCCTGATCGGCATAGGTGAAACCCGCCTTGAGCGAATTGAATCACTACTGGCGTTACGTGACATACATTCTCATCACGGTAACCTGCAGGAAGTGATCGTGCAGAACTTCCGCGCGAAGCCGGGCACCCCCATGGCAAGCAATTGCGAACCTTCACTCGATGATCTGTGCTGGACCATCGCCATGGCCAGGATTGTGTTCGGCAGCGACATGGGCATCCAGGCGCCACCGAACCTGTCACCGCAAGGTCTACGACAGATCGTTGCATCGGGCATCAACGATTGGGGCGGGGTTTCTCCGTTGACCGCTGACTTCGTCAACCCCGAAGCACCGTGGCCGCATCTTGAGCAATTGGAACGGGACACTCGAGCGGCCGGCAAACACTTGCAGGAGCGGCTGACGATTTATCCGCATTTTGCCCTTGACGCTGCGAACTGGATCGACCCTGGCCTGCGTGCCGCCGTCCTGCACCGTATTGACGCTGAAGGCCTCGCCCGCACTGACGACTGGATCGCCGGCGGAGGATTACAACCGCCGGCCGCGGATCTCAAACGCCTGTGTGCACCAGAGCCCGCACTCGTCTCGCCGGACATCGCTGCTATCTTGCGAAACGCAGCCGCTGGCCAGGCCCTGAGCGAAGGAGACATCGTGCGCCTGCTGCAGGCGCGGGGTGAGGACTTTACTCAGGTTTGCCACAGCGCTGACGAAATGCGCATACAGCAGTGTGGTGAAAGTGTGGGTTTCGTCGTCAACCGCAATATCAACTACACAAACATATGCACTTTCACTTGCACATTCTGCGCCTTCTCGAAAGGTGGCAAGCGTAGCCATCGTGGAGCGGCCTATGACCTGGATAGCGATGAAATCGCCCTGCGCGTGCGCGAAGCCTGGGAGCAAGGTGCAACCGAAGTTTGCATGCAAGGTGGCATCCATCCGTCGTACACCGGCGAGACTTACCTGCGCATCCTCAGAACAGTCAAGGCTGCGGCGCCACTGATCCATATTCACGCCTTCTCGCCACTGGAGATCTGGCAGGGCGCACAGACGCTTGGGCTGTCGCTCACAGACTATCTGTCACAGTTGAAGGAAGCCGGACTGGGAACCTTGCCGGGCACAGCGGCAGAAATCCTCGATGACGAGGTACGCGCGACGTTGTGCCCGGACAAAATCAACACCGAACAATGGCTTGAGGTGATGCGCTGCGCACACGGTTTGGGTATTCGCACCACCGCGACCATCATGTTCGGCCACATGGAGCGCCTGGAACATGTGGCGCGTCACCTGATGCGCGTGCGTGACCTTGCGGCAGAGACCGCCGGCATTACCGAATTCGTGCCGTTACCGTTCGTGCATATGGAATCACCGCTCTTCATCCGGGGCAAGGCGCGCAAAGGCCCGACTTTCCGCGAAGCACTGTTGATGCATGCGGTTGCACGGCTCGTATTACATCCGCATATCCGCAACGTGCAGGCCTCCTGGGTAAAGCTTGGCCCGACCGGCGTACAGGCCGCATTGCACACCGGCGTGAACGACGTTGGCGGCACATTGATGAACGAGTCGATCACCCGCAGCGCCGGTGCCGTGCATGGCCAGGAAATGACTCGAGACGAACTGTCGGCGCTGGTCGTAGCGCACAAACGTGTTGCACGCCAGCGCACCACGCTTTACGAAACGCCCTCGGCCGAACGCCTGAGCGCAAACCAGACGCCCCTTGGGCAACGCATCGCTCTGCTCGCGGTGACCTGACAGCGTGGCCCGAGCCATACCACATAAAAACAAGGAAATGATGATGGGAAGAGTAAACGGGAAAGTCGCAATCGTCACAGGAGCTGCCCGCGGCATGGGCGCAGCCCACGCGCGCCAATTGGTCGAGCAAGGGGCAAGGGTTATGCTCACCGACGTGCTGGACGCCGAAGGCCAGGCAACTGCAACCGCCCTGGGCGACCAGGCGCGCTATCTGCATCACGACGTAACAAATGAGCACGAATGGCAGCAGGTCATCGCCGCGACTGAAGATGCCTTCGGACCGATTTCAGTGCTTGTCAACAACGCCGGCATTGCCGCCTACAGCCCGATTGAGTCGATGCTGGAGTCGGAATATCGACGCGTGATCGATGTTAATCAGGTTTCGGTGTTTCTGGGCATGAAGAGCGTAATCCCGTCCATGGCGCGGGCCGGCAGCGGATCGATCATCAATATTTCCTCGGTCGCCGGCCTCATCGGCGCGGGCTACGCCTTGGGTTACACCGCCTCGAAGTTTGCGGTGCGCGGCATGACCAAGGCGGCAGCCGTGGAACTGGCACCGCGCAATATCCGCGTGAATTCGGTACACCCGGGACTGATCATGACACCGATGACGGAGCCGACACCTGAGTCGGAGGCAATCGTTGCGCAGTTCATCGCTGCGACACCGTTGGGCCGGGCGGGTAAGCCTGATGAGGTAGCCAGCATCGTCTTGTGGCTTGCCAGCGACGAGTCATCGTTTTCTACCGGCGCCGAGTTCGTCGTCGATGGCGGAATCACCTGTCAATAAACAAAAGGGGGAGATGTCCCCTCCCCCTTTTCAATGACACCACTGCATAACAATGGGGCCCGCGATGGCAAGAGCAAACGGCACGGTCGCAACATTGATCATCGCACGGGGTGCGCTGTGATGACGGCCGTCGTGAACACCAAAGGCCATGCGACTGTCGATACCCCAGACGCCCAGACGAGCGACTTATCTCATGACGTCACGAACAATTGGGAATGGCAACTAATCGTAGCAGCGACCGAAGTCGCACTCGGCCCCGTCTGTGTGCTTATCGACAACACCGACATCGACGACTACAGCCCAATCAAGCTGATGCGCGAACCAGACTACGGCGCGTAATCGATTTCAACCAGTTAGTCCTGGACGAAACCGATCACGCGCCACATTTCCATCTGATTCAGCCTAAGTGACAAGCGCAGAATTTGTTACCGTCGAGATCACGAAAATAGGACATATAGAAGCCAGGACCACGCTCACCTGGCGCTCCTTCATTTGTCCCGCCCAGCGCGAGCGCTTTAGCGTGGAATTCGTCGACAGCGCCACGGCTTGTCATCTCGAGAGCGACCATTACACCGTTACCAGGTGAGGCAGCCTCACGATCAAATGGCGTAAGCACCCCCAGCACGATCTTGCCATCTTTGCCGAAGAGCACCCCGCCCCGCGGATGATCGGCGAGCTTCCCGACCCCGCCCGACGCAAAGAGCTGAGTGAAGAACGGAATGGATTTTTCGAGATTGTTCGAACCGATGGTTGTGTAGCTCAGTATCATGCATCCCCCTTAGAGCATTAGATCCGGTAAATATCGCTGACGAAAAGTCACGTTACTCGACCAAAGTATCCGGCTGTGCCAACGCAGCGGCCACATGCGCCACGAAACGGGCCGCATCAGCACCATTGATCACCCGGTGATCGTAGGTCAGCGACAACGGAAGCATCATCCGCCAGTCGATTGCATTTGCATTTTCGCCACGTTGCGGCTTCCACTGGGCTTTGCTTACGCCGAGGATTGCCACCTCGGGCGCGTTGATGATTGGCGAGAATGCCGTCCCGCCGATGTGCCCAAGGGAACTTACGGTCATGCAGCCGCCGAGCATATCGGTCATTGGCAACCCCTTTGTCCGCGCCCGGGCTGAAATATCCGCAATCTCGCTGGCAATCTGTACGACACCCTTCTTGTCGCAGTCGCGGATCACCGCAACCAGCAAGCCTGCCGGGGTATCCACAGCGATACCAACATGAAAGTATTTCTTTAGAATGAGCGTCTGGCCGCTTGCATCGAGTGACGCGTTGAAACACGGGAATGCGCGCAACCCTTCGACTAGTGCTTTGACCATGAAGGCCACTGGCGTAACTCGCTTCCCCGTCTCATTCGCCAGGCGCGCACGGCAGCCGTCCAAAGCGGTAATGTCCGCATCGTCATGATGGGTAACCTGCGGAATCGCGACCCAATTGCGCGACAGGTAACCTGCGGTGAGTTTCTGAATACGTGACAGCGGCACTGCCTCGACCTCGCCGAACGCAGCAAAATCCACGACCGGCCAAGCTGGCAGATTCAGTGATAGCCCGGGCGCAGCGCTCATGACTGCTCTTCCGAGGATTCGATCGTGGCCAACGTATCACCGACCTTGTAGTCCTCGCCAGCAACAGCGCTGATCTTTAGGATCCCGCTGGCCGGCGACTCAATCTCCTGCACCGATTTGTCGCTCTCAAGCGCGTACAGTGGCTGACCCTCCTGAACACTGGCGCCATCGGCAACCAGCCATTCGAGGAGCTTGCCCTCCTCCATCGAGAAACCGATCTTTGGGAACAAAACTTCAATAATCATTTATCAGCTACCTTCACAAAGGTGATCAGGAATGGGTCAGTCGAGCGTCTTGCGGATCGCCGCCTCAATCTGAGGAACGCCAGGGACGAAAGCAGTCTCGAGCGGTTTGCTGAACGGTACCGGACAGAACGCCGATGCAACCCGCTGCACAGGAGCTTTGAGCTGGCTGAATAACTCCTCATGAATTCGCGAAGAAATCTCGGCGCCCACGCCAAAGGGTTTGACAGCCTCATGCACGATCACCGCACGCCTGGTCTTCGCGACCGAGGCAAGCACAGTCTCGACATCGAACGGTGCGATTGTGCGCAGGTCGATGACCTCGACCGAGATACCGTCCTTGGCAAGGTTTTCCGCCGCAGTGCAGGCATCCAACACCTGCCGACTGTAGGCGATGACGGTAACGTCACTGCCCTCGCGCACAATGTTGGCCTTGCCCAGTGGAATGCTCTTGCCGCGCTCGGGCGCCGCACCCGGCGTCCAGTACATCGTCATGTTCTCGATGAACAGGCACGGATCCTCGTCCTCGATACACGACAACATCAAGCCATAGGCATCGGCCGGTGTGGAGGGTGCCACCACCTTGATGCCAGCCGTATGGGCAAACCAGGCTTCGAGGAAATCGGAATGCTGACCGCCGACCCCAAAGCCCGCGCCGGTCATGGTGCGAATGGTGATCGGCACATGGGTCTGGCCGCCCGACATAAAACGCAGCTTCGCAGCATGGTTGACGATCATGTCCATCGCTACTGTGGTGAAGTTCATCAGCATAATCTCCGCCACCGGCTTCATGCCTACAAGTGACGCGCCGATCGCCGCGCCGATGATCGCCTGCTCGGCGATAGGGGTCGACCGCACCCTTAGATCACCGTGCTTAGTCGAAAGGCCCTTGGTAACGCCCATGACACCGCCTTCCTGGCGGTCGGCAACGTCTTCGCCGAACACAATGACATTGGAATCTTCAGTCATCGCGTCATCCAGCGCGAGATTGATCGCCTCAATCATGTTCATTTTGGTAGCGCTCATGCTTTGATCTCCTGCGCAAAAACATCACGGCGAAGTTCCGCGACATCCGGGTACGGACTGGTCAAGGCAAACTCGACCGCCTCGCCAATTTCCTTGTCGATGGTGGCTTCAAGCCCCGCAAGCTCGTCTTCGCCAGCGTGTCCTTGTTCGAGCAGCCACGCACGAAACAGGGGAACCGGGTCCTGTTTCATTGCCTCAGCTTTCTCCGCTGGATCCATGTACGCATCGGCATCACCGAAAATATGGCCATGGAAACGGAAGGTCATCGCCTCAATGAGCGTGGGGCCATCGCCGTTTCGCGCACGTGCGACAGCTTCGCCAGCGGCCTGCCACATGGCGATCGGATCGTTGCCGTCGACGTGAATCGATGGCATCGAATAGGCAGCACCACGATCGGCAATGCGCTCGATGGAGGTCCCCATCGCATACGGCGTGTGCTCGGCGTAACGGTTGTTCTGGCAGATGAAAATCACCGGCAGTTTCCATACAGACGCCAGGTTCAGCGACTCGTGGAACGCGCCGATGTTACTGGCGCCATCGCCAAACATCGCAATCGCAACACGCTTCTCACCGCGAATCTGAGCCGCCAGCGCGAGGCCATTCGCTATTGGCATGGTGCTGCCGACGATACCCGTGGTGACCATCACGCCGCTGGACGGATGGGTGACATGCATCGGTCCGCCCTTGCCTTTGCAAGTGCCTGTGGCCCGACCGGCCAACTCGGCCCATAGAAGCTTGCTGGGCACGCCTTTGGCGAGCATGTCGTGAATGCCACGATAAATGGTGCACAGATAATCGCTATCGGTCAGATGTGCCGCCAGTGCCGACGGAATGACCTCTTGGCCACGCGGCGAGTAATACGGCATCACCAGCTTGCCGGACTTGATTATCGAACGGAAACGCTCGTCGTTCTGTTTGATCAGCGTCATACGACGGTAGATCTCGACGAGCGTCCGGCGGTCGGGTTGGGGGCGGACAGGGCTCATACTGATTTCCTCATGCTCCGAAGGATTGCGGGATTGCCGGCCACACCTCAATGGGTGGCACGCGGCTTGATGCAGAACGTCTGTCTAGCTTCGCCCTAGGTAAGCGTCGATCTCGGACAGGTAATGACGAATGCGGATCTCGCTCTCCGACAGCCGAGAACCTTTGAACGCGGCCGACTCGATACCCTTCTGAACTTCCGGCACACGGAGTGCGTCCTGGGCCAACACATAGCCGATGCTTGCAGCGGACAAATCCGTCGGTACCAAGCGCGCAGGACGCTCGTCACCCTTCCAGCCTTTGGGACCGAAGTTGAATTCGTTGAGGTCAAACACGGGAGTGTCCTCATCTGCTACGGGCAAGCACATCGTGATCGCGTTGTAGAAACTCTTGCTCGGATCGGTCGGGTGTGGCCGGAAAGCCTGGATCAGTAGGCTGTCGGCAAAGATATTGACGGTGATGTTTGGGAAGACGAAATAATTCCAGTCGTCACTGATCTGAGGATCGGTGAGCCGGTCAAAAAACGCATAACCGTGCCGCTTGCCCCAAGCTCGCTTCGCCTCGACAAGTGCTTTTTTGTACTCCCTGCCCTTGAGATGCGCGAATTTTTCCGGATCGCCACCATAAATCGCCACCAGGTTTTTCATACCCTCGGTGACGACGGACGTGTCCTCGGCGCGGGTGTTTGAGTTACCCACCTCGATGATCATGCGGCTAATGCCGTTCCGGTAGACGTCATATTGACAGTCACGGGTAGCGGTCAAGGCCAGCAGTTCGGGATGGACATCATCGGCATGATAGAACTCGATGAAGGCTTCCAGTGCGGTCTTCCAGTTGGCATCCCAGCAGACGTTAACATCCCGGAAAACTCTGAACTGACTGAAGTCGTAGTTGTTGCAGTGATCGGGAATAACGTCCAAATGCTCGAGCAGTGTCTTTGCGGGCAAAGGATCAGGATTTACGAAGACCAGACTGTTCCACACGCCACAGCTTACTTCGGTCAGGCCTGGGCGATCGGCTATCACGCCAGAGCGAAAGATCAACTCATCGCGAATTTCGGTATTGCAGCCGTCCACCGAGAACTTCCAGCCATGGAAGTCGCATTGAAAGCCTTTTTTCGGGTCCATATGGCCAAAGTCGCCACGCACCAGGCGATTGCCCCGGTGAGGACAGACGTTGTAATAAGCCTTGATGCCATCGTCTCCCGGCGCAGCGCGGACTACGATGAACGACTCCTTTCCAAGATCGTAACGGAAGTAGTCACCAACCTCCTGCAGGTCTTGGGTAAGCCCCGCGAAAGCCCAGCTTTTCATCCACATGTGATCCCACTCGCGCTGAGCCTCATCGCGATCGTAATAACGCCGCGGATCGGGCTG
The DNA here is from genome assembly GCF_019946615.1 of Pseudomonas sp. BF-R-01. Lineage (NCBI taxonomy): Bacteria > Pseudomonadati > Pseudomonadota > Gammaproteobacteria > Pseudomonadales > Pseudomonadaceae > Pseudomonas > Pseudomonas sp. BF-R-01. The sequence goes on from NZ_JAGYFX010000001.1 coordinate 103,669, forward strand.
ATGCGTTCCCAGGTCTACAGGAGGCGCTTTGCGGCCGGCCTTGCCAGCTTCATCGGCAGGGTAATTGACGAAACCGATCTGGGGATCGAAAGTTGTGCTCATATCGCTCTTCCTAGGTTGCCATTTCGAATGGCTGTTTCGTTGGGAGCTCATGCTTATTGAAAACTCGCGCTGCGCTGCGTCGCCGACAAAAACCAACCGGCCAGATGTCGTACGTTTCGTGGCTCATGTGCGGTTTGTAAAGCGCACTCCGGTGTTAGCCTTGAGGAACTATAGTAACCTAGCATACCTCTATTGAGCGAGCAACGATCTCTGCGCTAGCGATACTACCGCTTAGGTGGCGTTACTCGTCGTTCTGAATTCGCGTCATAACACCGGTATTTGAGCCTTGTATTCTTGAGGAACATCAAGCACCGCTTTCTGATCGACTGAGATCGCACCCTGGCAACAATATTTGGTAGCATACGTTATTGGCGCTACATTGCCGCGCGGCAAGCATAGTGGAAATTATCGAGTCGCCGTTTGGGAGCTGTAAAATGCCTTGGATCGACCATGACAGCGTGATCGTGTTGTCCGCGAGCCGGATGTCGCGACAGGTTGTCGGCGGGATAGATATTCTGCTTTGCTGGGCGGATGGCGTGCCGTTCGCATACCGCAACCAATGCACACACTTGGCCAAGCCATTGGATGACGGCCGATTGATAGCCGGGAAAATCCATTGCCCATTCCACGGTGCCTGCTTCGATGTCCGAAGCGGCGCGGCTGTTAATGGCCCTGCAGTTGCCCCACTGCAGCGTGTATCGGTCAAGATCGAAAATGGACGGTTGTTGTTTGACACCACGCAGACCCCCTCTGAGTTTCTGCCAGCCTTGATAATGCGGGGCTAAGGGTGCGTGCCGAAACACCTGCTTAGCGTCGCAGAATAAAGTCATCCGTCTGAAGGGGTTCACGCTCGTCTGGCTTCTTTGCAGGATGCCCAATGGCGACAGTCCCCATTGGCTCCCAGCCTGGTGGTAGATCAAGCACCTCGCGGACAGTATCTGTACAGAACATCGTAGACGACACCCACGCCGAGCCAAGCCCCTCAACCGCCAGTTGAACCAGGAAATTCTGAACACCAGCCCCCATGGACATGACAAACACCTCCCGTTCAGCGGCATTGCGCTGCTCATCGCGATATGCGTGCGCGTCTTCCACCACCATGCAGGGCACGACCAGGTAGGGCGCATTCCGCAACACGTCGTCGCGCTGGATATGTTCAGCGAGCGAGACCTCGGACATGCCGTCACTGCACAGATTAGAGCTTACGACCTCATCGATGCTATCGAGGAACGCACACCGCCGTTGTGCCGACTCAAGCAGCACAAATCGCCAGGGCAATCGGTGATGCGGAGCCGGTGCTGCAGTCGCTGCAATCACCGCCCGCTCGACCACCCGGGAGTCGACTGGCTCGGAAGAGAATGACCTGATCGTTCGACGAGCAAATACGACATCCCGCGATCCATATCGGAACATATCTTCTGCGGAGGCGCGCACCAGTTCGGTTGCGCCCCGTCCATCGCAGTTCAAGGTGTATTGCGCGAGACCTCGCACCACAGCGATGGGTGTGCCGGCAAGCTTGCCCTTGACCAGGTCACCAGCCGCGGCAATCTCATCGCTGAGCGCAATGTGTGTAACGTGCAGCGGGTTTCCGTAGCTGTCGTGCATGCCCTTGTAGTCAAGTGCTGGACATACCCCCGCTATACCAACGGCAAGATCCATTTGTCCAATACGCCAGGGACGACCGAAGGTGTCGGAAAGAATGACTCCCACGTTTATACCAAGCCGATCCTGAAGTCCTTTTCGAATGCGCGCCGCGGATGCATCAGGATCACGCGGAAGCATCAGTACCGTACCCCGCTCTGTATTGGAAGCATCCACCCCCGCTGCTGCCATGACAAACCCATGGTGAGTTTGCGCGATCACCACTTCTCCGCGCCGCGAAACGACTCTCGCCGTCTCTTCGAGGATCGTCGCGTCACGGCTTTCATCAGCACGCACCTGCCCCTCGGCTTTGCTGACGATCTTCGAGGTAACGACCAGAATATCGCCGTCGCGCAAGCCGGAGCTATGGGATCGCACTGCCTCGGCGATGAGTTCGGCAATGTCATCGCCAGGCCGAACCTCAGGCAAGCCGGACAGCGCAGTGATCTCCATGCTGCGGCTACCAGCGTAAATTGATGTGTTCATCCTTCAAATCCTTAATATTGCAGGCTGAGGCGCACAGGCATTTGCTCCACTGCGCGCCTCCCGCAACAGCTCAGCCGCTGCTCCCGCACCTAGTCAAACACTGCCACCACCATCAACGCAGATCAGGTTGCCCGTGACATATCGAGCGGCGTCAGAGGCCAGATATTGAACAGCATCGGCAACCTCTTCGGCAGTTCCCAGTCGCCGAAGCGGGGTCGCCCTGATAAAACGCTCCATGAACGGCGCTTGTCCATCGAACTCTTTCATCTCGCGGCCCTGCCCGGCGTCGATCCAGCCGACCCCTACGCAATTGGCACGGATACCATAACGCCCCTCTTCTCGCGCCACGCCGCGCGTCAGCAACTCCACCGCCGCCTTGGGGCCTGCCGAAAGGATGTCGCCAGATGGATAGCGGCGCGTACCAGCCGTGGTCAGCGCGACCACCGCACCCTGCGTCCGTCGTAACGCAGGCAGGCAGGCATGAAGCAGGTTGAAATAGCCGATCACGTCGGCTTCCACGGTGCGTCGCCACTCATCAGGCAAGACCGACGCGATAGGTTTGAAGCCATCATGTGTCAGTTTGGGGCCGGCTGCATAGATCAGGGTATGGATACCGCCATAGGCTTGTTCGATCTCGTCGACAACACGCTGTACCTGCTCAACGTCCACCAGATCCAGTGCATGCGCGCTGGCACGACGATCATTGGCCTGCACCGCGGTGACTGCAACTTGTGCGCGCTCAGCGCCATTTCGATAGGTCAGCGCCACATCGTTACCGGCCTCAGCCAGCCGCTTGCAAATCGCCTGGCCGATCCCACCGCTGCCACCAATCACGAGCGCAACACCCTGCCGCTGACGGACTTCGATTTCATGGTTCATGCTTTTTCCTCCTCCCCCGGCAGGCGGGCCGGCAGCGGCGCCATCGACCGCTGCGATGCTTCCACTACCTGACGCGCGAGCAGTTTCAACATCCCCCGCACACCGTCATCTACACACTCGCCTTGCGCATCAAACACCTTGCGCGATGTATTGATCGTCACGCCCAGCGACGTCGGCCAGCCACGCAGCGCATGCACGATTGCGCGAAGGGCCGACAACGTCGAACCTGTGGCCTGGTCGCCCAGTGCGCAGGTGATCAAGCCTACCGGTCGCGCATCCAGGTACACTCGACGGTCATCGCGAAGATCTTCGGTGTAATCCAATGCATTCTTGACCAAACCGGATACAGAGCCATGGTAGCCTGGCGATGCGATGACCACGCCATCACATTCGCGTAGTGCCTCGACCAGCTCCCGCGCCGCATCGCTGCGCTCGGGATCCGTCGGGTCGTACATTGGCAAACGCAGATCGGCGCCGCCGAAATAGCGAGTGCGCGCGCCCAGCGCCTCCGCTTGCTGCAAGCAGGTTTGCATCGCCCGCTCGCTCGTGGAGCCATCGCGCGTCGTACCACCGAGGCCGACAATGAGAGGACTTTTCATACCACCACCTCCAGCTTGCGTACGCCAGCAGTCTCAATGGCCTGGTTCAGGCCCATACGGTAGCGCGGCGGATGGACGGTAAATTCGACGAGCCCATGCGCGCCAGAAATCACGTGCGTTGGCACCAGTTGTGGACGATTAAGCGCTTGCGGCTGCCACGCGGTGATCCGCGGCACACCACGCAATACACGTTTAAAGTCGTAACTAGCCTCGAACTGTTGCAGTTCAGGACCATCGGTACCGCTTACCACCGCAATCGGCGGCGAGACCTTGATAAAGGAGTTGCCACCGACGATTGGCAGCAAAGACTGGGTCTCGACTTCCAGAACGTTCACGCCGTTTTCGACAACAGTGCCGAGGATTCGGTCATGACTCTCTCGCAGCCGCACATCCGCCAGTCTTGCGGGGAAGCCAAAGTGATCACGCAGCCAATTCACTGCCTGGGGCGTACTGGCGAAAGCCGCATGAATCAGATGCCGCGGCTTGATACCAGTGCGACAAGCAACACCGACCAACGCTACCTCGAATGGACCAAGCGGCCCCTCTGTAACATTCCAGAACGTCACGCCGACGACACCTGGTATGCAGGGGTGCACGCTGGGCGGCAGCAGCGCCAGTGCTTGCGCCACCGGAAATTCGAACAAACTGTAATATAGTTGCGCACTGCCGAAAGCAATGTCGCCGTCCAGTACTGCATCTGCCTTGACGCCCTGCCCCAGCACCGTAGCGTCGGCATGACCAAAAAGATCGTTGCTCATACGGTTTCCCCTTTTACTTTGGCCCGGTGCGCGGCCAGGCGCGGAACCACTTCTCGACCAAACAAACGGATGCTTTCAAGCACGTCTGCCTGCGGCAGGTGTTCGCGCGACTGCATCAGGAATACCACTTGGTCGACACCTGCATCTTGCCAACCGATCAGCGTCTCGGTGATCTCCTCGGGCGAACCGAAGCACAAGCCGTTAGCGAACTTTTTCTTGTCGCTAGGTGCATCAGGGTCAGCGCGAAGCGAGCCCAACAGACCGAGATTGGAATAATTCCCTGATGGATAGCCTTCCGATATTTCCACCGTTTGCGCCGCGGTATAGCTGAAAGAAGCAAGCAGTTCTTCACCGCGGGCGCGGGCGTAATCGCCATCCGGATGGCAATAGAGCCAATTGACCACGGCAATTTTGTTGTTAACGAAAGCGCCGACCGGTTCGCAGGTCTTGATGCGCTCGCGGTAAGCCTTGAGCCTAGGCAAGGCACGGTTGATGTCGGTATGACTGAGGATCAGCGCACCTAGCCCGCGTGCCGCGGCATCGATCTCCGTTCCTGGCGCCGTCACTGCCACCCACATAGGCGGGTGCGGCTGCTGCCACGGCTTAGGCAGCACCATGCGCTCTGGCATGTTGACTACTTGACCGCTGATGCTGACGCGCTCATTCGTCCACATTTTCGGGATGGCCCGGACATATTCATCCCAAGCCTTCTTGGTGTCATCGACCACCGCACCAAAGCCGCCTAGTTCGTTCCAGGTTGAAGAGCGACCGGTACCAAACTCGACACGACCGCCGGACATAACGTCGAGAAACGCCGCTTTCTCGGCCCAACGTACTGCCGAATGCATTGCCGGCACGGAGGTCGCGATACCAAAGCCCAGGCGCATTTTCTCCGTCGCTCGCGCTACCGCCATCAGGAACTGGTCAGGACAGCTCGAATGGCTGTACTCCTCCAGGAAGTGGTGCTCTACACACCAGGTGAAGTCAAAGCCCGACTGTTCGCCGACGACCGATTGCTCGATGGCGTTCTCGTAGACCGACCGTTGTCGCTGCGGCGAAAACGGCCGTGGCGTGGATAGCTCGTGGAACATCCCAAATTGCATGGCGTCTCTCCTCCGGTTTGATATGCCTACATAATGTATGCTCAAGAATGTAAAGTTGCCATGACTAAAATTGTGATGAAAATCCAAGATATTCTTTGCAAATGCAAATCTTGCGAAGAGAGGGAGAGATTACATGCGCAAGACATTTATGGGCATCCGACTGCGCACATTGCGCGAACAGCGCGGCCTGTCACAAGCAGCAATGGCTGAGGTCCTCCAACTCTCACCTAGCTACCTCAGCCAACTGGAACATGACCAGCGCCCGCTGACCGTGGCAGTTCTGCTGCGGTTGAAACAGGTTTTCGACATGGATGTACAATTGTTCTCGGAAAGCGACGAAATGCGCCTCAGCGCAGAGCTGCGCGAGACGCTGGCAACATTGCCCGGGGCTGGCAATATCGCCGACACCGAGATCCAGGCGCTGGCGCAGCAGATGCCCGCGATCGGGCAAGCGCTGCTGCAGTTGCACCGGCGTTGCCAGTCGGCAGAGGAGCGGCTCGGCGAACTGGCGCACGATGCCGACAACGACCACGTCGCCAGCGGTTCGATGGTGCCCCCCTACGAAGAAGTACGCGATTACTTCTATGGCCGCCGCAACCATGTCGCCGAACTTGACGCGCTGGCAGAATCGCTTCATCACGACTGGCGACTCGACAGTCTATGCGCTGACAGCAGTCTCGATTTGACCACCCGTATCGCTACAGGGCTGAACCAACGTCTGGCAACGGCACATGGAGTAAGGGTGTTGCCGGTTCCGGACCACAGCGCCGAGGGCAACGAGGCGTTGCGCGACTATGACCCGCAGACCCGTACCCTTCGCGTTCCCGCACGGTTGCCTGCTCGTCGACTGGCGTTTCATCTGGCAACGCAGTTGGCCTTTCTCGAAGCTGGAGATTTGATCCATCAATTAGCCGACGATGGAAATTTCAGTAACGATGACGCGCGAGCACTAGGTCGCATGGGTCTGGCCGGCTACTTTGCCGGAGCACTACTGCTGCCGTATACCACCTTCCTGAATGCGGCCGAGGCGCTGCACTATGACGTTGAATTATTAGCGCAGCGCTTCGATGTCAGCTTCGAAACTGTCTGCCATCGCCTTTCAACATTGCAGCGGCCAGACCAGTGTGGCATTCCCTTCTTTTTCGTACGCGTCGATCGCGCCGGCAACGTCTCAAAAAGCCAGTCTGCCACCGACTTTCATTTTTCGCGCACTGGTGGCACCTGCCCGTTGTGGAACGTCTACGAGGCCTTCAGCCAACCGCGACGCACGCTGACGCAGGTGGCACAGACCCCAGACGGCCGCAGTTATTTATGGATTGCCAGGTCAGTGCTTCAACAATCTGGCGGCTATAACGCTCCCACACGCAGTTTCGCAATTGGCCTGGGCTGCGATCTCCGCCATGCGGCGCGCACCGTCTACGCCAAAGGCCTCAGTCTTGATGACCCCAATGCCGCGACCAAAATAGGTCCTGGCTGCAAAGTTTGCGACCGAAAAGATTGCATTCAGCGGGCATTTCCACCTCTTGGACAGAAGTTGCGGGTTAACGAAAACCTGCGATATGTCGTGCCCTACAAGCAATAGACGATGCAGTCCTGAAAATACACCACCAGCCGCGAACATCAGGATCCAACGCCCCCTTTCGCCGTTCATGGAGTTATTGACAAAAAAGACCCTTGATACCAGATTAAGACAATTTGCATTATCATATTCATGCATACGAATCGTGTGATTTCTGGCGACGTGATTAAGTCCACATCCTTCGTCGCACGAGCAAACATCAATAGGCCTTGCCCTGAAAGAAATGAGTTCCTGCAATCACAGTTACAGATGCTGCTGTCGACAAAGTCGTTTCAACACAAAAATAAATATGGGGAATGATGATGAGATTCAAAGATAAGACGGTCATTGTTACTGGTGGGGGCTCAGGGATTGGACGCGCCACCGCAATTGCCTTCGCTCGTGAAGGCGCCAGGGTTGTGGTTGCTGACATTGTCGAAGAAAGCGCAAAAGAAACAGTTGCCCTTATTCATGCCAAAGCGGGCCTCGCGCACTTCATCTTCGTGGATGTTAGTGATGCCAAAAGCGTGAACGCTTTAGTAGCATCAACCCTCGCAACCTTCGGCCATTTAGACGTTTACTTCAGCAATGCCGCCGTCATCGATGCAGGCATACACTGCACCGAAACCACTGATGCGCTTTGGGCAAGGGTAATGGGCGTCAACCTTTCAGGTTGCTTTTACGGTGCCCGTGCCGCACTGCCTCATCTAGCCAAAACTAAAGGCAATATGGTGTTTACTGCATCAGTGGCAAGCCTTGGTGCAATGGCTGGCGGCGCATCTTATACCGCTTCAAAATATGGCGTCGCCGGATTAGTTAACCAGCTTGCTTGCGAAGCTGCAGTTGACGGCGTAAGAGTCAATGGAATTGCACCAGGCGGCGTACTGACTAATATATTCAGCGAAATGAAAAATTTCGATGAAGTAGAAACCATGGTGAAGGCAGTCACGCCATTAGGAAGATTCGCTCAGCCCGAGGAAATAGCAGAACCAGTACTTTTTCTTGCATCAGATGCCGCTAGCTTTATCACAGGTACCGTTCTACGTGTCGATGGTGGCTGGCGCTCAAAGTAGGCTCTCGCGAAAACCGGCGAAGTCTTGGCGAAAAACCTCCACAGCCGACGTAGGCTGAAATCTGGAATGGTTGCCTGAAGCGACTGTTCCAGACTGACACAGGTCGAGCAACATTCGAAAGCAGCTGCTCGCTGGTGATTTTGACTCTCCGCCAACGAGATCATACTCCGGGCCGCCGACGCCCAATCGGTAGACGCTCACCTCAGTCTTCAATTCCTTTATCCCGCTTGATCTTGACTAGATTTTGCTTCAATCGGCTCAAGAAATCGGATAGCTGCAGCCGTTGCTCATGCTCCAGCCCCTGCAAAATGTCCTCGTTCATGTCATGGCTGAGCGAACGCATTTCTTTAACTATCTGATTGCCCTTGCTTGCAAGGTATACGCGCTTTACTCGCCGATCATTCACATCGGGACGACGCTCGATGAAGCCAGACGCTTCCAGACGATCAATAAGCCCTCCCAAGGCGGCCTTGCCCAACTCAAGCGTTCCTGCCAGATCACTTTGGATCATGCCGTCGTGACGTGAAAGATGAGCTAAAACCCACCATTGCGAGCGTGTCAGATCCAGCGGTTTCACAAAGTTGTCGAAAACAATGCGCCGCAACCGGGAGGCGTCGTGCATCAGGAATCCAAGTCGCTGATCGAAATTGCTCTCCTCGCCCAGGCTGGTGGTCTTGGTCGTCTTGCGCGGCTGCCTGTTAGCTTTTATAGGCTCTATAGATTCATTCATCGGCATACCGTTTCGATTCACAGCAAAGGACTTAAAAAGTGAGGCGCTTTCCACGTCACGCCCAACGATCACAAAGATACTGATCATTACTATACGCTATCATCCTATTTTTTACAGGCAAAGGCAGCATTTTGACGAATGCACAAATAGTTGCCGCGTTACCTGGATCGCAAGCGGGATTGGAATTGGGTGTCACAGAGATTGCCCGCATGACTCATGTGCGCCGAAGGAATTTCGGCTTGCAGGCGTCCAGCAGACGTAGATTGCCGAAGAGGTGCCCCAATACTCGCGGTGCTGTACGAAGGAGATGTTCGTGAGTTGGTACCGCACCCAAAAACGAATATGACAGGAAAAAGCAGCGTCGATCATCGACGCGCCTTGTCATCGAATTATCGAAAATGGCGGGTTGTGCAAGAGGGATCGACTTTCGGCAAGCCTTAAGAAAAAGCTGGAAAGCGCTGACGCGCTGTCCAGAGGACGACGCTGCGGCCGTCGACAAAAACTGGATCGAACACCAGATACGGCCTGGCCACTTGAGCGATCGCGGGCTCGCCATGCAACAGCAAGCGCGCGGCTGCAAATTATTAGTTTGGTCAGGCCGGCTCGGCTGCATAAACAAGATCCATTCGCCCAGCGTGAAGATATGCTGGCGCGGCCGCCTACGCACCGGGCAAACGAGATCGAAAATACCGGTCCATCATTGGATTTCTATTTCAACCGAAAAGACCCCTTCCTGCCGGGATCAGCTCCCACTTCTAGAGAACATCATCCCAATGAGTTAATGGACCGATTCATCGCGACAATGTCTTCATGGCTAGGATTTGCACCAAGCTTCGCAAAGTGGCGAGGCAATTCACCTCGCTTCGTAGCTGCCTGTCCTTTGATCCCTGTCGAAAGCCCTTTGCGCATAGTTTCGGCATCAAAGTCGCAGCAGTAGCCCGGGTTGGACGGTTGCTGTCTCCAGGATTCCTCAAGTGAGCCTCCATCGACCGGATCGAAGCCGACCTGGCTCACCAGTGACATCACTATTTCCTTTGATTTGGCATCGTCGCCCGCGACAGCTGCAGCCAAGCGTCCTGGGCTTCCTTCCGGCTGCCCCAGCTCCGCCAGACTATATGCCAGCACATTGTTGAAAGCCTTGATCACCGGACGTCCGATTTGTTTACTAACCCAAACGCTTTCCGTCATCCCCCCATCAATCTCCGCGATATGGGGATCGCGCAAATCAGGGTAATAATTGCTGGTGTCAACTACAGGCACGTTGACTGGTACACGGTCGAGCAAATCAGAGGGCAGCGCGCTTAAAGCTGGTAGCGGGATCGAGAGAATGATCACATCAACGCCATCGACAGCACCCCGAACATCTACAGCCTCAGCGCCTATTTTTTCGGCGAAAGGTCGGACACCGTCGACACCTCCAGAGTTTGCAACACGGAGTTCGTGTCCTGCAGCTAGAAGCTTCCGCGCAATGGTGCCGCCAATGTTTCCAGTTCCAATGATGCCAATTTTCATGATAGATCCTCAATTTAGCCGATTGCTGAGCATCGATTTTAGGTTGCTTATGCGATAATGGTAAGTACCTACCAAAAGGTAAGTAACTCACTACTGGAGTAGAAATGAAACGCGACTGGGACTGCAACGATCCGCGCAATCGACTAGATTGGGCTGAAGCTACGACCGAGACCCTTCGAATACTGGAGGGGAAATGGAAAATAATAATCTTGTGCCAACTGTTCGCTGCAAAAGGTGCAATTCGCTTCTCAGTTTTGGAAAAGGCGATCGAAGGGATCAATCAGAAAATGTTGATTCAGCAGCTGAAGCAGTTGGAAAAGGACGGCATTGTTCAGCGAACGGTGTACCCGCAGGTGCCACCCAGGGTCGAGTATCAGCTAACCGAAATCGGCCACGCGCTCGGACCTTCAATACAGGCGCTAATAGAGTGGGCCGAATTGAGACGTGAGCAGGCTTAATGCGATTTTCTGTTGATGGAACGTGCGCCGACACCACGGCCTAGAACTTGCAGGGAGTCAGATTCCTTTGAATTTGCGACCCTGCTCTCATGACCACTGGCTGAAATGGTTGCGCCGATGTTGGCTGCGCCAACAATACCAAACTTCATAAATTCATCCTTTTCAGCGAGTAGAAAGCACGCCCTTCATTCGCTAGCTGGACGAGCAAAAGCGTTAAGCGTGTCGCGAAGTGCTTCCAGCCCTTCATCGGTAAGCTGGCAGGCAGTTTTGATTTTGTCAGTGACAAGCCAAAGCTCTTCTCGCAAAGCTTCACCAGCAATCGTAAGAGCGATCTGCACACGACGCTCATCATTTCTATCACGGGTGCGAGTTACCATGCCCGATACCTCAAGGCGCTTAAGCAAAGGAGTGATCGTCCCGGTATCCATGGCGAGGTTGGTGCCCAAGTCGCCCACAGTCCTGGGTGCTTCACTGAACAACTCCAGCATGACGAGGTACTGAGGGAAAGTCAGTCCCAGAGGCTCCAGCAAAGGTTTATGTAGTTTAATCAATCGACTGGTAGCCCCATATAGGGCGAAGGACAGCTGAGTTCCGACTTCGCGGCGTGCTGCAGATTTACTGGCAGTCATCGTTTTCTATAGCTCAATATTATCTAGTTCACTAGACAGTATCACAGCTATTTGGCGTATGTCAGGGGAGGCCCGATGCATCACCGCGCCGTTTAACCACCCAATTCCACTAGAACGAGCATTTGCGGCGAACTCGGGCCATGCGCCGCCGCGTCATCATACTCAGAAGAAAGAAAATCACCGCCGAATTAGTGACGCGGCATCGATCGGCGAACGTCCGGTCACAGTTAAAGATCGGCCTGTGCCTGGTCACAGGGAAGGTGACTTGCTGTGCCAGGCTGTGTGAAAACGCAGGGATTGTTTTCAGGCCAGTGCTCTCGTTGAGCCGCAGCCGTAGCAGGTTGCGGGCCCTTGTGGAGGGCAGCTTCCAGTGGCGCCACACGACACAGCGCAACTTACGACGCACCCAGCTATCAAGTAGCTCCAGCGCTCGCTTGCCCTGAGTCAACACGAATCGCATCAGGCACGTCAAAAGGTTCGTACGGCCAATCCAACATTTTACGAGCTGTGGCAATTTCGTCTTTGCCAAGAGGTGCACCGTGGCATTCATGACCTGCCGGGCCAACATGAAGCCGTGGTGCGCAACTATCGTTTCTTCGATGAACCCAACGTGGCGTTCCTGTTCATGCCATCATTTGGAACCAATGTGCGGGTCGCATCGGCATGTATGCGCAGAGGCTGTTGCTGTCACTTGCCGCGCGCGGCATCGGCAGCATCCCGCAAACCTCGCTGGGATTTTTCGCAGATGTCGTACGCGAAGTGTTGGGGGTTTCGGCTGAGTTCAAACTGCTGCTTGGCATCTCTTTCGGATACCACGACGACGCATCCAAAGGAAACACCGAACGCCTGGGCCGCGCACCGCTGACCGACAGCGTTACGCTCCACCGCTGATGGCCGGATGTGTCTAGCGATAGTAGCCTGTCGCGATTAGCAGCAAGGGGCCAGAAACAGATCCGTTGCTGCTCAAGTACCTGACCCAGGTGTTCAACTACTTCTGCTCACTTTCCGAGCAGGAGAACACAGGGCGATCAGCATGGAGATGTTGGGGAAAATTCGGAGGATGTACTTTCGCGACAAGCTGTCGCTGCACCAGATAGCCAAGCGTACCGGGCTGTCGAGAAACACCATCCGAAAATGGGTCAGAGCACCCGAAGCCACTCAGGCGGCGTACCAGCGGTGCGTTACCTTCAACAAACTCAGTCCATTTCACGAGACGCTGGAGCAGGTGCTGAAGGCCGATTCGTTTCGGGCAAAGCACAACCGCAGGAGCACCAAAACACTCTTCGAGCAGATCAAAGCCCAGGGTTACGACGGCGGCTACAGCCAGCTCACCGCCTTCATCCGCTCGTGGCGCGGAGAACAAGGCAAATCTTTACGTGCCTTTGTACCGCTGACGTTTGCACTCGGTGAGGCTTTTCAATTTGACTGGAGCGAAGAAGGTCTGCTGATCGGCGGCCTGTTTCGACGCATCCAGGTCTCCCATATGAAGCTGTGCGCCAGTCGCGCGCTCTGGTTGGTTGCGTACCCAGCCAAGGCCACGAGATGCTGTTCGATGCCCATACACGCTCGTTTGGTGCGTTAGGTGGGGTGCCGCGTCGCGGCATCTACGACAACATGGAAACGACTGTCGACAAGGGCAAGGGCCGCACGGTCAATGCTCGGTTTTTCGTGATGTGTGTGCACTACCTGTTTGATCCGGACTTTTGCAACGTCGCCTCGGGTTGGGAAGGCATCGTAGAAAAGAACGTACAAGACAGCAGACGACGCATCTGGCTCGACGCTCAAGACTGCATGTTTCACACCTTCGAAGAACTGAATGCCTGGCTCGACAAGCGCGGTCGTACACGTAGTACAACGGGCTGACGGCGGCAGAGGTCCTTGAGCTAGAGCGGGTCGAAATGATGCCGATACCAACGGTCTTTGATAGCTATGTCGAGCGCACCGTACGGGTTTGCAGCACCTGCCTGATCAGCGTGGCACGAAATCGCTATTCGGCGCCTTGTGAGCGGGTCGGCCAGAGGGTCAGCAGCCGTCTGTATCCTACTCGGATCATGGTCATCGCCGATGAAACGATGATCGCCAGCCACGACCATCTCTATGATCGAGATCAGATCAGTTTTGACTGGCGGCATTACATCCCTCTCATCGAACGCAAGCCTGGAGCGCTACGCAATGGCGCGCCGTTTGCCGATCTGCCGAAGCCATTGCGGCTTCTCACCAAACTGCAACTCAAGGTAGCGCCTGTCGCCAATACGGCGCGCTACGACCGGCTCCGTACAACCGATGAGGAGAATCGCAATGCGTGACCTAATCGCGGAACTCAAAGAGCTGCGTCTGCATGGCATGGTCAGCGCTTGGGAAGAACTGGCTTCTCAAGGAGAAGCCTCGATAGCGTCGCCGAAGTGGCTGCTCGAACATCTGCTTCAACAGGAACATGCAGATCGCGCCGTACGGTCGGTTAACCATCAGATGAACATGGCCAAACTGCCCATGCATCGTGACTTGGCAGGCTTTGACTTCAGCGCTTCCAGCGCAGATGCCCGACTGGTCAAAGATCTGGCCAGCTTGGAGTTCACAGAGACCGCGCAGAATGTCGTGTTCATCAGTGGGCCAGGATCCGTCAAAACAAATTTGGCCAGTGCACTGGACGTGTCCGGAATCACGGCGCATAACAAGCGCGCGTGTTCCCCACAGTGAATCTGGTCAATCTGCGGGAGCGTGAAAAGTACGACGGCAAGAGTGGCCGAATCGCTCAACGGCTGCTTCGGACTGACTTGGTGATACTCGATGAACTGCGGTATTTGCCCTTCAGCCAGAGCGGCGGCACACTGTTATTTCCCCTGCTGTCTAAGCTCTACGAGCACACCAGCATTGTGATCACTACCAATCTCGGAATGGTCGAGTGTGTTTGGCGACGCCAAGATGACCACAGCGTTGCTGGATCGGTTGACACAACATTGCCACATCGTCAAAACGGGCAACGAGTCCTACCGGCCGCAACACAGCACGCTGGCCGCCCAGACAAAGATCAAATCACGCGAACGAAAGCGCAAGGACGAAGATGATATCGAGGACGATGAAGCGTTTTGATCTGCACCAAAAATACCCTGCCGCATGCCGTTATGCGGTGGGGCTTGATGACCGTTCGACCGGGACACTGCTGCTAAGCTTATCCACCATTGTTGGGACAAAAATCAGCAGTCCGCCCTGGGTCAGTTTTCAATCAGCGCCAACACCGGAATAGTTTGTATGTCAGGGGTGGCAAACAAGGAGTCGACTTCACAACAATAAAATTCTCGATTGTCAAGGTTCTATCAGTCAGACTTTGAACCGCGTGACCGCGTCGTGCAAAGCCACTGCAGAGGCCTGAAGCGTTTGCGAAACACGCGTAGTCTCCATGGCGATTCGACTGTTCTCCTGACTCATTTGCGCCACTAACTGGACATCCTGGGCAATTCCGCGAACAACCACACTTTGTTCGAGCAAGGCCGATGTGATACCCGTGATTCCCTCGCTAACTTGCTGGGAATACTGCTCTACAACGAGGATATGCTCGGCGGCCGTGGCGGAAAGATGTTTTCCGGACTGGACCTTATCGACGATAAAGCTCATCTCCGATGCCGACCCGTTCACTGCCGCCTGCATCGTTCCAACCATTTGCCGAATCTCTACAGTCGATTGAGCGGTACGTTCGGCCAACTGCCGAACTTCATCGGCGACAACCGCAAAACCTCGCCCCTGCTCGCCGGCGCGCGCAGCCTCGATCGCCGCATTGAGCGCCAATAAATTGGTCTGCTCTGCAACGTCCCTAATGACATATGTGACCTTGGTGATTTGCGCAGATTGGCCATTCACGTCATCAATAGAAACGCTAGCCTGGGTGACAGCCAGATTGACCTGGTCCATCTCATTGGCAACCAATGTCATGGCCTGGGCGCCTTGTACTGCTATGGTACAAGCCAGTTCCGAGCGCCCCAGGACAGCCTGAGCGTTCGCCGACACGCTACTAATGCTCGCCGTCACTTCGCCAATGGCCGCTCCCATCGCTGTCGCAGCCTCACTTTGCCGAGCCGATGCGACAGAGACCTGAGTGGACGCCGAGTACGTTTCGTCCGCAGCCTTGGCGATTGCCGTTGCGCTTTCAAGCACGCGCAATAATGCCTCTTGCACACCCTCGAGCAAGCCATTGAAAGCGAGTGCGGTTTGCCCAAGCTCATCTCGCCCTAACACCTTGACGCGCTCTCGAAAGTCGTTAGTCTGTGCCACGGACACGATCACGCGACGCAAGCTCGTCAAGGAGGACGTGACGCTACGCACAATGAGAAAGGTCAGAAGCGACAGCACCAGGGCCGTCAAACCGCTAATCGCAGCCAAGTAACTGAAAGCACTCCGCCGGGTAACTTCAGCGTCAATAGCCACCTGCGCAGCGTGCGCGCCAGCGATACTCCTCAACGCTTCGATTTCGACCTCAAGCCGTTCGAGAAAGTTACCCAGCGAGAATTGAAGGTCCTGAAAACGCTGCACACCGTTGCGTACCACATTCCAATTAGGGGCAGTGCTCAGCTCCTTGGTAACTACATGCAATTCGTCATAAACCTCATGAAATGCAACAACCTCGGCCTTGACCTTCTGCCATTGCAGCGTTTCGGCGTCTGATTTTGGTAATGCGTCGTAAGCGACATACGCCTGATCAGCAATTTGGTCGGCCTTGTCTCGACGCTCCAGGATGGAAGTAAACAGACTATTCGCTTCCGCAACCGCATCATCTTTATTAGACATGGCCTCGTATGGCTCAAGACTCCAAGTTCCTCCTTCGCGCGAAATGAGCACGGATTTCAGCTGCGCCATTCGCAACTCAGTCACCAGTATCACCGCAGGCATGCTGCGTTGCTGGATATCGTCGAGTGCGGCGGCGAGGTGTCCGACACCCAGGCTACCAACGCCTCCCGTCACACCGATGCCGATCAGGGAAATCACAGCCAGAAGGGTCAGTCTTATTTTTATTGAAATGCTATGCATGATGCTCTCAATCTTGGTCGGGTGGCGAGCCAAACAATATAGTATTCTTGCATAACATACCCACAAATACTTTCCACCACTTCAGAATGATCACGATCCATCACGAAAAACACGGCGGTTGTAGAAGCTGAGTGCAACACCTCTATTGAATTGAAGCGGGGGCATCATGTTGCAAACCCACCACCTGCGTAATTACTTCAATTGGGCATTTCCAGTCGAACCGTTTACGTGGGCGGTTGTTCAGCAAGTAAGCAATTTCATCCAGTTTCTCTTGGCTATGTACCGACAAGTCCGTGCTCTTGGGCAGGAACTGGCGGATCAAACCGTTGATATTCTCGTTCGAGCCCCGCTGCCAAGGGGCTGTGAGGGTCAGCGAAGTAAATCGCCACTCCTGTGCTCTGGGTGATTTCAGCATGTTTGGCAATTTTGTTGGCGCTGAGGCGATTTTGACCCAATCCGCCGGAAATCATTCACCCATACGAATACTCAGCAATCGATGGCCCTGCGTGGGATTTAAGAGGCTGCACATGGGGCAGCTAAAATCAGTAACCTGGGTCAAAATCGCCTCAGCGCCAACAAACTCTGGCTGTAATGCCCGCGAAGCTTCTCGGCGCACCCAGCGACCCGTTCAGATCAATTGCTCCTAATTTCTCAAACTCATAAAAAAGTCCGCTTTTGCCCAACAGCAGCCTATGGCGAGTGTCTGCTATGGGTTGATTCTGTTGAAAAAGTCGGCCATGGTTTCCGCAGCAGAAAAGTATGCGTCTGAGATTGAAATCTTTACTTTCGGCAGAGACTACTGGACTCAGATTTCACGTAGCAGCGTGCAAAAAAGGCGGTTTAACCAGTCAAGGACCAGGCCGTTTGGGCGGATCGACTTTTTCAACAGAATCAACCCATAGCAGTCACTCCTAAGGGGTCAAATTCTTTTCTCTGCGCATCTGAGTGACCAACGTAAACCTGTCTTGAGGGTGGGTGGTTTCCGACACCACCATCACAGCCCCCTCCTCATCACGGTACTGGCGAAGAATGTTCAGGCCCGGTGAGCCTGCTTCAGCATTGAGGCTTTTCGAAATCTCGGGTGACAGCAAGACCGCACGGACTTGTTGGTCCACCACATCGATGTGACGACCAAAGTGTTGCTCAATCAAGGCGGCAATCAACTCATCAGGATGCTGCTCGGCCAGCTCGATGACTTCAGAGTAAATGTCCTGGGCATACACGTCAGTCCAGCACAATGGCGCACGCGGGTTCTCTTGGTCGACCCGGATGCTCGACACACAAAAATAGTGCTCGCCGGGTTCTAGCCCCAATCGTTTGGCCAGCGCGATGTCGGCCACAAAGTGCTGCACGCTCTGAATACTGCGCACTTGGGTTTCGGCGAGATGAACCAGGTCAGATACCGAGGCGAGTGACTGGGAGTAGCCGCCCTTGGGCGAGGCAGACTCGACTCGGGTGCCCACCCTTTTGCGCCGTGACACCAGCCCTTGGTTCTGCAATTGAGTGATGGCGGCACGCACCGTATGTCGGCTCACGTCATACAGCTCGCACAGCTCGAATTCCGTCGGCAGCAACGTCCCGACCGGGTATCGCCCGCTGGAAATCCCCTCCATCAAGTCCTTTGCAACGACCGCATAGCGCGTCTGGTTCATACCTTTCATCAGTCCCGAGCGTTTACCGAGTTGACAGTGTATCAGTGAGCACGTAAGAATTATGTACGGACATATTAAATATGTCCGATCAATAACAAACATATCAGGATTACCTCATGTCCAGCACTGTCTTCGACTCCGCCCTCTTTCGCGACATGTTCGGCACCGCCGAGATGCGCGGTGTGTTTTCCGATAAAGCCCTGATCGAACGCTACATCGAAGTGGAAGTGGCCCTGGCCCGCGCCGAGGCGCGCTGTGGTGTAATCCCGAGCCAGGCCGCCGAGCAAATCGCCGAACTCGCAACGTATGCCTCCCTCGATTTGGCGCTGATGCAGCACGAGACCGAAATCGTCGGTTACCCGATCCTGCCGTTGGTTGAACAACTGTCGAAAATCTGTGGCGAAGCCGGACGCTACGTTCACTGGGGGGCCACCACCCAGGACATCATGGACACTGCTGTTGTGCTGCAAATACGCGCAGCGCTGGCATTGGTCGAGCGCGACATCCAGGCCGTACGCGGCCTGCTGGCCGATCTGGCCAAACGCTACCGCGATACCCCGATGGCTGGCCGTACGCACCTGCAACACGCCTTGCCGATCACCTTCGGCTACAAATGCGCGGTGTGGCTGAGCATGTTCGACCGTCACGCCGAGCGCCTGGTGGAACTGCGTCCTCGGGTAGAGATCGGTCAGTTCGCCGGCGCGGCGGGCACCCTGGCATCACTGGGTGACAAAGGCCTGGAAGTCCAGGAAGCCTTGATGGCGGAACTGGGTCTGGGCGTGCCGCAAGCCACTTGGCACGTTGCCCGGGACGGCCTGGCCGAAACCCTGAACTTCCTCGGACTGGTCACCGGTTCCTTGGGCAAAGTCGCTCTGGACGTCATGATGATGATGACCAGCGAGCTGGGTGAAGTTTACGAACCCTTCGTCAAAGGTCGTGGCGCCAGCAGCACCATGCCGCAAAAGCGCAATCCGATTTCCTGTGAATTGATGTACGCCGCCGCCAAAGGCGTCCGTCAGCACGCCGGTCTGATGCTCGACGCAATGATTCAGGACTTCGAGCGCTCTACCGGCCCTTGGCAGGCCGAGTGGATCGCCATTCCTGAAGCCTTCGCGTTAAGCGCGGCCTCTCTCGGTCAGGCGAAATTCATGCTCGCTGGCCTGGAAGTGCGCACTGAACGCATGCGCAAGAATCTCGACATGACCCAAGGCCTGATCGTGGCTGAGGCGGTGATGATGGGCTTGGCTCCAGCCTTGGGCCGTCAGGTAGCGCATGACGTGGTGTATGCCGCCTGCCGCATGGCGAACGATGAAGGCACCAGCCTGCTTGATGCCTTGCTCGCTCAGGGCGAAGCCACCGCGCAACTGGATATCGAGGAACTCAAGCGCCTGACCGACCCGTCTAACTATTTGGGTCTTGCCCCCCTAATGGTTGATATCGCTCTGTCTCGCGAAGGCTCCGTCAAGCGTTAATCTCACGGGGCTCGTACATGGTCGGGCCCCTTCTGCATTTTGCTCGCCAATAAAAACAACGAGATCGCAGACATGACCACTATCAACAAAAAGCCGTTCTACAAAGATCTGACCCTCCAGGTCATCGCTGCCATGGTGCTGGGTATTGCCTTCGGCTTCCTTGCCCCGGAACTGGCTGCCAAGTTCAAGATTCTCGGCGATATCTTTCTCAAGCTGATCAAGACAGCAGTGGCGCCCTTGGTATTCTTCACCGTCGTTCATGGCATCGCATCGGCTGGCGATATCAAGCGAGTCGGCAAGGTCGGCTTGCGTGCACTGATTTACTTTGAAATTGTCTCCACCATTGCTCTGGCCATCGGTCTGCTGTGGGGTAATCTACTGGACATCGGGTCGGGCATGCACGACGCTCATCCGAGCAGCGCGACGGCAGCCGCCGCCAGCGCAGCGGTCGCCAAGGGCCACGCCCCGGCCTCGACGATGGACTTCATCTACGGAATTTTCCCGGACAACTTCGTCGGTGCCTTCGCTGGCGGACAACTACTGCAGGTGCTGGTGATCTCAGTACTGTTCGGCTTCGCCCTGCTGGCCCTCAAGCCCGAGCGTCGCAGCGTGATTGAGGACGGCTTGAGCCGCGTCTCCGAATGCTTTTTCGAGTTCATCAACCTGATTATGAAGTTCGCTCCGTTCGGCGCCTTCGGCTCGGTAGCCTACGCCGTCGGCAGTAATGGCAGCGCGGTGCTGATGTCGCTGGCCAACCTGGTGCTGATGTTCTACGTCTGTGTCGCGTTCTTCATTTTCGTGGTGCTGGGTGCCGTCTGCCGTATTTCAGGCTTCAGCCTGTGGCGATTCCTCAAGTACATCAAGGATGAGATTTTCATTGTCTTGGGAACGGCGTCCTCGGAAAGCGCTCTGCCACGCCTGCTGCAGAAACTGGAAAAATTCGGTTGCTCCAAACAGAGCGTCGGTTTGGTCTTGCCTACCGGTTATGCCTTCAACCTCGATGGCACTTCCATCTATATGTCGCTATGCGTGCTGTTTATCGCCAATGCCTACGGCGTACCGATGAGCTGGGAACAACAGTTGGGCACTATCGCCATCATGCTGGTGACTTCAAAAGGTGCAGCAGCAGTTTCCGGCGGCAGCTTTGTGGTGTTCGCCGCCACGGTAACGGCAATCGGCGTGCTGCCAGTGGAAGGACTTGCATTGCTGTTCGGGGTGTATCGCTTCATGTCCATGGCCATCGCCACCTGCAACACCATCGGCAATAGCGTGGCGACGGTGGTGGTCTCAAAATGGTCGGGGGAGTTTACCGAACAGACCGCAAAGGCTGAATACAGCCGGGTGTTTGGGCGTAATCCGGAGGCGGCACTTTAACGGATTTAAAGTGGAAATTGAAAACTCAAAACCTTCGATCTCAAGGTCGTCAGCAAACAGGTTGGGGACCGCCAATCACGTTTCAAAAATCGCAAGCCGCTAGCACGTCGCCGACATGATGACACCCTGGTGCTGTTTGGTGGTTTGAATGGGGAGTGAACACCTCATGACTTGATACGAACCGGTGCAATCATGATGCAAGCCTCGGGGGTAAGCCTTGATGTGATAGACCGGTGCCAGAACCACGTGCTGGCAGGTTCGCGGGTCCGCCGTCACTACTTACACCATGATTATGCCGCTGAGAGAAAAAAGCTTGGAACCTGTTGGGCGACAAGCTCATTGATATCTTGATAGGCCAGGATGATTTGGAGGGACTTGAGACACAGTAAGAGATGTCATCGTCTCCGCCATCTTTATACGACAAAGCCCTGATTATTCAGGGCTTTGTCGTTTCTTAGGTTTGGAAAAACCTCGTAACCCACACTTCAGGCCACACCCTGGATGGTGTATTGCTTTTCGACCAGCGGCTAACTTTCCGAACGAACACTTGTCTGCAGCGCGCCCCGGAGCTATCGATGTCGAACCTGTAATCTGCGGTTTTGTTCTTCCTGGGTGGCAACGATGCTTAAAAACGCCATCAAACCCTAGAGACGCTCAAAGATGGCGGTGGCGATAGCACTGGTCGTCGTTTCGTTGCCGGCCACCAGCAGCTGGTGGGCAATGGCAACGAATTCCCTCGCGACCAGCTGGCGACCATCGATTTGGACATTGGCCAGGCGGCTGAGGTTTGCCTAGTTCGCCGCGGTACCCTCAATCCTGATGAAAGGCATCCGCCTGACGTCATTGCAGACAGGCCTGTACTTTGCCTGCAACGTTTTCGTCGTGTTTTTCCAATGCATCGGAGCCACCCAAACCAAACGATGCCTTGACCATATACGTTCAAGACAAAACCATGCTGATCGCCAACAAAGATTTGCCTACCGAATTGTCTACTTCGAGCGGGAGGAGGCCGCGAACAACCGCGCCCCCTCCTTTGATTTAGTGGGGTAACGCTGTAGTTGGGTGAAGTCCAGGTAACCCCGGCGACGGCTCGCCTTTGACTTCGCCAAGGTAGAGCCCTATCTGGGCACGGAAGCGTTCAACTGCTGCACGGTCTGCCATGAAATGCTCGAAAGCTGTAGGGTCCGTGTTGGGGTAATCCCATATTTGCTTGTAACCTTTTGGAGGGGTGACATCCGTACGTACCGACCACATGTACCAAACTTCACTCTGGGTTTTTTTATCGAGCAGCCAGCTCAGGTAAAGCTTCGCCGCCGCCGGATGTTTGGCGTCCTTTAGGATTGCAGCGCGTTGGGCCCATGAGACAAACGGGTCCTGTTTGGGCAGTACAAAGCGAGAGTGAGCTGCCGGATCTGGGTTCAAAGCACCATCCGTCGAGAACGTGGCGCTGGATAGTCCACTTTCAACATCATCCGCCGGCGCTTGGGTACCTCGCACGTAACGTGGTTGTTGATCCCTGAAACGCTCAACATACGACCAGCCAAACTTGTCCACCATAAGTTTGAACCAAAAAAGAACAGCATCATCGTCGGTGGGATACGTCACTACAATCTTGCCCTTGAGATCCGGGCGCAGGTAGTCCTTGGCTTCACGGGGCCACGCAGCCTGAGGTATTTGTTGGGTGTTCACCACATTGCTGAATGCATCTACAAAAACTCCGGTCCATGCGCCATCTTTATCACGAAAAGATGGATAGACTTTGTCCCAGCCAAGCGGTTTGTAGCTGAGCAAGACACCTTCGGACTTCCATCTAGGATAATTTTGCAGTGTCTGCAATTGAACCACATCAGGTGTCAACATTTTAGTCGCTAACTGATTATCTATACGAGCATCGTGGAACTTGCTGTAGTCGACGACTACATCAAGAATAACACCAGGGAAACGTTCCTCGAAAGCCTTCTTGATACCGTCCTGCTGCCCCGGGGTATCGCCTCCCGCGTACACCACCAAAGCTCCGCCTTCAGCCTTGGCTTCCTGATATAGCTGATCAAGGTTTTTATGCTCTATTGACACACCTGCATGCGCTGAAAGCTGAAAACACAACACCAACAGACCAGAAATAGCTCTGAGCCAAGAACGCGGCCTTGCTGCACCATTAATAATTTGCATGACACCACTTCCCTTAGTTAGACAACATAACTGCCCTAACATAATGAGCGGACAGCGTTAAACGGTGATTAACGCATTGACGCTCAAGCTGAATCTTCTAAAATTTCGCCTGAGCCTCGAACAAACTCTTTAGTCAAGATTGAAACGCCTGACCAACACATTCAACTCATCAGACAATTGCGCCAGTTCTTCGGACCTGCTACTGGCCGTATCGGTCAATTGCGCCAGATGCAGACCGTCACCATGAATCATACTTATATTCTGATTGATGCCCTCCGCGGCCCGATGCTGCTCTTCCGCTGCTGCCGCAATCTGCGTGGTCATGTCGCGAATGCTCTCCACAGACTCGCGAATCACGCTGAAGTTGTCCCGCACCGCGTTAATCCGCTGCACTGAGCTGCGGGAAACTTCAAAGCTGGCGTACATCTGCCCGGATGTCTGCCCAGTACGATCTGCCAATCCCAGGAGCATGCCGTTTATTTCTTCAGTAGAATCTGCAGTACGCTTGGCCAGCGCCCTGACTTCGTCTGCAACCACAGCGAACCCCCGCCCCTGTTCACCGGCGCGAGCTGCTTCGATGGCAGCGTTCAGGGCCAACAGGTTAGTCTGCTCGGCAATCGACCGGATGGTGCCAAGAATTGACTGAATATCATGACTGTCCTGCTCGAGTTGGCGCATTGCATCAGTGGCCTTGCCCAACTCCGAGCTCAGTTGATCGACCTCCTGCACCGCGGCCTCGATTTCCGCCTGCCCCAACTGCGCCTGATGCTGCCCACGATCGGCGGAGATAGCCGCCCGGCTGCAAGATCGCGCGACTTCATGGGCGGTGGCCACCATCTCGTTAAAAGCGGTGGAGACCAAATCGACATTTTCCCGCTGGCGTCCGGCAATCGCCGCCATGTCGGCGGCGCCCACCGTGGAGGTGTTTGCATGCGCCAATACGCGGGTAGAGGTAGTGGCAATACTCTGGATCAGCTCACGAATGGCACCGACAAATTGGTTGAATCCCTTCGCCAGTTGCGCCGCCTCGTCCTGCCCCCGCACCTCCAGTTGCTGACCTAGGCTGCCGCCGCCCTGGGCGATCTCAGTCAGACCGCCAGATACCTGCTGAATCGGGCGCACGATCAACCTTGCGAACAGCGAACCGATAACGGCAAAAGACAGGGCCAGAAACAATGCACCCAGGACCACAGACCAAGCCATCCGCGTGGCCTCGGTCATGACCTCATCGTAGGGAGTCAGGCCGATGAATACCCAGCCCAGCTTCTCTGAGGGCCAGACATTGGCCATGTAGCGCTGCCCGTCAATTTCAACCTCACTGAAGCCGCGCTTGCCGTCGGCCAGTTGGGCATAGCCAAGCCCCAGTCCCTTCAAGGGTTTGAGGGTGTATTCTGGGTGCCGTGGGTCCACTAGAACATTTCCGTTACCTTCCACCATGAGTAGGTATCCGCCCTCCCCCAGCTTTATCTTCTTCACCGCATCGGTAAGTTGTGCCAACGACACATCTACGTTGATCACCCCCGCTAAAACACCGGCGGTGTTACTGAAGGTGCTCCCTGTGCCCAGTAATGAAACCTTGTCCTTGGCCCAATAGTAGGTACCTGTACGAATGGCTTCACCAGGTTGCTTCATAGCCTTCTCGTACCAGGGCCTTGAACGCGGGTCATAGCTCACAAGCTCTGGATCTGCCGGACTGAAGAGTGAGCCGCCTTCAACGGTCCCCAGATAAAGATAGGCATAGGGAGGATGGCTGCGACGAAAGTCATCGAACAGAGCACTGATGGCCTGCTCCGAAGCTGCAGCGACAGCGCGATTAGGTGTGCCACCTGTGTATTGCTTGATGTTGCCGTCCAGACCTTTGAGTAGCGGGTGATCAGCCAGAAATCGGACATTCTGTTCAATCGAGTCGAAAAACACCTGCACGGTGTTGTCGATCTGACGGATCTCCCGGGAACTGCCCTCAATAAAATCCTCGCGGGCAGCGTTACGTAAACCGTCGATCACCCACCCTGCAAACAACAGCACCGGCACACAGGCGATCAACGCAAAGGCCCAGGTCAATTTTAATTTGATACTCATGACATCCCTCTCGCAAGCCCACAACCAGGCCGAACAGGGTGCCCGACACTGGCTGCGCGCCATAATCCCTGGTTAGAAATAGATACCGACCATCAACTGCAGGTAGGTATTGAGCCCATCACCACCAAGCTGGGAGCCTCCCTCCCCGACGCTTTTATCCGGTTTGTAGAAACCCAGCATCGGGCTGATGTAGTAGGTCGGTGTAGGCGTCCACTCAGCGAACAGGTCCAGTTCGCGACCGCTGAAGTCATAGTTGCGGGTATTCACCGTCTTCAGATCGAAGAATTGCGCCCCCAGCTTCAGAGTCTCCGCCGGCTTGAGCTTGAGCCCGACATTCTGGATCGCCGCATTGGAGTTGAAAGCGCCGGCGTAATTACCCGCCACCTCACCCTGAACCCACGTGCCGTAGCCGCGATAGAAGCCACTGAACAGCGCGTCGTAGTGTTCCGAGTAACGGGCATAGCGATAGCTGATAGTCGGCGACCAAGGCAGATCGGCAAAGGTGTAGCCAGCCTCGCCATAACCGGCCTGGGCGTCCTGCTTCTTGTCCTGGAAGGTCAGTTCGGAGGACAGGAAGACATTAGGGTTACCCGCATTGGTCTTGACCCTGAAGCTGTATTGATCCAGATCTTTACGCTGCAACTGGCTGGCTGAAGCCAGACGATCGTTGACGTCCAGGCCATGCACATAGAGCAAGGCGAAGGTACTTTCGGGGCTGACATGCTCCAGGTTGAACAAGGCCAAGGAGGTCTCGGCCTGGATCGGGTTGGCTGACTTTAGCCAGGCCAGATCCGAGCGCCAGCCTTCAGTGCCGCCCAGGCGCATGATCGCGGTTTGACCATAAGACTGACGTAAGCCCAAGTAGTAGGCTCCGCCCCGGTCGAAACTGTTGCCGCCGCCGGCCCCCATGTTGAAACCGTCGTTTTTGATGATGAAACCATCACCGATCACAAGGCCCTGGCGACCTACAGAAACATCGATACCGTTCTTGCCGAAGGCTGGAATCAACTCCCCAGACTTCCAGCCCAGATAAGCTTCCTCAAAATTGGTGCGGCGCTCACCGCCAACACTCCAACCGGCTGGATCGCCGTCACCCCAAGTGCCGGTAGTGATACCTTTCAAGCTACCGTAAAGCAACCCGTTGGTTCCCAGGCCATATGTACCCTTGAGACCGTACTTAGTGGCAGCTTCTTGCCAACTGACACTGCCCGCCTCACGGTTGCCCATCTGATTGTAACTTTTCTGGCTTTTGAACGCCCCCAGGTAAGTGGTCACCTCCGCATTCAGTGTGTCATCACCCTGAGAATACAGTTCATAGGCCTGGGCTTGACTTCCCCAACACCCTGCAGTGGTAGCCAGTAAAGAAACTATCGACGACCCAACATAACTAACCTTGCTTTTCGGTACGCTCATTTTTATCTCCCGGACCATATGAGGGCAGGTAATTAATTATTAGAACGAGACGCCCGCTTATTGTTATTTCCACACCAGGAAAACAGGGCATGAATATATAACGGGACGCCGAAGAGCTTTGCACTCTTCATCACCGAGTATGGAGAGAGGCCTTGAAAATAAACAATGAATTAAACGACGAAAAAGATAACTTAATCGGCGCCGGATATAATTGGCATAAAAAAGCAGGCGCTATTAACGCCTGCCAAAACCGTCTAAACGGCAAAACCCTAACCAAAGGCTGAAGCATTAAAACTCTAAGTTCAAATCTTTACAAGGCCTCCAAAGTTCCATAAGTGCCATCATAGTACATGAGCGGCGGACGTTCTTGCGCCACTTTCAAATCACGAATCTCGCCGATGATAATGGCGTGGCTTGGCGTCACGAAGAGCTCCGCCACCACGCAGTCGAACGATGCCAGCGCACCTTGCAGCACCGGGGCTCCAGTCCCCTCTGCCAGCCATTCGCCGCCTACGCTGAAGGGGTCCTGACGGCCTTCGCCAAACTTGGCGAAGGCGTCGGCAATGTACTGCTGATCCAGGGCCAGAACATTGATCGCCATGCGCCGGCTGTCCATCAAGGCGCGGAAGGTCCGGCCACCAACATTGACGCAAGCAAGAATTCGCGGCGGATCGGCTGACACAGAGCACACCGCGGTGGCAGTCAAGCCAAAGCGGTCACCAGCGTGAGTGGTCGTGACGATGTTTACCGCACCCGCCAGGCCACGCATGGCCTGGCGAAAATGTTCCCGGGCGAATTCCGCACTGAGATAGTCGCTGGGGCCATGGTGGGCACCAACCTCCGGTCGTGGCACCCAAGAGGTACTGGCGCCAATGCTCACTTCAAAGCTCCCAGGGATGCCTCGACAGAAACGTCTGCGAGGATACCGTCGACCATTGCGGTGCTGGCATTCCAGTCGTAGTTGCCGAAACAGCGCATGTGCTGCACAAACGGCGGGCCGGAATAGAACATCTCGTATTGGGTATGCCGCGAACCGAACTCGGAACCCAAGGCGTCCCAGGCCAGCTTCATCAACTTGACCCGGCCCATGGGATCGGTGGCGGCTGAACGCTGGGTAGCGTCGATCATCTCGAGTATTTCCGGGTTGGCAAAGTCTTCCACCGACGACGGCAACATGATCACCCCGCCGCCAGCCAGGCCACGGATGTCGTTGATGAACTGCGGGTACAACTCCTGCCCCATGGAGGTGGCCGAATACACCCGCGAGGCTTTGGGTACGAAGAATTCACCGCGCTGCACCGGGTCGTGCATCAGCGAGCGGAAATTACCCTCCACCGCCATCGCCTGACCAGCCAGGCGGCCGAGGGTGTCTTGCACCGCAGGGAAGTTCACAGTCCCGGTAGTTTCTGTCAGGCGCCGAGCCACGCCCAGAAGGAACTGCAACTTGACAGTGAAACGCGCCTGACTTTGCAGGTTCATCATCTGTTCGGCGGCAGTCTGGTGGAACAACGGCCCACACAGTTCCGGGCGACGGTAGATAAACACCCGATCCCAAGGGATTTTCACATCATCGAAGTAAATTAGCGCATCGTTTTCATCAAAGCGGGTGGCCAGCGGATAATCGAAAGACGAGGTGGCCGATTGCTCGTATGAGCGTCGAGAAAGAATTTTCACGCCTTTTTGGGCCAGCGGTACAGCGAACGACAGGGCATACATATCGTCCTCGGGGCGCAGCGGATTCTGCACACCGACAAAGCACTCCTCGGCTAATACCGCCGAGGTGCCGAGCATCTTCGCGCCACGCACGGTGATGCCTTCGGCATCTTCATCGACCACCCCAAGGGAATGGTACTTGGTGCCTTGATCGCCGACATTACGCGAACGGTCACCCTGAGGGTTGACGATGGTGTAAGTCATCGCCAGGTCCTTGTCCCGTGCATAGGCGTAGTAGTCACGCAAGGCCTTGGCCCGCGCCGGGTCGTAGTTCTCCAGCAGTTCAATGCCGATCATCATGCCCACCAGGGCTGCTGGCACATGGTCGGGAGAACGACCTACCCAGCCGCCGGTCAAGCGTGCCCAGGCCAGATGTGCCTCGCCGCGACGCAGCAGATCCTCCTTGCTGCGGGGCAACTGCCAGGCCAAATTGACCTGCTTACCGTTGCCGGGCGAGCGAAAGGTCATCTGTTCCTCATTCTGCGCCTGGTAGTCGTACATGCCGGCCACGGTGCGTACGGCGTTGTGAAAGGCTGGGTGATCGACATGATTGTCGATCCGCTGGCCATTGATGTAGACAGCACGGCCATCGCGCAGGCTGGCCAGGTAGTCGGAACCGTTACGGGACATGGGTGAATTCCTCAAATCTGGTTGTTTTTATCAAGAGTGAAGGGGCACTCACAGCTGCGCGGCAAAAGCCTCAGCCATGGTTCCGGTGTCAAAGTAATCACGCAGGCGGACAATCTTCTGATGCTCCACGGTCCAGACCTGTACCCACTGAACGGAGAACTCGCGCCCATTGTCCTTGACCCGTGAACGCTCGCGCCCCAGGACAGCCACACGATCACCTTCAGCGATAAACTCCAAGGGCTCGAACGCCTGCACTTCCAGGGTGCCACCAACAATCGCGAAAAATTCCTGCAAACCATCAACACCGAGGTACTCCCCGGAATGGGGCACGCTGGAAGGGCCGTAGAAGCTGATGTGGGCTTGCGGGGAAAACAACGCCGCGGCCTCGGCAAAGCGACCATTGCCGGCGTACTCATAAAAGCGCTTAACGATTTCTTTCGACATCTGTGTAGTCCTGTCTAGTCTGCAATTGCAATTGGCCCACTCCGCGATCAGCTTTGGGTTGAATCGCTGAGAAAATCGCCGATGGTTTCATCGGTGTGAAACACCGGTTTTTCGTAGTAGTGCGGCCCGTCGTAAATTTCGATCAATACTGAACGTTCATGTGCCAAGGTTGGCCCGTGGGGATGATCCTTGGGGTTCATATAGAAAGAACCTGGCAAAAGGCGCAGACCGGAGTCGGTGTATTCATATTCGCCTTCCAGGCAATACATGAATTGATTAGACGCATGAGAATGTTTGACGGGAATACGCCCACCCTTTTCATACTCCAACAAGGCGATGCTAGCGCCGCTGGTAGGGTGCTTCCAAAGAAAGTATTGGCGAAAGCCATATTCTGGAAAATCGCGCCAACCGTCCGTATCCAGTTGCGCGGTGTGAATCAATACTTCGAGTGTCATGGGTCACTCCCTGTTGGCTTAGTGCCAGATAACAAGTAACTTTCAAGCTGAAGTATCAAATCCATCTCAGTGAATAACCACTGAATAAATCAGCACTTGATATAACCATCCACTCAGTTCAGCCGGTCTTAAACGCCCTCCGGCAAAGTCTCGAATTCATCTTCCGGCTCATCGTAAACTGGCACATGAGGGCTCATGTTGGCTGCGGCCTTCTCCATGCACGCCACCAACTGGCAGGTCACTTCGTTGGGCGGCCGATGGGCCAGCCACAGCACTCCCACCGGGCGCACAAGACGCGGCAGCGCCAGGGTCAGGATCGACAACAGTCCACGTTGTTCGTAATCGGAGGCAATGGAGCCAGAGAGAAAGGCGATCGAGTCGGTCTCGTGAATAAAGCTCTGGATCACATTGGCCGAAAGGGTCTCGATATAAGTACTTGGCAACGGCACTCCGTGCCGACGAAAGGTTGCCAGCAACGGCGCCTGCAACAAGGAGCCCGAAGGCGGCAGGACCCAGGGGAACTCCACCAGGTCTGACCAAGTGACATCGATGCGCTTGGCAAAGGGGTGCTGTGGACCGACCACCGCCACCGTATTGTCTTCGGTGAGGACCTTTTCATCTACATCCAGGCCCACTCTCTTGGCGGGCAAAGTGCCACAGATCAAGTCGATGGTGCCGGCCCGCAATTCCTGTAACAACAAGTCCATGCTGCCTTCGCGAATAAACACCGATGTGCCGGGAGACTCCTTCTGCAGCAACGCTAACGCCCTAGGCACTATGGCTCCCGCCGCTGCCGGCAACGCCCCCAGGTTGACCTTACTGGTACGTCCCGCCGCCAAGGCCTGCAACTCCTCGCCGGTAACACTCAGGTCCGCGAGGATCGAGCGTGCGTGACGAATCAGGCACTCACCATAAGCCGTGGGCGTGAGCCCGCGACCCGTACGATCAAACAGCTTGAGGCCGAGCCCCGTCTGCAACTCGTTGAGTGCCTTGGAAACCGCTGGCTGGGTGACGTTGAGCAACTCGGCCACCTTGGTCAACTGCCCCAGATCGTCGATCGCCACCAGCAATTGCAGGTGCCGAGGCTTTAACCCCGCGCGGATGTACCAGTCGAGCCTTGCCATAAGGTGTTCCTTCTACGTACCTAACCCATCGGACCCCGACTCTAAAGCGTGGCGAGGATACGATCAGCCGTGCGCAATGCCGCTGCGACCAGAGTGAATGTAGGGTTGGAGCTATTGGAGGTGCCCAACACCGCATTGCCGGCCACGAACAGGTTGTCCATAGCCCACAACTGTCCGGCACCATTGACCACACTGCTGCCGTCGGCCTTGGCACCCATGCGGCACGACCCCATCAGATGTGCCGAACCGCCTGCCCCGTAAAGCATCACGCCAGCGCCACGCAGGGTGTCACCCACTGCTGCGCAGACCCGGTAATTCTCCGCCATGGCCAGACTGATGCGCTGGCTGTCGGCGGCGCTGTGGCGCAGTTGCACCCGAATCTGAGGCAGTCCAAAGGCGTCTTTGACACCCGGCTCAAAGAACAGTCGGTTATCCGGGTTCTCGTCCATGGCCACGAAGGTTGTTACATCCGCACCATCTTCGTCGCGGGTACCTGATGGTGGCGTCTGAGGAAAACGGAAAACTTCAGTCTGCCAAGGGTGCGCCGCTGAATGGGGAACCCAAATGGAAAACACCGGGTCATCCTCGGGCACTCCTTCAAGGATTTCTGGCCGCAGCAGCACACGAGTGGAGATGATCGGATGGTCCAGCAGGTTACACCCCAAGGCTGGCCCGGCGTCGATAGCCGAGGCCTGGATCAGTTGGGCGCTGGCCAGAGTGCCACTTGCGATCACCACCGCGCTGGCCTCAATCACCAGCGGCTCACCGCCATTGCGTGGAATGGCCACCACACCGCTGGCCCGACCATTGCTGTGCAATACTTGCTGAACGATATGTTCGGTGATCAGCAACGGCTCCACCCCGCCATAGGCCTGGGCCAGCAGGTCATCACTGGAGGTATATTTCAGGCGACCGTTGACCCTCCGTGCGGCGATGGGCATCGGCTGCACCTCGCGCCCCGCCGGCAATTCGCCAATCACCGCCCGGGTGGCAGCAAGGATGCGCTCGGCACGCACCCCTCCTTTGGCGATATCTGGATCTATATGCATGACCTGCGCGGCCTGCCCCAAGTAGTCGAGCCAATCTGCCGGGTCCATCCAGGTGGGCAGCTCGGAAATATCCGGCGCAGGTGCATTAGAGCACCACAACGAGAAGGAGCCGCCAGCCCCGTGACTGACCAGGAAGCCCGGCAACCCCTGCACTGGCGTGGCGCTACCACAGGGGAACACCCACTCCTTCATCACTTCCTTGGCGTAGGCCAGCATCCCGGACTCGCTGACATCCAGATTGCGCGCATGCCCACCTGATGTGCCGAAGCGTAGGGGACCTGCCTCGACCACGATCACTCGCTTGCCGGCTCGACCAAGGCGCCCGGCCACGGCGGCACCGCCGGCGCCCGATCCAACCACAACGACATCGGCTTGAAGATTTTGCTTGCTCATCACTCACTGCTCCTTGAGGGCTGGCGGATTACAGACGGCCGCTGATGATGCCGAGCAGGCCACCGATCAGTGCAACGTGCTCGAACAGAAAAAATTTGTGCAGTACCTGCTCATGAGGATCGGAGTAGGTCCAGTAACGATGGAACATCAGGTCGGCACTGGCGATAAACACAATCAGCAGCAACGCCCCGCTCATCACCGTCGCCGGGTACAGCAGCAACAGACTGCCGCACACCAGCATCAACAAACCGATCGCCAGCAACAGCCCACCGAAGGGCATGCCAATGCGTTTGAACTCGCTGAGTTGAATATCCCGGCTCTTGAAATTGAATACGGTCGCCCAGAGAAAATAGAAGGCGATGGCTAAGCGGCTGATCCAGTCAATGTAGTCGGCTAGGGTCATGGTTGAAACTCCAGGGAAGAGCAGATTTCAGAACATTGAATTGTTATTGGCTGACTGAGATGCTACCGGCTGGATCACGTCCCAGTGCTCGACGATCCGCCCGTCCTGAAGACGAAAGAAGTCCATTACCGCATCGCCGGGTTGATCCGGATGGCTTTGCCAATGCAAATGCACGGCCACTAAATCGTCCTCGGCAATCAGACGTTTGATTGCCAGGGACGACTGGGGAAAGTCGCGGAAAAACTCGGTAAAAAACTGCCGGAAATTTTCCACACCATCCGCCACTTGTGTGTTGTGCTGGCGATAGGTTGGCCCTATGCAACGGGCAATGCCCTCATCCACCGCATGCTGGTTGAACACCAAGTCGAGAAACTCCCGGACCACAAGACGGTTTCGTTCAAGTTGTGCAGACATGGCGTATTCCTCAGCAGGTCCAGCGCAGGCGGAGTTGATCGGCCACCAACGAGAGGATCAGCACCGCCCCGAGGACAATTTGCTGCACATAGGACTCGACGCGAATGAGGTCCATACCGTTGGTCAAAATGGTGATGAACAGGGCACCCAGTAGCACATCGCGCACCTTGCCAATGCCACCGAACAAGGAAACGCCGCCAATCACACAGGCGGCGATCGCCTGCAGGCCGAAGGGCTGGCCATTCAAGGCTTCGGCCGAACCGGTGCGGGCCAGGAATAACACTCCCACCACCGCTGCCAGCAGGCCCGCCAGTGAATAGGCCAGGAACAGCTGCCAACGGGTGGAAATCCCCGACAATTGCGCGGCGCGCAAATTAGCCCCAACCGCATAGAAGTAACGCCCGCTGGTGGTTCGATTGAGCAACAACCAGATGACCACGAACAGCACCAGAGTGATCAACACCGGCGGGGTCATGCCCAACACCCGGCCATAGCCGAACAGCTGCATGAACTCATCCGGGATACCCGTCACCGGCAGGCCGCTGGTCAGGCTCAGCGAGATCCCGACCAGGCTGGTCATGGTGCCCAGGGTCATCATGAACGGCGAAACTTTCAGCAAGGACACGCCTATACCGTTCACCGCACCCACCAGCACCCCGGCCAGCAAACCGCCTGCCACCGACAGGCCCATCGCCATGCCAATAGAATCCGGGTAGCTGTCCAGCAGATGCAGCATCAGGCTGGCAGTGACCACCCCGACAAAGCCGATGATCGAGCCGACCGAGAGATCCAGTCCGGCGGTGAGGATCACCAGCATCTGCCCCATTGCCACGATGATCAGGAAGGTCGAGACACGCATCACGTTGGACAGATTGTCCAGGGACAGGAAACGCGGTTCATTGAGCGCGAAATACACCAGGGTCACCGTCAGCAGCAACGGCAAAATACCCAGGCTGACGAACAGCCGCTTGGCCAAGGTACTCGCATTGAAGGCTGCGGGCACCGCGAGATTGGACTCGGGAACGGGATAAATCATGACTCGACTCCTGCTGCGGAGGGGATTTGGGTACCGAAGAAGCCATGCAATGCGCGGGTTTCGGTGATCTCGGGTTTGTCCATGTGGTCGACAATACGACCGTCTCTGACCACATAGAGACGGTGGCTGAGGTTGAGCACCTCGGGCAGATCAGAACTGATAATCACCACGGCGTGACCCGCCTCGGCCAATGCCTTGATGCAGGCGTAGACCTCGACCCGGGCCGAGACATCGATGCCCACCGTGGGCTCGTCGAAAATAAATACTTGTGTATCTCGTGACAGCGCCTTGGCGATCAGCACTTTTTGCTGGTTGCCACCGGAGTAGCGCCCAACGTGACCATCCAGGCTGAGCGGTCGTACACGCATGCGCTCCCCCAAATCGCTGGCGGCCTGGCGCTCGGCACCCATGCGCAGCCAGCCGCCGAGGGACAACGAGCCAAGGCGCAATGCTGACAAGGTGATGTTTTCCTGAGTCGGGCGCAGCAACATCAAACCTTCGTTGCGCCGGTCCGACGTGATGTAGGCCAGGCCACGGTCGAGCATCTTGCGCGGGCTCGGACGCAGGCTCGGGCAGCCGCCCACTTGCACCTCACCGGCGGCAATGCCCACCAGGCCAAACACCGCGCGGCCGATTTCCGATTTGCCGCAACCCACCAGGCCCGCCAGCCCGACTACCTCGCCGGCGTATACCCGCAGGCTCACCTCGCGGACCGAACCGTCGTGGCTGCTCAGATTGTGCAAACTCAACAGGCAAGCACCCGGTCGATGAGCGATCTCGGGATAAAAGGCTTCAAAGCAACGCCCGGTCATCAGTTGCACCAGTTGCTCCTCGGCGATCGCCTTGGTCTCCACGGTGCGGATGAACTGGCCATCTCGCATCACCGTGATGCGGTCGGAAATCCGGTAGATTTCCTTGATCCGGTGGGTGATGTAAATGATGCTCACGCCTTGGGCGCGCAGACTGTTGACCAGTTCAAACAGGGCTTCGGTTTCCTTCTCCGACAACGACGCGGTCGGCTCGTCGAGGATCAGGATCTGCGGTTCGGTCAATAATGCCTTGGCCATTTCGACCATTTGCTGCTGGGCCCGGGACAGTCGGCTGACCGGGGCGTGCAGGTCAAGATCGAAACCGAACCGGGCCAAGGCGGCACGCACCCGCCGACGCCGTTCGGCGATATCGATGAAGATCCAGCGCCGAGGCTCGGCACCCAGCAATACGTTCTCTTCCACACTCAAGGTGGGGGCCAGGCTGAACTCCTGGAACATCGCGGCAATACCATGTCGACGCGCGTCCTGTACATCGCGGAACGATACCGGTGCATCGTTGAGCAACAGGCGTCCGCTGTCGGGCTGCAAGGCTCCTGCAATCATGTTGATCAAGGTCGATTTGCCGGCACCGTTCTCACCGAACAGCACGTGGACCTCACCCCGGTGCAGCTCGAAGGCCATGTTAGACAGGGCCTGGACCGCACCAAAACGTTTACTCAACCCCTCGACGCGAAGTACCGTGCCCTGGGCGAACGCCGGCGGCACGGAATCGGCCGATAAAGCCTGGCTGTCATTGACAAGGGCATGCATCACAGTGGTCGTCTCCCATGTTCTGCGCTCACCCGAGCAAGTCGCCCGGGTGGCGTTCTTATCGTTGTAGTGTTCTGCGCAATCAGTGACCGGGCTTCCAGCCCACCGGCTGGATATGGGCCTTGGCCCACTCATGGGGAATGTCTTCGAGGCGGGTGCCAATGATCTCGTTCCACTTGTTGAGGAAAGCCATGTAGCAGATCAGCGTAGTGATGAAGATGACCTGCTCTTCGGAGAAAAACGCCTTGAGGTCATTGACGTCCTGGTCACTGACTTCCCCCGGAATCCGTGCGGCATGCCTGCATAAACGAAGTAAGGCGCGCTCGCGGGCGTCGTACAATGGCGAGGTTTCGTACGCATGGATTGCCAGCAGCTTTTCCAGGGGCAACCCCAGCTCCGGGGCACCACAGGCGCAGTGGGCGGCACTGTAGTGGGACTGGGAGAACTGGCTGTAGGCAAAGGTCACCAGGCGCCGCACCGGTTCCTCGACCGTGGTCGGGTACCAGGCCGCGTCGCTCATGGCGTCCACCGCCTTGAGCAGCAGTGGAGCGCGCCCCATCGTGAAGAAGCTGTTGGGGACGTAGCCGATGGAGTCGATCATGCCCTTGAAGGCACTCTCGAATTGCGGCAGGTCCTGGCGTTCGAGGGGAAGAATGCGTGGTGGCATGGGAAAGCTCCTTTAACGAGTTAGCGGGTAGGGTCTTGCTGCTCAATCGACTTTGAGCCGGGCTTTCCAGGAACGAGGGGCAAAGGCGGCCTCGCTGAGGGTATCGACGTTGCGCTTGTCCATCATTTGCACGGCAGGAATCGCGTCCCGCAATTGCAACGAGCCCTGCAAGCTGCGCACGGCCATATCCACGGCGATCTGGTTGATCGATACCGAGTTCTCCACAACCACGCCGGCTACTTCACCGCTGCGCACAGGTTTGAGCAGGTCAGCGGTGATAAAGGTGGCATAGAGACCGATGTCGCCGAGTTTGCCGCGCTCGCGCAATGTGGTCAGTGCGGCCTCGATGGTGCTACCCATGCCGACGATGTATTTGATTCCGGGGTAGGTCACCAGGACGTTTTCCACCAGAGGTTGCTGGTCCAGGCGACCACTTTGCCCGTAGATGACTTTCTCTAGTTTGATATCTGAACCGGCAATGGCGTCCTTGAAGCCCAGTACGCTGTCTTCGGACCAGGAAACACCCGCCGGCCCAGGCATCAACACCACCGGAGTGGAACCAGAGCCAGCCGGATGCTTGCTCGCTAGAGCTTGGCCTATCAGCTTGCCGACCTCCTTGTAGGTGACAACCACTCGGGCATCGGTAGCCGTGGCCACCCCGGTGTTCAAGTCCACCACCTTGATGCCCTTGGCCCGAGCCTGTTCGATCTTCTGGTTCATGCCGTTGGGCGATACCGAGAACATCAGGATTGCCTGAGCGCCCAGGGTCAGGCAGTTGTCGAACTGGGCCATTTGCTTGTCGATGTTTGCGTAGCCGCCGGCGTCGTAGATTGTCAACTGCGCGCCGAGGTGCTTAGCCTGTTCTACAGTGCCGTAGAGGTAAGCCCGCAGGATGTCATTGGTGGTGTGTGGAAACAGCGCGCAGAGATTCCATTTCTGAGCCACCTCATTGGGTTTGAGTAGGTTGTAGACTGCCGGTTTGCCGTGAAAGGGTTCAGCGGCGGTCTGCCGTGGCGGGTCCATGGCCAACACCGGAATGCTGGTCTGGTCGGCAACACCGGCGTGGGCAGCGGAGCTGACCAGCGTGGTGATCAAAGCGGACAATTGCAAAGCTATTTTTATGGTCTTTTGCATGCTGCTCTCCTCGTTGTGAGACATCAGTGTGGTGGCAATAGTCCACCAATCCCGCATCAGGTAAGGCCGCCCTCAAGGGGCGGCCCCTGTCAAACATCAAAAACTAGAAAAACAAAATCCGCAGCGGCTTCGCGCAGCCCCTCCAACTGGTGGTACATCGGCGACTCAAACCAGGCACGGCAGGTGGCCGCATCGGGAAAAGTGAACATTGCCGAGCGTTGGTGCGGATGCACCCCCACCAGTACATCGGTCTGCTCGCTGACACCGACGAATTCACCGCCGAACTCCGCCACCGAAGGGCTGGATCTATCGATGTACTCAGCTAATTTTTCCGGGTCCTTGACGGTGCCGAAAGCAAGGAAGTACGCAGTCATGGTCTTGGCTCCTGGCCTGTCGAGTTCAATCGTTTAGTAGATGGTTCCAAGGGCTGTCCTTGCCCCAGTTGATGCACACGCTCTGCCGACGCATATAACCCTTCCAGGCGTCGGAGCCGGCAGTGCGCCCGCCCCCGGTTTCCTTCTCACCACCAAACGCGGCCCCCACATCGGCCCCAGTGGTACCCATGTTCACCTTGGCAATCCCGCAATCGCTGCCGGCCGCGGAGAGGAACAGTTCAATGTTGCCCAGGTGGCTGCTGTGGATCCCCGAGGCAAGGCCCTGGACCACGCCGTTGTGCAAGGCAATAGCATCGGCCAGATCGTCGTACTCGATCACATAGATCAGCGGAGCGAAGGTTTCCTCCTGCACGCAAGGCCACTCGTTGCGGGCGTTGACAATGATGGTCGGCTCCACGAAGTAACCTGGGCGGTCCATGCGTTTGCCACCAAAGGCTATCTGCCCACCCAAGGCCACGGCCTCGGCCACAGATCGCTCGAAGTGCCCGGCAGCTGCGCGGTCGACCAGCGGCCCAACCAGGTTGCCAGGCACTGCCGGGTCACCGACGACAATACGGCTGTAAGCTTTCTTCAGCAGTTCCACCAGCGGCCCGGCGATGGAGCGCTGGGCAATCACCCGACGGGTGCTGGTGCAACGCTGGCCAGAGGTCCCCACGGCGCCGAAGGCAATGGCGGCGGCGGCCAGTTCCAGGTCGGCAGTTTCATCGACGATGCAGCCATTGTTGCCGGAGCACTCCAGCAGGCTGCGACGCCCCAGGGTCGAACCGACAATCTGCGCCACCTTGCGTCCTACCGGGCTAGAGCCGGTGAAAGAAATCAGCGCAACGCGGGTGTCACGCACCAACTGCTCGGCCACCTCGTTGGCTTCCGGGATCACCAGAGAGAACACCCCTTCCTGACCCAACTCGCCCATGGCGATGTCACACAGATTCTGCAAGGCCAGGGCGGTCAACGGCACCTTGGGGCTAGGCTTCCAGATCACCGTGTTGCCACCGATTGCCGAGAGAAAACCGTTTTGCGCCCAGACCGCGGCCGGGAAGTTGTAGGCCGAAATGATCCCCACCACTCCCAGTGGCAGCCATTGGTCATACATACGGTGGTTGGTCCGTTGCGACTGCTGGGTAAAGCCGTAAAGCATGCGCGACTGACCTGCTGCGAGAATCGCCATATCGATCACTTCACGCACTTCACCCATGCCTTCGGCCAGTGACTTGCCGGTCTCCAGAGCGACGATGGCCGCCAGCGCCTGATGGTGCTGTTTGCACAATTCACCGATGCGAGCCACAAGTTCACCGCGACGTGGCGCCGGCACCATACGCCAGCGTTGCTGGGCAGCCACGGCAGTTTGGGTCACGCGCTCCAGGTCGTCGGCAGTGGCCGCGACCACTTGGGCCAGGCGCTCCTCCGTGGCTGGATTGGTCACATCGAACGTCGCACCGCTGGCCGCGGACCAGCCGTGCTCGCTGTCGTGAGCGCCCGGGTTGATGGCCTGGAGGGATAGTTCTGCAAACACTTTGTTTTGGTCGATACTCATGCCATTCACTCGCGATTCAGGGAGGCGATACGGTTCGAAGGAGTGGCCGCCGACAGCGCGCCGAAGACCTGGTTGTGCATGCAACCGATGCCCTCGATTTCACTTTCGATGCGATCTCCTTCACCCAGGAACACTGGCGGCGTGCGCGCCGCGCCAATGCCGTCGGGGGTGCCGGTGAGGATCACGTCACCGGCCAGCAGGGTCATGCCCCGAGACAGTTCGGCAATCAAACGGGCCACGGGGAAAATCTGGTTGGCGGTGTTGTCGCTCTGCACGACCTGGCCGTTGATCCGGCAACTGATGCGCAACGCCTGGGGGTCGTCTATCTCGTCGCAGGTCAACAACACCGGCCCCAGGGGGCAAGTGCCATCCAGGCTTTTGCCCTTGAACCACTGGGCGCCATGGGCACGCTGCAGGTCGCGGGCACTGATGTCGTTGGCCACGGTGTAACCGTAGACATGGGCCAGAGCCTGGTCTTCGGGAATATCCCGACCGCCGCGCCCCAGCACCACTGCCAACTCCACTTCCCAGTCCAGCTTGCCGGTCAACTCCGGGTGCAGCGGCAGATCGTCCACCGCCGAAGCTACGGTAGTGGTCGCCTTGGTGAAAAAAGTCGGCACGTCGGGCAACGTCTCTGGGCCCTGGCCTTCGCGCTTGCCGATGCTTTCATCGAAATGCTTACGGTAGTTCCAGCCAACGCAGAACAAATTGCGCCGAGGGCGGATCACCGGGAGCAGAACCAATTGCTCAAGGGCGAGCAGCGGCAATGAGGTGTCTACCTGCAACCGCTCGGGGAGATGGATCAGCTCCTCGATATCAGCCACTCTCCGTAGCACCTGGATGCCTTCGCTTTGCACCAAGCCCAGGCGCCGACGTCCGTCATATTCAAATGCAATAATTTTCATGTCAGCGGCCGCTCCCAATCACCGCTACAGCCTCGATCTCTATCTTGATGGCCGGAGTTGCAAGGGCGCTGACTTCCACCAGGCTGCAAGCCGGGAAGGCGCCGGTGAAGTAGCGCTTGCGTACTTCCCAAACCAGGGTGTTGCGAGTGATGTCGGTGACGAAGATAGTCATCTTCACCACGTCGTCCATCTTGGCGTTAGCCGATTCGAGCAAGGCTTTCATCTTGTCGAAAATAATGGTGGCCTGTTCACTTTCGTCGGCGCCGTGGATGGTCTTGCCATCCTGACCACGGGAGGTCAGGCCGGAGACGTACAAGGTCTCGCCGACCTTGATGCAGTTGCTCCACATGCCCGGTGCGGGCTCGGCGACATCAGGACTGGTGATTGCGATCTTTTTCATCGGTGAATTCCAAGCTAGAGACTGAAATGAAAAGGCCAACTCAGGTAAAGAAATCCGGCGGCGGCGGCATGCCCCACTGGGTGGTTTCTTCTGCGGTCACCGCGTGGAAGCCCGGACGATGCTCGGCGTCCACCACGTCACCGTCGGTGTAGTGCTCGACGCGAAAACCGAAGGGATCCAGCCAGTAGTCATAGATCTGACTGCCCAGCAAATGTCGGCCAATGCCGCAAACAAGGCGTGCGCCGCGCTGCTCCAGGTAGTCATGTGCACTGGCCAGGGCATCGAAGTCCTGGACTTCAAAGGAACAGTGATGAACTCCGGTCTCGCCGGCACCGATCACGAACAAGCAGTGGTGATCCACCAGGTTCTGGCCGTTATCGCAGCGCAAGAAGGTCGCCAGCGGGCGTCGCGAGTCAGGGGTAGACACTAGATAGTCGGATGCGATCAGGCCCAGGCGTTCGTTGAACCAGGTGACCATCGCGTCGTGATCCTTAACCCGCAGCACAAAGTGCCCAAGACGCAGCACATTGCCGGCCTGGCGCCGGATGCGCACACTGCTATTGATTCGCGGCTTGACGCCGCTCATGTTCAATAGACGGGAGTTGCCCGGCACGTCCAGGGGCGAGGCCTGTTGGCCGAATAATGCGGTAATTTCAAATCCTTCCGGGGCCAGCATACGCACCTGTTGTCCACCGCCCGGCGCATCACTGGGCTCGATAGGCCGCGAACCTGGCAACAGTGACAACGCCTCCAGCTCCGCCATGCTGGCGACGCTGAAACCGGCACCTATAAAAGCACAGCGATCTCCCAACCGCGCCTCGTACAAGTAGGCTTCATCGCCGACGCCCCGCATAAACAGGCGATCGGCGGAGATCAGCACCCGGGTCAAACCGAAGTCTTCAAGAAAACGCTGAGCGGTTAACAGGTCGGTTACCTGATAAACAACATAATTCAACCCGACGGCGTTGGCCGATTGGACGACCTGAGTTTGTTTGTTCAACATAGGGTCAAAACCTGCTGGAAAGTTGTAGTTATATTCGTTGGCTACTGCACGATGGCGAACGCATTAAAGGTGCCATCTGCCCTACAAGTTAAAACCGAGTATTGAGCAGCGCGAAGTGAAATAAAAATGAAAAGTTCCTTCCAACTTATAACCAATTGGTTATATCGCACACCCATCCAGGGATCCTGATCAAGCAAAACGCAAATGCCTGATTTTTCCCAACAACATCGCAAAACCGCAAGCTGTAGCAGCAGGGAGGCCTTATGTAACAGCCTCTCCGAACCAGTAACATTTCTGCCATCGC
Source organism: Pseudomonas sp. BF-R-01 (assembly GCF_019946615.1). Taxonomy (NCBI): domain Bacteria; kingdom Pseudomonadati; phylum Pseudomonadota; class Gammaproteobacteria; order Pseudomonadales; family Pseudomonadaceae; genus Pseudomonas; species Pseudomonas sp. BF-R-01. Next base: position 145,958 of record NZ_JAGYFX010000001.1, read on the forward strand.
GCTTGAATGGTTACTTCGCAGCACTGCGCAACACCGTTTTTATGCACTAATACATAGCAACCAAGAGAGCACGCACCAAGTTATGGCATAACCACGCTATCAAAGGCTGTGCACATATGATCGCGCCGCAGCGCATGCTGCCGCGCGAGAAAGGGAAAAATACACAATGTTGCGACTCATCAGTTCGCAGACGTAGCGCCGAAAGTCATGAACTGACCGTTCTGATAGGCAAGGGGCGCAGCTGGGCGATCCAGATAGCTGATGTGGCGAATCTCACCGACAATCAAAGCGTGCGTGGGCATCACAAACATTTCGGCGACGGCGCAATCGAAGGACACCAGCGCCTCACGCAGGATTGGCGCGCCGGTGGCGGCATGGGTCCAGCGCTCGGAAGCGAAGGGTTTTTCTTCGCGCCCAGCGAACGTCATGGCCAAATCCAGTTGCCCAGCCTGCAACACATTGATCGCCAGCCGCCGACTCTTAGAGATGACCTGGAAGGTGCGCCCTGTCAGATTGACACAGCAGAGAATGCGCGGAGGATCAGCGGACAAAGAACAGACGGCCGTGGCGGTCAGGCCGCAAGCACCCTGATCGTCACTGCTGGTGACAATGGTCACTGCCCCCGCCAATTGACGCATAGCGCTGCGGAAAGCGTCCACCCCCACCGGCTCGGCAATGCCGCAAGGGGGCGCCACACTGTCAAACCACGGACGAATCGAAGTGCTGGTCATGGTACTTGCCCTCCTTTGGAACATTTCATTTTGAATGACCCGGTTTACCCGAGGAGACCCAGTGCTCGTATTCCTGCAGGCTCTCCAGACTGGAAGGGAACAGCCCGAATATTGAACGTCCACTCTCGATGTTCAGGTCGACGAACTCCTCATAACGCGAGACCCGTAGCGCCTCTCTGGCCACCACCTGCACCAGATGCGCCGGGATCGCAACAACGCCATCTTCATCACCGACGATGATGTCGCCCGGGTATATCGCCACCCCGGCACAGCCCACCGGGCCATTCAATTCGATGGGATGCAAAGCGATTGGTGTCGCCGGAGGCGCCGCCTGTTGCTGAAAGGCTGGCAGGCCGACACCACGAATCGACTGCGAATCGCGGAATCCGCCATCAGTAACCATACCCAGCACCCCTCGTTTCTTCAGTCGGGCTGCCATGACATCTCCCGCCGAAGCTGCACGCACACAGCGACCGCTGTCGATCACCAAAACCGCACCCGGCGGGCACTCCTCAATAGCTCGACGATGTAAATTGTCGGAGCTGGCGTAATTAGCCATAGAGTCGATGTCTTCCCGTGCAGGAATAAAACGCAGCGTATAAGCAGGGCCGATTAACTTGGGCTGGCCGGCAGCAAGGGGCGAAAGCCCAAGCAAATATGTATTGCTCAAGCCATGACCAAGCATAATGTTGGCCAATGTGGCAGTGGTACTGAGCAGCAAGGCCTCATAGACCTCAGGCTCAAGCCCTTCACTTGAAGAATCATTTACCACCACATTAACGGGCGGATGTTCAGTTTGCCCCATACTCGAATGCTCCATTAGTTGCATAATTTCCAACGAGGATAATCCGACAAGACAATCCACCCAAAAGGCAAGTATCTCGCCGAATTAACGATACCCAACACACTAACTTCCTTACCGGAATACAGGAAAAACAGCCCCCTTTATAAAATTACTACAGCGTGCTGCTACGGATTAATTATGGAGAGTCAAGCGCCCTGCGACTAATGAATAAATTCAGCGCACACATAACTGAACGGTAATTTTTGAAGTTTTAAAGTTTGTGTACAAAAGACACGAAAAAACAGACTCAAATACTTTCAGAAAAGAGCGCCCCTCATAGTGCAGGCACCACAACAAAGGACTATCCGAGAAATCACCGCTGCCCTCCTATCGACTGCGAAGCCGACCTCCCGGGTCGGAAACCTCACCTATCGACTCAGCAGATATAACCAAATAACCAGCAGACCAGAGTTTTCAGATATTTTTTGAATTTTTGCCCAGCATGGGGCATGGGGCATGGGGCATGGGAGGATTGGCATGGAATTGCACAGCGTTGCAGTCATTCCTTGGAAAGACGTTGATAGACCGCTAGAGACGGCACTAGCCAGGGCCAGTGATGAAAACCACTGGCTGGAGACCCAACACTTGGCAAGATGTCAGTCATTTATGTTTCCGAGCACGATGCTCGGGTAATGATCCGCGCCTTGGTCAACCGCTGCCCTCGCCGGCAAGCCATCAGTTACTTCACCAACATCCCCCTGCCCCAGAAAGCTGCAACCCTGGCGGACCTAACTAAATTGGTCGACGGCACCCCACGAATCCCTGCCGACTACGAGGTAGAACTAGGCTGAATCTTTTCGGCCGCAGAGCTGGTGGCACTGCATAACCGCTTCAAACAAATGTGGGCCGAGTCATACTGGCCGGAGACGCAGCGCATGTGATCAACCCAACGGGTGGTCTGGGCCTGACGTCTGGCCTGTTCGATATCTATGTACTGCATGAAGCCCCGACCGCGGTCATTGAGGGGCGCGCCGAGCAAGACATCCTCGACCAATACTCAAAAGAGCGCCGTGCCGCCTCTCCAGGACAAGCATTTCCAGCCGTCACCGGGTTCAAAAAAACTTGTGTTCAATTGCTCCGACAATTCCACTTTGGAGCAAACTCTGGTCGGAATACTAGAGCCGGCCGTCAACGAAGTACGCCTACGAAGTCAGAATGGTTGTATTCGAGCCCCTCGCGATCAATCAAGGTTTGATATTTTTCAGCTCATTGAGCAAAGCCAAAAGCTGCTCCATTTTTTCCGCACCAAACTGTTCCTGAATCTTGAGGTAGTTGCTTTCCATACCTTCGCTCATGGAGACAAAGCATTGCTGGCCGCGCTCTGTGAGCGCAACGAAAACTCGCCGTTGGTCCTGGCTGGATTTCTGCCGACGCACGAGACCATCTCGCTCCAGACGACTTAAAACGCCAGTCATACTTGGCTTTAGAATGCAGGCCTGATGTGCAAGTTGGTGGCTTTCAAGTTCCCCCTGCTGGCGCAGTATCCGAATGATCCGCCACTGTTGTTCGGTCAGGTCATGTTTGTTGAGTGAGGGCCGGAAGAAAGCCATGGCGGCTTCGCGAGCTTGCAACAAGGTCAATGTCAATGAGGGTCTGGGGTTAGCCATAACGAAACTACTTGAATGGGCGAGTCGGCAGCTTAGTGTCGCCAGCCAACGGGGGCAAGCTGCGGACCAACACTCGTTTATTCGCTTGTTACCGTTTTCACAACGTGACTTCAGTGGACATCGCCCAGCGGCAGCTTCTGTGAAAAGTACAATCCGTTCCCCGTAAAAGCCATTCTGTCGAACCGCTGCGGTGGCCATGATGATCCGTACAAGATCAACAAGACCGACGCAAGAACACCTATGCCCCGCTTAACGCAAACCCGATTGACGCTGGCGGTACTCTCCCGGAGTGAGCTGTGCGTAGCGCTGGAAAAAACGACTGAAATAGGCCGGATCCTTGAACCCGAGCTGATAGCAGATTTCGTTGGCAGAGCTGCCCGTAAACAACAGCAATCGTTTGGCCTCCTGCATCAAACGCTCCATGATCAAACGCTTGGAAGGCAGATCGGCGATCCGTCGGCATACATCGTTGAGCCGTGCCTCTGTAACCCCAATGCCTTCAGCGTAACGCGACAAAGGCCAGTGCTGCTGATAGTGAGCTTCAATCAGCTCATTGAAGCGATGGAATATTTTCAGATCCTCGTGCCTGGCAGGGGTCGCTTTCAAAGAGTTGGAGCACAGCCGCAACAGGCTGACCATGATCAATCGCGTCAAGCTGTCCAGGGCGGCGCTACGCCCGGAACGCGCAGCTATCACCTCTTCGCTCAGTTCCTCGAACAGATATTCCAGTCGGCGGACATCGCCCGCATATTCCGGCCCCAAATGAGCCAGCGCGACACACGCCGCCGGCAATTGCGCTCCGGCCGGCGCCAGGCTGGAGTCGGCATCGATCAGTTGCCACACCAATTGCTGACGCACCGTCAACACGTGCCCGTCACTGTCGGCCTCGGTCACAAAGGAGTGTGGGACGGTGGGTGGTGTCAGGAAGAACATCGGCCCGGACTCAACGTATTGCTGGTCATCCAAGTAAACCCTCACCGTTCCGCTTTTCACGTAATGAATCTGGAAAAACCGATCATGCCGGTGAACGGGCATGTTGCGTCCAAAGAAGCCCGCCAGGTTGTTCAGCTTGTCGTAATGGACTTCAGCGTCGCTATAACGCTGGTCGTATACCTGGCCAATGTTGATGTTCGGGATCTGTTGACGGTCGGTCATCGTGGACTACTCGTTTTTATACTGACTCAGGCACCGCAGTCGCTTTCATCCTGCGCCGAATTGGGCATGACAACCACTGCCACGCCATTCTGCCACGCTTGACGATAGTTAACATATTAATTATAACTGTTAACACATTAACAAATCGCAGAGCCCTCATGGCTCTGCCAGGAGAAAAGCATGAGCCGTGCCTTGCATGACGTCGTGACCGGCACCCTTTTCGGTGTCGCGTTGAACTATCAGGGACTGCTGAAGCAGCGCCTCGCCGAATTCGAACAGCCGCCCTATCAGAAGCCGCCTATCAAACCTGTGCTTTTTATCAAGACGCCCAATACGCGCAATCAGCACGGCGCCGAAGTTGTGCATCCAGGCCACGGTGAACGTCTGCAACCTGGGCCGGCATTGGGGGTTGTGATTGGTAGAACAGCCAGCCGTGTCAGCCCGGTCGAGGCACTCAATTACGTGGCCGGTTACACCATCGTCAATGAATTCAGCCTGCCGGAAGACAGCTACTACCGCCCCGCCGTCAAAGCGAAGTGCCGTGATGGTTTCTGTGCCATCGGGCCAGAACTGGTGCCGACGTCACAACTCGCCGACCCGCACAGTCTGGCCGTCACGCTTTACGTCAATGGCGAAATTCGCCAGCAAAACAACACTGCCAATTTCGTTCGGGGTGTTCCCCAACTGATTGCAGAGATCAGCGAATTCATGACGTTGCACGAAGGCGATGTGCTGATAACCGGCACCCCGGAAGGACGTGTCGATGTTCAACCCGGTGACACCGTCGAAGTCGAAATCAGCGGCCTTGGCCGTCTGGTCAACCACATCGTGGCCGAGTAACAGGAGCTTCCATGAAACACGCCCGTATAAATTTTGAAGGCGAAGTCCACCTCGCCCATGTCGAAGACAACAACGCCGTACGCTTGGCCGACGGCCGTTTGCTGACCGAAGACCAGGTGCAATGGCTGCCACCGGCCACTGGCAGTATGTTCGCCCTCGGTTTGAACTACGCCGATCACGCCGCAGAACTGGCATTCAAGCCGCCCACCGAGCCATTGGCATTCATCAAATCGCCCGGCACCTACACCGGCCATAACCAGGTGACTTGGCGTCCGGATAACGTCGCCTATATGCACTACGAGTGCGAACTCGTTGCCGTCATCGGTAAGCCGGCACGCAACGTGAAACGTGAAAACGCCCTGGAATATCTGGCGGGTTACACGGTGTGCAACGACTACGCGATTCGCGACTACCTGGAAAATTACTACCGGCCCAATTTGCGGGTGAAGAATCGCGACGCCACGACCCCCGTCGGCCCGTGGATCGTCGACGTCGCCGATGTGCCGGACCCGAGCAATCTGAAATTGCGCACCTGGATCAACGGTGAGCTGCGTCAGGAAGGCAGCACAAAGGACATGATTTTCGACATCCCCTATCTGATCGAATACCTGTCCAGCTTCATGACCCTGCAGCCCGGCGACATGATCGCCACGGGCACGCCTGAAGGTCTGGCCGACGTGGTGCCCGGCGATGAAGTCATCGTGGAAGTTGAAGGCGTAGGTCGCCTGGTCAATCGGATTGTCAGCGAAGCGGAGTTCTTCTCCGCTCAGAAAGAGGCTTGAGCACCATGATCAAACATTGGATCAACGGCCGTGAGGTCGAAAGCAAAAACGTGTTCGTCAACTACAATCCGGCAACCGGTGAGGCTATCGGTGAAGTGGCGAGTGGCGGCGCCGAAGAAGTCGCTCAAGCGGTAGCGGCGGCCAAGGAAGCGTTTCCAAAATGGGCAAACACTCCTGCCAAGGAGCGTGCCCGGCTAATGCGCAAGCTTGGCGAACTGATCGAGCAGAATGTACCGCACCTCGCCGAACTGGAAACCCTCGATACCGGACTGCCGATTCACCAAACCAAAAATGTACTGATTCCCCGTGCTTCGCATAACTTCGATTTTTTTGCCGAAGTCTGCACTCGCATGGACGGGCACAGTTACCCGGTCGATGACCAGATGCTCAACTACACCCTTTATCAACCAGTGGGTGTGTGCGGCCTGGTATCGCCATGGAACGTGCCGTTCATGACGGCGACCTGGAAGACCGCACCGTGTCTGGCGCTGGGCAATACCGCCGTGCTGAAGATGTCTGAGCTGTCACCACTGACCGCAAACGAACTGGGTCGCCTGGCCGTCGAAGCAGGTATTCCCAAGGGCGTACTCAACGTCATTCAGGGCTACGGCGCCACGGCGGGGGATGCACTGGTTCGGCACCCGGATGTGCGCGCGATTTCCTTTACCGGCGGCACCGCCACCGGCAAGAAAATCATGCAGACCGCCGGCCTGAAAAAGTACTCCATGGAACTGGGCGGCAAGTCGCCAGTGCTGATATTCGAAGATGCGGATCTTGAACGAGCCCTGGACGCGGCGTTATTCACCATCTTCTCGCTCAACGGCGAGCGTTGCACCGCCGGCAGCCGGATATTTATCCAGGAAAGCGTTTACCCGCAGTTCGTGGCCGAGTTTGCCGCTCGCGCCAAACGCTTGATCGTCGGCGACCCGCAAGACCCGAAAACCCAGGTCGGCTCGATGATCACCCAGGCTCATTACGACAAGGTCACCGGCTACATCAAGATCGGTATCGAAGAAGGCGCCACCCTCCTCGCTGGCGGCCTTGAGCGTCCGGCCAACTTGCCTGCCCACTTGAGCAAAGGTCAGTTTATCCAGCCGACAGTGTTCGCCGATGTAAACAACAAGATGCGCATTGCCCAGGAAGAGATCTTCGGCCCGGTGGCGTGCCTGATCCCATTCAAGGATGAAGCCGAAGCCCTGCAACTGGCCAACGACACAGAGTACGGCCTGGCGTCCTACATCTGGACCCAGGACATTGGCAAGGCGCATCGTCTGGCCTATGGCATCGAAGCGGGCATGGTGTTCATCAACAGCCAGAACGTGCGCGATCTGCGCCAGCCGTTCGGTGGTGTGAAAGGCTCCGGCACGGGCCGTGAAGGCGGCCAGTACAGCTTTGAAGTGTTCGCAGAGATCAAGAACATCTGCATCTCGATGGGCAGCCATCACATTCCTCGGTGGGGACTGTAACCGGCCTAACGATTGCTAAAGTCCGCGAGGGTCGCGCATCGGCCTGTCGCGGCTTCACTTAATGTCGGATTGAAACGCATAACAACAATTTCAGGAGAATCATCATGGGCGAAGTCGTCCTGGCTGCGAAAATCTGCCACGTCCCCTCGATGTACTTGTCGGAGCTTCCCGGAAAACACCATGGCTGCCGTGAAGCGGCCATTGCCGGGCATAAGGAAATCGGTCGTCGCGCCCGTGAGCTGGGTGCCGATACTGCCGTGGTGTTCGATGTGCACTGGCTGGTCAACAGTGCTTACCACGTTAACTGTGGCGAGCAATTCAAAGGCATCTACACCAGCAACGAATTACCGCACTTCATTAAAAATATGGAGTACGACTACCCGGGCTGTCCTGAATTGGGCGAGTTGATCGCCGCCGAGGCCAACGCTGCCGACGTACGCACCCTGGCCCACAACATCCCGAGCCTTGAGCTGGAGTACGGAACCCTGGTGCCGATGCGTTACATGCACATGGGGGTACCGCAAGATCAGAAATTCAATGTCGTTTCGATTGCCGCCTGGTGTGCCTGGCATCGTCTGCAAGACAGCTTCACCTTCGGCGCCGCCGTACGCCGTGCCATCGAGAAGAGTGACCGCAAGGTCCTCGTGCTGGCCTCCGGTTCATTGTCGCACCGCTTTTCCGATGATCGCGATGCCGAGGCCAACATTCATAGCTGGACCCGTGAGTTCGACAAACAAGTCGACCTGCACGTCGTGAATCTCTGGCGCCAGGGCCGCTGGAAAGAGTTCTGCGCCATGCTCCCGGACTACGCCGAGCACTGCTTCGGTGAAGGCAAGATGCATGACACCGCCATGCTCCTCGGCTTGCTCGGCGGGCCGAATTACGACAAGCCCGCTGAGATCATTACCGAGCCCTTCGGTAGTTCAGGCACCGGTCAGATCAACGCCATTTTCCCTGTTTGACTGTACGGCCACGCGCCCCTCCCGCGCGGCCTGAAGGAGCCGTTCATGCCCCACTTCATTGCTGAGTACACCGATAACATTGAACAGCAAGCCGACTTGCCTGGCCTGTTCGAAAAAGTCCACGAAACACTGGGTGACAGTGGCGTGTTTCCCCTGGGCGGCATCCGCAGCCGAGGCGTGCGGCTGGACACCTGGCGCATGGCCGACGGCAAGCATGACTACGCGTTCGTCCATATGACATTGAAAGTCGGTCACGGCCGTGATCTGGCGACACGGCAGAAAGTCGCCGAAAAACTCTTCGAAGTCATTACCCAGCACTTTGCCGAGCTTCAGGCCCAACGCCCGCTGGCCTTGTCGTTCGAGATGATCGAACTGCACGAGCAACTCAACTTCAAGGAAAACAACGTCCACGCCTTTCTCAAGGCTCAGGCCCGTTAAGGCAGCCTGCCCGTTCGTTCCATCGGCCTCTCAGACAAAAAGTATAAAACCATGAGCACAGCCAATACTGCCGACACTATCGAGACGGTTGCACGCGACCGTACACACAGCATCATCACCTGGCGTCTGATGCCGTTGTTGTTGATCTGCTACCTCTTCGCCCATCTCGACCGCATCAACATCGGCTTCGCCAAGATGCAGATGAGCACTGACCTGAATTTCAGCGACACCGTCTACGGCTTTGGCGCCGGCCTGTTCTTCGTCGCCTACGCGCTGTTTGGCGTACCCAGCAACATGGCCCTGGACCGTGTTGGTCCGCGACGCTGGATTGCCACGCTGATGGTGGTGTGGGGGGCGTTGTCGACGTGCATGTTTTTGATCGGCGGCGCGACGGGTTTCTATGCCCTGCGCTTTTTGCTCGGTGTGGCCGAAGCCGGTTTCTTCCCAGGCATTCTGGTGCTTCTCAACCGCTGGTATCCGGCCGGTCGTCGAGCACAAATCACTGCGTTGTTTGCGATCGCGGTACCGATGGCCGGTGTCATCGGTGGTCCGCTCTCAGGCGGCATCCTCGAACATTTTCATGATTTTGGCGGCCTGCGCGGCTGGCAATGGATGTTCGTCATCGAGGGGTTACCCGTGATCCTGCTTGGGCTCGTTGTACTCAAGTGCTTGCCGGAAAGCTTCGAGACGGTCAAGTGGCTGGCGCCGGAGCAGAAGCAACAACTGCGTGAACAACTGAACAAGGAAGAACACCGCAAATCGATCACGTTGTTTTCCGCAATCCTCAGCAACCCGCAGGTATGGCTGTTGGTGGCGGTGTATTTCGCGGTGATGCTCGCGGTCAACACCCTGGCCTTCTGGATGCCGACGCTGATCCACGGCGCCGGCATCGGCAGCGATGGCAAGATCGGCCTGCTCAGTGCCGTGCCCTATCTGGCCGGCTGCTTCTTCATGATTGGCTGCGGGCGCTCATCCGATCGTAATCGTGAACGCCGCTGGCACCTCTGTGTGCCGCTACTGATGGCTGCTGCCGGCATCGCCATCGCCGGGCTCTCACCCACCAACCCGACCCTGGTTCTGGGTGGTTTGATCCTCGCCGGCATGGGGGCTAGCGCCGCGCTGCCAATGTTCTGGCAACTCCCCCCTGCGTTCTTGTCCAACCGTACCCAAGCTGCCGGTATTGCGCTGATCAGCTCCTTCGGCAGCATCGCGGCGTTCTTCGCGCCCTATCTGATCGGCTGGATGCGCGACACAACCCAGAGTGCAAGCCTGGCCCTTTACCTGCTCGCACTGTTCATCGCTCTCGGTGGTTTTTTGGTGCTGCGCACCCAAGCCTCCATCGTCAACCCTCAGTAAGAGATCATTGTCATGCTTGATCAACGCATTATTCAGCAAGCCGCTGCCCGCCTCGACCACGCCGAGCGCTCACGCGAGCAGGTACGTCAGTTTTCCCTGGACCATCCAGAGATCACCATTGAAGACGCCTATGCCATTCAACGCGCCTGGGTGGCCCAAAAAATAAAAGATGGCCGCAAGCTGGTCGGGCATAAAATCGGCCTGACCTCCCGGGCCATGCAGGTGTCTTCCAACATCACCGAGCCGGATTACGGCGCGCTCCTCGATGACATGTTCTTCGATGAAGGTACCGACATTCCGTTCGAGCGCTTTATCGTGCCGCGAGTCGAAGTCGAACTCGCATTCATTTTGGGCAAACCCTTGAAAGGTCCGAACGTGACGGTTTTTGACGTGCTGGACGCCACCGAATGGGTGATCCCGGCGCTGGAAATCATTGATGCACGCATCCAGCAGGTCGACCCGCACACCAACGCAACCCGCAAGGTGTTCGACACCATCTCCGACAATGCAGCCAATGCCGGTGTGGTCATGGGTGGTCGCGCCGTACGCCCCACGGAGATCGACTTGCGCAAGGTGCCAGCCGTGCTCTACCGCAACGGTGTGATCGAAGAGTCCGGGGTTTCAGCGGCGGTACTCAACCACCCGGCGAAGGGCGTGGCCTGGCTCGCAAACAAACTGGCGGCCTATGACGTCACCCTGCAGCCAGGGCAAATCATCTTGGGTGGCTCCTTCACCCGTCCTGTGGCGGCCAACCCTGGCGATACCTTCCATGTCGACTACGACATGCTGGGGTCCATTGCCTGCCGTTTCGTTTGACCGGAGGTCTTCTCATGGATATGCCTATAAACACCTTCAAGCTTCGCCTGCAAAGCGGTGAAGCACAGATCGGCCTTTGGCTTGGTCTGGCAGATGCCTACTGCGCCGAACTGGCCGCTAACGCCGGATTCGATTGGCTGTTGATCGACGGCGAACATGCACCCAATGATCTGCGCGGGATGCTCGGCCAGCTACAGGCTGTAGCGCCCTACCCTAGCCATCCGGTGATTCGCCCGGTCATCGGCGACACTGCACTGATCAAACAAGTGCTCGATATTGGCGTGCAGACGCTGTTGGTTCCGATGGTGGAAAGCGCGGACCAGGCGCGAGAACTGGTGAAAGCAATCCACTACCCACCCAACGGCGTTCGCGGTGTCGGCAGTGCGCTGGCACGTGCGTCGCGCTGGAACAGTATTCCCGGTTACCTCGACAAAGCCGATGAACAGATGTGCCTGCTCGTGCAAATCGAAAATTGCGAAGGCCTGGCCAATCTGGATGCCATCGCGGCGGTCGACGGCGTTGACGGGGTCTTTATCGGCCCGGCGGATTTGAGTGCCTCAATGGGTTACCGCGGCAACCCGGGGCACCCCGAAGTACAGGCTGCTATCGAGGACGCCATTGCCCGCATCCAGAAAGCCGGCAAAGCGGCCGGTATTCTCAGCGCCGATCAGAAACTGGCCAAGCGTTACATCGAACTGGGCGCGGCGTTCGTTGCCGTTGGCGTTGACACGACCGTCCTGATGCGCGGCCTGCAAACCCTCGCTGCCACCTTCAAAGATGCTCCGGCGCCTACCAGCTCCGGCGGCGTGTACTGATTTTTTGAGAAACCCCATGAAACTTAACGATCTGAAATTGCTGCGCGAACAGGCTTACATCAACGGCCAATGGATCGAAGCCGATGACGGCAATCGTTTCCCGGTGACCAACCCGGCGAATGGCGAAATCATCGCCGAAGTCAGTTCTCTCGGCCAGGCAGAAACCGCACGCGCCATCGCCGCAGCCCAGGCTGCCCTGCCCGTCTGGCGAAGCAAGACCGCCAAGGAGCGTAGCACTATCCTGCGCAAATGGTTTGACTTGATCATGCTCAACCAGGAGGACCTCGCCCGTTTGCTCAGCCTGGAGCAAGGCAAGCCATTGGCCGAGAGCCGCGGCGAAATTGCCTACGGTGCCAGTTTCATCGAGTGGTTCGCCGAAGAAGCCAAGCGCATCTACGGTGACGTGATCCCGCATGACAAGCCGGGCCGCCGCCTAGTGGTGATCAAACAAGCCATCGGCGTGGTGGCAGCCATTACGCCATGGAATTTTCCCAATGCGATGATTACTCGCAAAGTCGGTCCGGCATTGGCCGCAGGTTGCACGGTCGTGGTGAAACCCGCGTCGGAAACGCCGCTGTCCGCACTGGCCTTGGCTGAACTGGGCGAACGCGCGGGCATCCCCGCCGGTGTGCTGAACATCGTCACCGGCAACCGTGCCCGTATCATCGGCGCCGAGCTGACGGGTAATCCCGCTGTTCAGAAGGTCTCGTTCACCGGTTCTACCGGTATCGGCAAAACCCTGATGGCGCAATGCGCCGAGACCATCAAGAAAGTCAGCCTTGAGCTCGGTGGCAATGCACCTTTCATCGTATTTGAAGATGCCGACCTCGATGCCGCGGTCGAAGGCGCCATGGGTTCGAAGTTCCGCAACAGTGGGCAAACCTGCGTCTGCACCAATCGAATCCTGGTGCAGAACAGTGTCTACGATGAATTCACGCGTCGACTGGTGGCTGCGGTCAATCAACTGAAGGTCGGTGCAGCTGACGTAGATAACGCCCAGCAAGGACCGCTGATCAATGCCAAAGCGGTGGCCAAGATCGAGGAACATATCAGCGATGCACTGGGTAAAGGTGCCACCTTGCTAGCGGGCGGAAAAACCCACGCGCTGGGCGGTAACTTCTTCCAGCCGACAGTGCTCGGTGAAGTGACCCCGGCGATGCTGGTCGCACGGGACGAAACCTTCGGCCCATTGGCGCCGGTGTTCCGCTTCGAAACCGAGGCCGAAGCGATTGCAATGGCCAACGACACCGAATTCGGCCTGGCGTCTTACATCTACACCCGCGATCTGGGGCGTGCCTGGCGCGTCAGCGAGGCGCTGGAGTACGGAATGGTCGGTGTAAACGAAGGATTGATCTCGACCGAAGTGGCGCCGTTTGGCGGCATCAAACAGTCGGGGCTGGGACGAGAAGGTTCGAAGTACGGCATCGATGATTACATCGAACAAAAGTATATGTGCATGGGTATCGGTCAAGCCTGAAACGTCTGACTGACGATAACAAACCACCCCACCCCACCCCAGCGCAACGCTGGGGTTGGGTAATGTAACCACTTGTGACTAGCGCTTGAGCGTTTTCAGTTCGTTGAGCAACGTCAACAACGTCTGCAACTTCTCCTCGCCAAAAGCAGCCTGCAACCGCTGGTAATTCGCTTCCATGCTCTGACTCATTGAGTTGAAGCAGGCCTTCCCCTTCTCGGCCAGCCGCACCAGCACTCGCCGTTGATCCTGTTCCGCCTTACGACGTTCAACCATGCCGGCGGCCTCCATGCGCATCAGCACACCAGTCATGCTCGGTTTGAGGATGCAAGCCAGCTCAGCCAGGCGATTGATCTCAAGCTCATCATGCTGACTCAGGATCCGAATGACCCGCCATTGCTGCTCGGTCAACCCGTGCTGATTCAAAGAGGGACGGAAAAAACCCATTGCGGCTTCGCGAGCATGGAGCAATGTGAGGGTCAAAGATTGGCGCGGCCTGGACATCGGAATACGTTCGAACTCATAGTTAGTTAATAGATTAACTAAACTCTATCATTCTCCGCTCAGCATTGCGCGATCCTGATCATTACGAGGCGTCCCGGAATCAGTTGTGCTTGATCCGACACTCGCGCGGACAGCGAGCCTCTCCAGTTCTGGCAGCCACGGTCAAAAGCTGCGGCACACAGGATCAAGACACCTACCGGTCGGAAGGCACTTAATACCACCCAACAGAAACAGAGCTTATTGCAAGCCCTGCAGTTGAGTTTCCCTTCACTTTTCCAGGCTGCGCCATGATCAATATCGAAACGCCTACCTACTACTCAGCAACCAAAAAATACAACCTCAGCTTTCCGACCCTAGAGCAGGATGTGGAAGCGGATGTCGTCGTGATCGGTGGCGGTTTCTCCGGCATCAACACGGCGTTGGAACTCGCTGAAAAAGGCATCACCAATATCGTGGTACTGGAAGCGCGTTACCTGGGGTTTGGTGGTACTGGCCGCAACGGCGGACAAATCATGGCGGGCATCGGCCACGATCTCGAGAAGATCAAGAAGCACGTGGGCGAGCAAGGGCTGCGCGAGATCTTTGAAACCAGTGAACTGGGCGCCGGAATCATCAAGGATCGAATTGCCAAGTACTCGATCGATGCTGACTTCTGTAACGGCTACGGCTACATGGGCTTTAACGCCCGCCAGGAAAAAACTCTGCGCGCCTGGGAAAAGGACTTCAAGTCGATCAACACCAAGGACGAAATCCGTTTTATGGCCGGCTCCGAGGTCAAGCAGATCATTGGCTCCGACGCCTATACCAGTGCGTTGTTGCACATGGGCGGTGGGCATGTTCACTCCCTGAATCTGTTGCTGGGCGAAGCCAAGGCGCTGGTCGGGCATGGTGTGCGCATCTACGAACACAGCCCAGCTCTGGAAGTCAGTTATGGCGAACGCATCACGGTGCGCACAGGCAGGGGTTCAGTGAAAGCCTCCAAGTTGCTGTGGGCCTGCGACAGTTTCCTCAACAAGCTGGAACCAGAGCTCCATAAGACCACGTTGAACACTTATGCCTTCCAGTTGATGACCGAACCGCTATCGGACGAAATGATCAACCGCATCAGTCCGATACGCGGCGCTTACAGCGATATTCGACCGGTCATCGACTACTACCGTGTCACCAACGAAAACCGTCTGCTCTTCGGTGCCGCGACGCCTTTCGTCGAGCACATCCCCCTGGACCTGAAAGCCTGGAACCGCAACCTGATGCTGAAAATTTTCCCGTACCTGAAGGACGTGAAAATCGACTTGGCATGGGGTGGTCCGATGGCGACTGGCGCAAACCTGTTTCCTCAGATCGGCACGCTCAGCGGTCGTCCCAACGCCTTTTATGTACAGGGCTACGCCGGCTTTGGGGTAACGCCCAGCCACATCATCTGCAAGGTATTGGCCGAGGGAATGAGCGAGGGTTCCTCTCGTTATGACCTGATCAGCTCAGTCAAGCATGCGCAGATCATGGGCAAAGATCACCTCCGGCCGCTGCTGCTGACGGCAGGCAAAAGCCTTCATCAACTCTCGGGCTATTTCAACGGTCGCCGTTGATCCCCACTGAATCATTCATAGGAGAACTGCCATGCCCATTACCACTCTCAAGAAAGACATCCAACTGTCCGAGCTCGATGCATGGGGCACTGTTGCTGACCTTGGCTCGGAGATCCTCGAAGGTGAAGTCAAAGCCTTCGGCAAAATGACGTTCGGCGCCCCGACCGATCCAGTCAGCAGTGCTTATTTCGGCACGACCCAAGGCAAGTTCCGAATGGTATATCCGTTTGCCGAACAAGCCACCGTGGTCACCGGCGAAGTGGTGCTGACGGACGAATCCACCGGTCAGAGCACCCGTTACAAGGCAGGTGACAGCTGGTTCGTGACCAAGGGCACGCCTGTGCTCTGGGAAGTTGTCAGTGAAAGCTTTGTGAAGCATTATTTCGCTGTCGTCTGACAGATGCCCGCTGCCGGCTCGTGCCGGCAGCCTTTTTTGGCGAAGTTACTGACCATGAACGCCATCCCTGCTCAGGAAGTCGCTGGCCATTGCCTGCGGGCTTTCACTCAACTCGTTCCCGCCAGTCAGGCGGCGTTCTATTGTGTCGACCGACAACTGCAAGCCCGTGATTTCCGGCTGCACTGCATGAGCGGTGAGATGCATCGCGATTATCTGGACAACTACCGTCATTTCGACCCGCTGCAACCGCGCAATTGCCTGTCGAGCGGACTGGCGGTAGTACCACTGAGCCTCGCCATGGCCCGACAGCCTGCGCGTGACAGTCTTCGCTATCGTGACTTTCTGCAACGCTACGGTGTTGTTGATGTCGTGGAGGTACTCGCTCATCGCGCGGGCCAACCTCAGGCTGCAATCTCATTGCTACGCACCGCCGAACAAGGCGCTTTCACCACCGATCAATTGGCCCAGCTCAATGCCTTGCAGTCGTTGCTGCAAATGGCCGTTGCCAACATGCAGCCTTGTGAGGATTCGCTGATCGGGCTGACACCCAAAGAGCGTCAGATCGCGTTGTTGTTACGTCAAGGAGCCAGCAACAAGCAACTGGCCCTGGAGCTGGAAGTGGGTCTGCCGACCATCAAGACGCATCTGATCAATCTGTTCCGCAAGACGGGCGTGACCAGCCGTACCGAGTTGGTTGGCACGCTGTTTCTCTAGACCGGCTCAACCATCCGGTTGATAGGCGATTCACTCTCCGAGGGGCATGATCCAGGTCGTCAATTCATTCAATCGGAGCCACACAATGACAACACAATCTGACTGGATCACCGTAGGTGCCCTCGCCGATGGTTTCGCCCCAGACGCCTTTATCCTGCCCAACCTGGCCGACCTCAACGGCAAGACCTTCACGCTGAACTTCGCCAACGGCTGGCAGATCGAACATCGATTTGAAACGGAGGTGCTGACCTGGAACGCCGCCGACGGTCACTCCAGCGGGTCTGCCTCGTACCGGGCCACGTCTGTGCGCCCTGGTCTGTATCTGGTCGATTTCATTAAACGCGAAGCCGGTCAGGCCTGGTCGGTTAGCCTGGTGCTGGACACCACCACGTCGTCGTTCACCGCCGTGATCGCAAGCATGCCGCCTCAAGAGCAAACCCAGGAAGGGCTTTACAGCCGTGCTCTGGCCGGCAAAGCTCTGACATCGGTTGAAGTGGACTTCCTGCATGGCAGCCTTGATCGACCATGGCAGGAAGGCCAATGCCCGCACGCGCCGACCCAAGAATTGGTCGGGTTGCGCAACATGTATCGCTATAGCCCGAGCGAAGTTTACGAGCACATCTATCTCAACGATCAGTTCTATGCCTGGCAGTGCCTCAAGGGTGTCGAGCAAGGCCTGTGCGATACCGACCGTTGCCACTACTACAAGATTGCCGACCAACTGTATTTGTTCGTCTGGCGCGAAAAGATCATTCCGACCCTCGGCCTGGTCTTGATCGACCTGCAACAACACCGCAGCGACGGCAAGATCTTCGGGTATGCCGGTTCGTCCTTCGATGAGCTGTCGAACTTCCCGGTCAGCTCCTACTGCCAAGTCCTCAACCGGACGGAGTATCCCGATGCCTGACTCACGTACCATCGTAATCACCGGTGCCGGAACGGGCATCGGTGCTGCCTGCGCCCGGTTGTACGCAGCCAAGGGTGCCAACCTGGTGTTGATCGGTCGCCGCCGCGAACCTCTGGAACAGGTCGCCCGGGAAACCGGCGGCCTGATCCTGGTCGGCGATGCAGCCTGCCCAGACACCTGGGATGGTTTCGTTGCACAAATTCGTGAGCGCTACGGTCGGCTCGATGTGCTGCTGGCCTGTGCCGGCGGTCATGGCATGGGCAGCGCCACCCAGACCAGCCCGCAAACCTGGGAAGCTGCGTTGCGAAGCAATCTGGACAGCGCGTTCTACAGTGCCCGGGCCTGCCTGCCGTTACTGATCGAAAGCGCCGGCAACATCGTGCTGATCGGCTCCATAGCGTCTCTGGCCGCCGGCCCCGAAGTGTGCGGATACACCACCGCCAAGCACGCATTGCTTGGGCTCAATCGCTCACTGGCCAGGGACTATGGGCCACGCGGCGTTCGGGTGAACGCTGTGTGTCCGGGATGGGTCACGACCCCGATGGCCGATGAGGAAATGCAGCCATTGATGAGTTTCTATGGCGACACGCTGCAGCAAGCTTACGACCGGGTTTGTGCCGATGTGCCACTAAGGCGTCCTGCCAGCGCCGAAGAAATCGCCAAGGTCTGTCGCTTCCTCGCCAGCGCTGATGCCTCGATCATCACAGGGGCGACGGTGGTCGCCGACGGGGGCTCAAGCATCGTCGATGTGCCAACGCTGGCTTATGCTCATATGGAGGCTGCCCATGCGTGAAGACTTGAATTTCAGCGGGAAAACGGTGCTGGTGACCGGAGGCGCGCAAGGCATCGGCCGAGCAATCGTCGAAGCCTTCGCATTGCGCGGAGCACGGGTGATGATCGCCGATCTTCGTCTGGCTCAAGCTCAGGCGCTCGCTGCAGACTTGAAGGAGAGAGCGTGTCAGGTTGAGGCTGTGGACGTTGATCTGGCCGACGCGACAGCAGTATCCAAACTGGTTCAGGGGTTGGAACAAGACTGGGGACGGCTAGATATTCTGATCCATAACGCCGGCTACTTTCCGCTGACGTCGTTCGCCGACATCACCCCGCCGATTCTCGAGCGCACGCTGGCAGTCAATCTCTCGGCACTGTTTTGGCTGACCCAGGCAGCCTTGCCGATGTTCCAGCGTCAGGGTGCTGGCTGCGTGCTGGTCACCTCGTCAGTCACCGGTCCACGGGTAGCCTATCCGGGGCTCAGCCATTACGCCGCGTCGAAGGCCGGGGTCAACGGTTTCATTCGCAATGCCGCTCTGGAGCTGGCGTGCCATGGCGTGCGCGTCAATGGTGTCGAGCCCGGCATGATTGCCACGCCAGCCATGAACAATCTGGGCGACGATCAAGTCAATGGCGACATTGCCAAACGGGTACCGTTGGGACGACTCGGCTCTGCCGAGGACATTGCCGGGGCGATGCTCTTTCTTGCGTCTGATCTGGCGACTTACATCACCGGACAGACCATCGTCGTTGACGGTGGATCAACCTTGCCAGAGGTGTGATTTCGCACCTCTGGCAAACGACCTGAACCGCCTGGACGCCTTCAGACACGGCTTGCACCTTCGAGCATTGACAGGGAATCCCTGAAGACGCGCGACAAGGCTGCAAGCCGTTTGCCGTAACCCTGCGGCGTCGAATAAATCAGCTCCACATGCAGGCTGTCGACAATGCCAAGATAGGCGTCGCAGAACACTTCAAGCTGCTCAGGCTGGACCCCCGCCGACTGGTATTTGTCATGCGCGGCGCTCTGAAAGCACCGGCGAATCCGTGCCAGATAACCCTCGAACCCCGTGGTAATGACTGTGCGGATATCCACCGGCGGGAAGTAGGCCGTGCGCAATAGAAAGCGCAGATGCGCCGACACGTCATAGCGTCCGATCAAACGTTCAAGGTGCAATTGTCCAGGTATATCCATGTGCTCGGTCTCTTCCTTAAAACAGGTGGCGATGTACTGATGCTCATGTTTCAGGGCGATCGCGAAGACCGTCTGAAACAGTTCATCCTTGCTGACAAAATGCGCGTAAAGCGACGCCTTGCGCATGCCTGCCCTGCCAGCGATCTCGTTCAGGGACGAGGCGTCGTAACCGTGATCGGCAAAGTGTTCGACCGCTACCACGCAAATATTACTGGCCGAAGGGGTGAGCGGTTTCATGACATCGTTTTCCCTGGCTCATAAAAAGGACTCAGTGCTCAATCACACTGTTTGAGACAGCATCGGTGCAACGCGTGGTGAGCCACGTCAGACCCCAGACCAATAAAGCCGACAGCATCAGCAATAGCGCCCACTCAACAACACCCCGCTCCACCACGGCCCCTGCCAATGGTGTGGAGGAAGAGGAAATAACCAACTGAAAAGCACCGAGCAACGCAGCGGTCGAACCCAGCGCACGCACCTGAGAAGCCATGGCCAGTGACATCAATGTCGTTTCGCAGACGCCTAGTCCGAAGAGGCTGAGGGCCACGCCGGCAACCACGCCGATCAAGTGCGGCTCGCCCAATGCAAAGACCAGCGTCAGCAATGTTCCCATGAGCATGCATCCGGCCCCGAACAATGCGAGTGTGCTCAGGCCAAATCGGCTGACCAGGCGACCTGCGGTGATCGCGCCCAGCAGGATCGCAACCCCCGTGGCGCCGAACACCAAACCAAAGCTCGTTGCCGATAAGCCGAAATGGGTCTGATAAACGAATGCCGCGCCGGCAATGTAGGCGAAGAGGAAAAAGAACACTGCGGCCAAAGCGAGGGCCGGAAGCAAGAAGTTCGGATCTCGCCAGATGTTCGCATAGGTACACATGATGGCGTACGGTTGCCAGGCAAGGCGCTTTTCTGCGGGCAGGGTTTCTTTGAGCGCCAGAACCGAGTTGAGCAATACCCCTGCGCCCAGCACCGCTAGCACCACCATGATTGCCCGCCAACCGAAATGCCCACTCAGAAAGCCCCCCAGGGCGGGGGCTATCACTGGAGCCAAACCTTCGATCGTCATCAGCAAAGCGAAAATCTGCGCGGCTCGCGCGCCTTCAGCGACATCGCGAACCATGCTCATGATGACCACCAGTGTCAGCGCGCTGCCCAGCCCCTGAACGAAGCGTGCAACCAACAGCCACTCCAGGCTCGGCGCCAGCGCAGCGGTCAGCGAACTGAGGCTGAACACCAGCAACCCCGCCAGTAATGGTCGCCGTCTGCCAAGCGTATCGACCATCGGCCCAAATACCAGTTGCCCTGCCCCCATCGCCAGCAGAAACACTGTGAGTGTCAGTTGAACGCTCGCATAGGAACTGGCGTACTCATGGGCAATATCCGGGAGGCTAGCCAGATACATGTCGACGGCTGAAGGGCCAAGGGCACCGATCACTGCGAGTGAAACCGCAAACCGCCAGTTGGATCGAGTACCGTTTTCTGAAAAAGTCATCGTAAGTCCTGGCGTTGAAGAGGGGTTCCTACCAATAGGTAGGAACCCCCGCAAGCTTATCCAGCACCCTGACCAACGTCAATTAGTTAATAGATTAACGACCTACGCAGCTCCGACCGCTTGCTGCAAATGGGTTGAGCGGAAGTCCTTGGGCGAGAGGTCGAACTGTTTTTTGAACGATCGGCTGAAGTGAGCGGAATCGGTAAACCCCCACTTGTAAGCGATCGATGTGATCGACTCACTCTTCAGGAACGGATTCGTCAGGTCATCCGCGCTTCGTTTGAGTCTCGCACGCTGAATGTAGCGGCAGACACTGTCGTCCTGCTCTTCGAACAACCGGTACAAATGGCGAACCGAGATATTCAAGCGGCTGGCAAGACCCACCGGGCTTAGACCCGGCTGGGTCAAGGAGTCCTCAATGACTTTCTGGACATAGCTACGCAGATTGTTGCCCTGCAGGGATGCAGCGCTGTCACCCGCCGTGTCATTCATTTCGAAGGCGGAACCGAGCAGCGAGACAAAAGCTGATTGCAGGGCCTCACCCTCTGCACTCGAATCCTGGCCGTTCTGCCCTTCCCTGCACAGTTGATCCATCAATACATGGAGCATCCGGCCACAGGCCTTGCTGGAAGAAATCTTGCCGAAGGTTCTCGAACCGCTTCCCAGGTGTTTGCACACCTCGTTGCGCGAGAGCGACAGCGAGGCATGTTCGATAAGTCCGAAAGGACTGATCTCGATCGACCCTGTGGAGTCCATCAACAACATATCGCCTGGGGCCAACTGAATGACCTGGCCATTTTGGGTGATCTGACAATAGCCACTGCGCTGGCTGACCAGGAAGCAATGTTGATCGTTATCGTGATCGGCGTTGGGCCGGTCGCGCGAAATCAAACCGGCGTTGGTACGCAGATTGGCCAGGGACAGACCGCCCCTGGACTGTTTGGAAACCTCGCCGATGAACAGCGAACGGTTGTAGGCCAGTTCAGTGTTGAAATGGCCACAGGCCGCTCGCAAGTCCCGAGTCCAGTTTTCTAATCCATGTTGCGCAGACTGATAGGTGCTCATGGGCATCTCCGCAGTGGCATCTTGTTTTTGTTGGCTAATAGTTAACATGTTATCTAAATAGACGCAACAAATCCGTGGTACCGACTACAGAAGCACTTATGGTGCCAACACCTAAATTCAGAGTCCGTTCAGTACCCGCTGAAAACCCACCAGCACATTGAGCAGCTCCTGACGCTGCTCGCCGCTCAGGGCGATGTAACGACGAAAGGCCGGCATCCGGTTGACCACCTCGCTACCGCCCATATGTTCCAGCCGAACCTGCCATTGAGTTCCGTCCAAATCGATTTGCAGGGTTTTGAAATCAAGCAGCATCAACGATTGATGCAACGCTTTGTCTTCTTCCAGGCGGGCCTGGAGTCTGGTTGCCAAAGCGGGGTCTCCTGCCCGTTGTCGATACCTCAATCCCGTGCGTCGAATCGACCCGCTATGGTGCAACTCGAAGCGAGCATTGCCCTCCTCTGAGGCGGGCACCCTGGTCATGAATTGCGTCATCACCAGGTGCATCAGCAATTGCGATTCGGTGCGCTCGACGATGTCGACCTGAAGGTCGGCCTCCTCCAGAATCAGCACGGCCTCGGCCGGGCCTGTCGAGGTAAAACCCTCCCTTGCGAGATTACGCCGCAGGTACTCGAGCGTGACCCCGGGCCGGTAACCTGCCGGGGCCCGCTGGGCACTGAACATCTCAGACAGTTTTTGCAGCAGGGTCGAGATAGCCGTTGTGAGGGTTGCCAGGCTCATTGGAAAACTCCTTGGCCAGGACTTCTTCTACCGAAGCCGGCTTGAATGGATTGACTTTCTGCACCACCAGCGTCCAGAACAGGGCGTATGACGCCGTTATCCCGAGCATCACCCCGAAAGGTACATAAATATCAGCAGGGTTCATTCCCGGCGGGGTAATGAACCACATGCCCAGCAAGATGCCGACACTGGAGAGAATCTGGGGCAACGGGAAGAATGGCGAGCGGTAAGCGCGTGGTAAATCGGGACGTCGAATCCGCAAGATCACCACCGACAGCGTCACCAACAGATAGGCAAAACTCCACGCACAGACGGCGGCCAGCACCAAGTGCATGATGTTATCGGTGTTGCCACCCAACCACAGGGCGTACAGACACGGAATCAGCATCGCCACCAGGATGCACAGCAGCGGTGTTTTGAAACGCGGGTGCAAGTAGGTGAACACCTTAGGCAGCGCCCCGTCCACCGCCATGCCGTAAAGGATACGCGGCACCCCCGCCATCAGCGTGTTGATGGTCGCCGCGCCTGCAAACAGGAAGCCGATCCCCAGCCACATCGGGCCGACATGCCCCATGACCTGCTCGGCGAACTTTGGAATAGCCATCGGGGTGTCGAGCAGGTGCACGCCAGTGGCGGCATCCAGCAACACGTTTTCAACCTGACGCTTCATCGCTGCACCATAGATAAACATGCAGGTGGCGACACTCAATAAACCTAAAATCATTGCCTTGGGCATGACCTTGGCCGAGTTGCGCAGGTCCGGCGCCAACGGCGTGACGAACTCGCAACCGACGAACATGAACATGGCCATGCCTACCAGCGAAAGAATCGTGATCAGGTCAGTGCCTACCAGCGACACGCCGAACCAGCCATCCAGTTGCACCGCCGGTGCCGCGATCAAACCCAGCACGCCAAACACCATCAACGTGGTCCACATGCCGAAGGTCAGAATGATCTCAGCCCTGCCGAAGGCGCTGACGCCGAAGGCATTGAGAATCCCGAACACAACGACGAACCCTACACCAAGCAACCAGGAACCACCGGCAGACTCCGCCAAGGTGTTGAGGTGCTCGAAGTTCACCAGCGCCATGACCCCGGAAAGAATGGTCTCAGCGGTGCCGGCAAACACATGCACGATCAGGTACGCCGACAACGTGCCAGTGATCGCGAAGAAACGGCCCATACCGCAGTTGATGTAATCGTAGACCGAGCCGGTGGTCGGCAGGATCGACGCGGCTTCAGCGAAGGTGGTCGCCTGGGCCAACATCATGACCACCGCGATCAGCATGGCCACCGCGAAGGCGCTGCCGCCGATGCCGAAACCCATGGTTGCGGTGAGAATCACCGGGCTGGCCATGATCAGGCCAATGGTGCTGGCTAACGCGGTCGGAAAACCAACGCTACCTCGTTTCAGATGCTGTGTGAGCCTGTCATTGATCGACATGGTGCGGATCCTCAAAAGCGGATTTCTTAGTGGATGTATCGAGCCGTTCAAGGAGCCGGCGATAAAGCCCTCCCCAGCCAGTCCCTGATCGAAACGGCCTCGTGTTCAGGATCACTTTGCGCCCCTCCCGCCCTGATCGTCTTGCCCATGTCTGCCGTCGGTTTTGTTGCTGTCTGCCAAGGAGCACGTCCTGGCCGGCAGAGTCAATTCTGTGGCACGCAGATCAAAGACTTCCCGCGCTCCCAGTCATCTTAATGCGCCCTCGACCAATAATGCTGGGGAACGTAATAATGGAGCAAACGCTGAAAACACGATCGCTTTCCAAGGCCATTGGCCTGGGCGTCGCGCTGTTGACCGCCAACTCGTCCGCCTACGCCTACGAGCTTTACGCCGATGAAGACACTAAAGTCACAGGCAACTTCCTGGCTGTCTACGGGATGTTTAACAGCCGGAAAAACTATGACGGCACCACCGGTGGCTCCAGTTGGCGCGAAGGTTTTATCAAGTATGGACTGAGTATCGATCAAACTCTCGGCAATGCAGGAAGCTTGTATGGCACGGCCAATCTAGTCAGTTCGGGCACATGGGGAGACGGTGATGCTGCTGGCATTACGGATGGCACCGAGCGCACCACGAAATTCGACGAAGCGTTTGCAGGATGGCGTTCAGGCGAACTCTTTCCAGTCCTGGGCAAGGACGGCGTAGACCTCTCGTTCGGCCGCCAGATCATCACCCTCGGCGACGGTTTCATCATCAACGATGATGGCCTGAATTTTGGCAAGGGGCCTGCCGACGGTAAGCTCAATCGAGGAGGAGCGTACTACCTGGCCGCTCGGCATGCTTTCGACGAGACTGCCGTCGTTCGCCTGGGGGGCAAAGACGGCGTACACGGCAGCATGATGTGGATGAAGTCCAACAATCGCTCACAAGCCAACACCGAAATGGCCGCAGGCACGCTGGAATACACAGCTCAACCGGGTACCCTGGGCTTGACCTACATCCACGGCATAGACGTTGACGATCGCTACGCCAGCGACTTCCAGAAGCAACGCGAGGGTATGAACATCTATAGCCTTCGCGGCACGGGCAATGCCGGGATAGAAAACGCCCACTTTGCTTTCGAATATGCCTGGCAGGACAAGGACGCCGGCGACGAAAAAGCCTGGTACACCGAAGCCGGCTACACCTTTGCTGATTTGCCCTGGTCGCCCGACCTGACTTACCGCTATAGCCGTTACTCGAAAAACTGGGACTCGATGTTCAACGGCTTCAACCGCGGCTACGGCACCTGGTTCCAGGGTGAAGTGGCGTCCAACTATTCCGGCCCCTTCAATAGCAACACCTCGGTCCAACATGTCGCATTGAAGGTCAAACCGGTCGACGTGGTGACGGTCGGAGCGCTGTTCTTCGACTACAAGACACTGCACAAGAGCGACGCACTGAACCTTGATGGTCGCGAGCTGGATCTGTACGCCGAATGGGCTGTGAGCGAGCACCTGATCGTCACTCCACTGCTGGGCCTGTACAAGCCGAACAAAGATGAAAGCAACGGTGGAAATCAGGTGGGCGGCAATGGCACCAACGTTTACAGCCAGCTAACCCTGGCCGTACCGTTCTGATGACCTTCAGGAGCTGCATTGCGCAGCTCCTGAACCAAACTACTGTTTGTGTTCAAGCAACATGGTCTGAATCCGATGCGTGGCCTGGCGGGTACTTTCCGCCAGCTTTCGGACTTCGTCGGCCACCACCGAGAACCCTCGCCCGATTTCTCCTGCCCTTGCAGCCTCGATCGCGGCGTTCAGCGACAGCAGGTTCGTCTGGTCCGCAATGCCTTTGATGACACTCACGACGGTTGCGATTTGCCCGTAGGTCGCCTGATTCTGCTCAAGCATCTGACGGTGGGTTTCCCTGGCTGAACGCTCATCACTGATGTCGCGTACTGCACCGATGACCCGGGTCAAACGTCCCTGTTCGTCACGGGCCGCACGACCGCGCTCGCGACACCAGATATAGTCGCGGGTCCTATGGCGCATCCGGTACTCAAAGACATACTCGCCACGGCCCCGCGGACTGAGAATCTCACGATCAAAGATCGCCATGATTTTTGGCAAGTCATCAGGATGAGTGATCCCGACTTGTGCATCCCAGCCGTCGGGCAACTCTTGAGGGCCGTAGCCCATGAGAAGGCGGAACTGCCTGGAAAAGCGCATGCAACTGGCAGGGTCCTGGACATCACCGTTGACCACACTGATGTCCCAGCAACCTTCTGTGAGCGTTGACTGCAACAGATCCCAGATTTTCGCATCCTGCTCGTGTTGACGGGAATCCAGAACGTGACGGCTCAATTCGACTTCGAGTGATTGCTCACGAGACCGTGTCTGCTCCAGTTGCTGACAAAGCTCGGCAAGCGACTGTTCACTGCGTTCCAGTTGCAGGCTCAGGTCCCGGGTCTGCAACTCGGCGGTCAGCCGTCGATGCGCAACCTCAGCTCTTTGCCTGACTAACTCATCCAGGCACGTCTGCAACTGCGGGCAAGCCCCAAGCCCCTTAACCTCAAAAGCCTCGTCGGCCAGCAGGCAGCGCAAAGCCTCAGCGAGTTCAAGCATCTGTCTATGTTTCTTGAAAAACATCAGCCCGTCCTTTGTTCATCGAGTCTAAGCACTGGATCTGATAGGAAGCTGAAAAGAATTGCTTGTACGACGCTGCAGCGCTGTTTGCTCCTGCCTGCCATGAATGCAAACGGCGCCCTCGAGCGCCGCAGAAATGGTTGAAGGATCAACGGCGGCTGACAAGCGTCTTCAATACCGACTTGAAGGCTTCGATCTGTTCGTCGCTGAAATCGCCGAATACCTTGTCCTGCTGCTCCCGTGCGATGGCCCATAAATCGTCTGTCTGCTCGATACCCGCAGCGGTCAACCTGACGCGACTGTCATCATCGTTGACCAGCCCCTTGCGTTTTAGATTGGCTATCGCTTCATCGATTTCCCGGACCGGCATCGCCACCTCGCGCAACAGGTCGCCGGGACTCAGCCTGGCGTCGTTTTCCAGTACCATCAACATCCGCGCCTCGCTGGTACGCAGACCGGTGGACAACTGCCGGGGCTGATAGCTCGACTGGTAAGCCCGCACTGCCTGCGTCATCAGGTAGTACAAGTTGTGGCTAAGGCGTCCCTGGAAATGACTGCTCGGCGACTGGCTTTCATCGCGCTTGGTCATGCGGGTATGAGGCAAGACCATGGAGTACGCGCCCTGGTGATACAGCAATGGCGAGCGACCGAAATCGTCGAAGGCCACCACTTTACCGATCATGATCCAGTGGTCGCCACCGTCCACCTGCTGGTACTTCTCGCAGTGAAAACGCGCCGAGCAATCGGCGAATACCGGAGAGCCGCCCTCCCCGGATTCGTACTCGATCTCGGCGAAGCGATCTTCCTTGGGGCGGGCGAAGTTGTTGGAGAGATCGATCTGGTCCGCCGCCAGTACGTTGACCGCAAAATGGCTGGCCTGCTCAAACACTTCGTGACTGTTGGAGCGTTTATCGATACTCCACAGCACCAGAGGCGGATCGAGGGACACCGAGTTGAAGCTGTTGGCGGTCACCCCGACTTTGCGCCCGGAGGCGGTGGCGGCCGTCACCACGGTCACCCCGGTAGCGAAGTTGCCTAGTGCCCGGCGAAACGCCCGCGGGTCGAAGGTGGTTTCAGTGGCTGCGGGAATGCTGTTATCAGTCATGCAAGACTCCCGGACTGCTTCCATGAGCAGTCCTGATTGTTGTTATGAAGGCGGGTTCAGATCATGCTCGGATCGGGCTCGAGACCCATCAGTTCGCGGCCGAGAATCTGTGCACAGACGTCGTAGTCGGTGTAGGCATGGGCACCTGTCATGTGCGAATCGCGGAACAGGCGCTGCATCTCGTTATGTTCGAACCAGGCATTGCCACCGGCGGCCTCGAACAGCCGATCCACGGCCTGGATGCACATTTTGGTGGCATAGGCCTGATTCGTGCGCCAGAACGCCAGGGTTTCGCGACTTGGATACCGCTGCTGTTCACTGTGGTCGGCGTGTTCCTGCCAGGTCTTCTCGAGAAAGGCTCGGGCTGCGGCGACCTGGTGAGTCGACTCGGCCAGACGCATCAGCGCAGGGGTCGCGGCACCGACTGCCGCACCGGTGTAAGCACGCACGCGGGTCTTGGTCTTTTCGCGGAACACTTCAAGCATTCGCTCGGCCACACCCAGGCTCACGGTGGAGAAGCCGCTGGCGAAGTAAGGACGGTACGGCGAGTAGAAAATTTTGCTGTCCGGGTACAGACCGAAGCCTGCGGACTTGCCCTCCATCATGTCCTTGGCTTTCTGGATTCGGTGTTCCGGCACCCGCACATTGTCGATGATCAACGTCTTGGTTCCGCTGCCTTTCATGCCGGCGGCGAACCAGTCGTCACGAATCTGATAATCACTGCGCGGCAGAACTGCGAAGCAGTAGTCCTGAGTGCCCGCAGCGTTCTTGCGCCGGAAACCGACAATAGCCCACTCGGCGTGGTCGCTGCCGCTGCTCCAACCCATTTCACCACTGAACAGCACACCGCCTTCGATTTCTTCGGTGCGGCCAAAAGGCGCGATGCTGCTACTCGCGGTGGCATTCGGATCATCGGCCCAGACCTCCTGCTGCAACTCGGCCGAGAACAGCGCCAATTGATGACTGTGGGTGCAGAGCAGGCTCATGGCCCAGGCAGTACTGGCACAGGCCCCCGCGAGCAAGGCGATGCAATCGGCAAACTGGGGCAGCGATAACTCCATGCCACCGAAGGCTTTCGGCTGGAACGCACGGTGCAAACCGATGCTTTTGAGCAGCGCAATATTCTCATCGGGGACCTTGCGATCCTGCTCCGCCTGGAAGGCGTTTGCAGCGATGGTCGGCAGGATGGACTTCAGGTCTTCAAGGAGCGGGTTTGGCTTTTTCATAGATGGCCCTGCTTATTATTGGATGTCCAGGCGCCTCGAAAAATCGCCGAATGGCGCTGGATGCAGAGCCAGTATGGAGACACCCATCCGGGTAGAAAATGCACCTTCCAGAGCCAAGATTGTACTTTTCAAAGACGATGGACCCAGCCTGCCGAACACATCCTTACAGGCTCTGGCAGCCACAGACATAGGCTCCGGCAGCCACAGTCAAGCCAGCCTGGAGCCCATGGATTAACCTCGGGCTTTTCTTTATTCGCGACCAGGAAAACCCCATGAGCGATATTCCACTGCTGCCCCAAGTTGAAGCCTTCCTCAGTCGAAGCCATGCGCTGTTCATCGACGGTGGCTACGTTCAGGGTCATTCCAGCCAGACGCTGGAGGTGATCAATCCCGCCACCGGCCAGGTCATTGCCCGAGTAGCCGACGCAGATTCAGTCGATATCGATGCGGCAGTGGCGTCGGCCAACCGCGGCTTCAAGCATTGGTCCCAGGTCGCACCGGCGACTCGCGCAAACGTGCTGATGAAACTGGCCGATCTGCTGGAGCAAAACCGCGAAGAACTGGCACAGATCGAAACCTGCCAATCGGGCAAGATCATCCAGATTTCCCGGGCCTTCGAAGTCGACCAGGCCGCACACTTTCTGCGTTACTACGCTGGCTGGGCGACCAAGATCAACGGTCAGACCATCACCCCGTCACTGCCCTCCTTCGCTGGCGAACGCTATACCGCCTTCACCCTTCGCGAACCCGTCGGCGTGGTCGTCGGTATCGTGCCGTGGAATTTCTCGACCATGATCGCCATCTGGAAACTCGCCTCGGCGCTGGTGACCGGCTGCAGCATCATCATCAAACCCAGCGAATTCACCCCGCTGACCATTCTGCGGATCGCCGAACTGGCCATCGAAGCCGGCCTGCCTGCCGGTGCCCTGAACGTATTGACCGGTGGCGGTCTGGTGGGTAAAGGCCTGATCGAACATCCAGGCACTGACAAGGTTTCGTTCACCGGCTCGGTGCCGACAGGTATTGCCGTCGGCCAGAGCGCCATGGCTGCGGGGCTGACCCGCGCCACACTGGAACTTGGCGGGAAAAACTCCGCGGGTTTCCTGCGCGACGTAGATTTGGACAAGGCGGTCAACGGCATCATCGAAGCTGGTTTCCTGCATTCAGGGCAAATCTGTGCCGCCGCCGAGCGCTTCTTCGTCCATCGTTCGCAGATCGATCCGGTCATGGACAAACTGGCCCAACGCCTGAGCGCGCTGAACATCGGTTCGCCACTGGATGAGCGCACCGAATTCGGCCCGGTCACCAATCGCCAGCATCAACTTAAACTCGGCGAGTTTTTCGCCAAAGCTCGAGCAGAAAACAACACCATCATTCACGGTGGCAATCTTATCGACCGCCCAGGCTGCTACGTCGAACCTACGGTGATCCTCGCTAACACGGTCAACGACACGCTGCTCAACGAAGAAACTTTCGGTCCGATTGCGACGTTCTTCCCTTACGACAGCGAAGAAGAGCTACTGGAATTGATGAACAACACGCCTTACGGCTTGAGTGCCAGCCTCTGGACGAACGACCTGGGCAAGGCGCTGCGCATGGTACCTGCCATCAACGCCGGAACGGTTTGGGTGAACATGCACACCCTGCTCGATCCTGCGGTGCCATTCGGCGGCAATAAATCTTCGGGGGTCGGTCGCGAGTTTGGCAGCGCGTTCATCGATGACTACACCGAACTCAAGTCGGTGATGATTCGCTACTGATAACGCCAACAAACCCAGGACCGCCCGGTATTCGTGGGCCGGGCGGCCTCGGGGTTGCCTTGCGACAACGCTGTAAGGCCGGGGATCAAGCGACTCCCCATTGCGCCATGCACCCCGTCCCTGGGGTCATTTTGATCTATTTCAGACACCCGCCTGACTGATGAACTTGGTCGTCAGATAGGCATCCAACCCTTCAGTCCCACCCTCACTGCCGTGACCACTGGCCTTGATGCCGCCGAATGGCGTTTCCGGCAGGGCCAAACCAAAGTGATTGATCGAGACCATCCCCGCTTGCAGGCGATTGCCCAACTCGGTGGCCGTTTTCAATGAGCGGGTGAATGCAAACGCAGCCAGCCCGTACTCCAGACTGTTGGCTTGCGCGATCACGCTGTCCAGATCATTGAAACGCAACAACGGCGCCACTGGACCAAACGGCTCTTCGTTGAGCAGTCGAGCCTGTTCAGGCACGTCGGTCAATAACGTCGGTTCAAAAAAATGCCCGATGCCACCGATGCGATTTCCGCCGGTCAGCACCGTGGCGCCCAGATCCCGAGCATCGGCGATCAACTCTTGAACCATCATCAAGCGCCGGGCATTCGCCAACGGCCCCATCTGACTGCTGGGGTCGAAACCGTCGCCCACCTTCAACTGCACTGCCAGTTCGGTAAATCGCCGGGAGAACAGATCGAACACGTCGTCATGCACATAGAAGCGCGAGGGCGAAGCGCACACTTGTCCGGCATTGCGGAACTTGAGGGTGCAGGCCAACGCAGCGGCGGCTTCCACATCGGCATCCGCGCAGACGATAAACGGCGCGTGGCCGCCCAACTCCATCGTCGTCAGTTTCAAATGCGTCGCCGCCAGGGCTCCGAGCTGCCGGCCCACGGCCGTCGAGCCGGTGAACGATACCTTGCGGATGACCGGTGACCGAATCAGGTAGTCGGAGACGTGCGCCGGATTACCGAATACCAGGTTCAACACGCCCTTGGGCACACCGGCATCGTGAAAACAGCGCACCAGCTCGATCACGGCGCCGGGTGCCTCCTCAGGCCCTTTGATGATGATGCTGCAACCCGCCGCCAGCGCTCCTGCAATCTTGCGCACCGCCTGATTGATCGGGAAATTCCACGGGGTGAAAGCCGCTACCGGACCTACCGGCTCGCGCACCACCAATTGGCGTACGGCTGCGTTACGTGAAGGCACGATACGACCATAGGCCCGCCGCCCCTCCTCGGCATACCACTCAATGTGGTCCGCCGCGCTTTTGGCTTCCATGGTCGATTCTGCCAGCGGCTTGCCCTGATCCAGCGTCATGCACTCGGCCATCAGTGCATGGCGGTCACGTACCAGCGCGGCTACGCGGCGCAAGATGCCCGAGCGGTCGAAAGCAGACATCGCTGACCATGTTGCGAACCCGCTGGCCGCGGCGGCCAATGCGGTATCGAGATCTTCACTCGAAGCCAATGGCAATTGCCCAAGCGTCTCCCCCGTCGACGGATTGAGAACAACCGCCGTGTTGCCGGAGCTGCCGGCAGTCCATTGGCCGTCGATGTAAAACAACAGGTCGGTGTACATGGATCACTCCTCGGAAAAGGTCATTGGACGCAGGCGATGGCACAGGTATCGACCCTGCATCAGCGGCACTGAAAAACACAGCAACAGGTTGACACTATCAACCATATACTCGTAAATTTAGTTCACCATGTCAACCATGTTTCATGATCACCTCTGAGGCCCCAATGAGAGACGTCATCCTGTGTGAATGTTTCGCCCGCGACGGTCTGCAGCACGAACCGGACTTTCTGCCGACGCCGATAAAACGCCAATTGGTGGAGCGATTCGCCCAAATCGGCTTTCAAAGGATCGAAGCAACCTCCTACTCCAATCCTGCGGTGATTCCGCAATTTTCCGACGCCAGCGCGCTGCTGGCGACGCTGCAGCGGCGTGCCGGGATTTTCTATAAAGCGACCTGCGCCAACGTGCGGGCAGTGGAGCGAGCGGTCAGCGACTTCGCCGCCGGCCACGGCGCCAATGAAATCAGCCTGCTGGTATCCGCCTCTGAGTCGCACTCGCTGAAAAACCTCAAGCGCAGCCGCGAAGATCAATGGTTGAACATAGAGCAGATGGCCAAAAAGGCTCTCAATCGGTTCCGCCTGATCGGCACGATTTCCGTGGCATTCGGCTGTCCGTTCGAAGGGCACGTCAGTGAGGCCGCTGTACTGGCGGATGTTGAACAGTTTGCCAGGCGCGGGGTGAAGTTCGTCACCCTGGGCGATACCACCGGAGTTGCGACGCCACAGAGCACCAGACGCCTGTTCAGTGCGGTGCTGGCGAACTTTCCCGAGATCACTCCGATCGCTCATTTCCATGACACCCGCGCTACCGGCCTGGTGAATTACGTCGCGGCGCTGGAAGCCGGGGTCACCCATTACGACTGCGCCTTCGGGGGTGTCGGCGGTCATCCGGCCAAGGTCAAGTATGGCGGCGGACACACCGGCAACGTCAGCACCGAAGACTGGATCAACCTGCTGGAGTCAATGGGCGTGCGCACCGGTATCGACCTGGACCGCCTGCTCGACGTGGCAGCCGAATGTGAAGCTGCTCTCGGTCGCGAACTGCACAGCCGGGTGCTGCGTAGCGGGCTGAATCCACTGCTGAACACCAACTCCCCCAAAGCGACATCATTCGAAGAAGAGGTATAAAAATGCTCAGTCTCAATCCGGTTGCCCGACAGTTACGGTTGTTCTGCGGAGTGTTATTGCTTTCATCGCCAGTGTTCGCCAGCGATAAATTGCTGCTGGTTGAACGTGATGACTTGATCAGCGGCCCGGCGAACGAAACGCTGCTGGGCCAGCACATCTGGGAAATGCACAAAACCGCTCTGTCGCGCACGACCCTGGTACAACTCGATCGACAAACGCCGGTGGTCAAGCATGATGTGGGCGAGCGCACGCTGATCGTGCTGCAAGGCAACGTTCAGTTTCACTTCGCGGATCGGGAAGTGGCCCTGGCAGCCGGCGACTACGTGGCCATACCTGCGGGACAGGCCTATCAGATGACGCCGCTGGATAAAGAGAAAGTCCTGCTCTTAAGTTTTGATGTGCCCACCATTGACATGGCGAAGGCCTCTGTCGTCGATTTATCCGCGCCAACCAATGGCCCCACGCCCGTCGTCAAGAAGCAACAAGCGGTAATGGCTAGTCCACCCGGCTGGAATGAACCCAGTGACCGAGGCTGGACCCTGATCAAGACGCCGGAAAAGCGTGTCAATCTTGTGGAGATGTTCTCCGAGTTGAAAAACCACAGTCACCCTGACGCAGATCACTCGCTGATTCTTCTCAGTGGCAGTGCACGGGTCGTGACCCCGACTGAAGATCGCATCCTCAAGACAGGCGATTACGTTTCCATCCCGCAGAATGTCCCCCACAAGTATTACGTCGAAGGCAAGCAATCTGCATTGTTCATCAGCTTCGATGCACCGGCGTACGATTCGGCCAAGACCATCTACTTCGAGTGACACTTCTGCGTCAGCACAGAAACCAAAAAAACGCATAGACCTGAGTCCATGCGTTTTTGTTCTGAGCCCAGCCTCGACATGGCGAAGTCGTCACTCCTGCTGATTACCCAAAACCCAGCGCCGCCTGCTCCTTTTTCACGAAACAGCAATCAGGCTACGCATGTGGTGAGGGATTTGATACTTTGAAAAACCCATAAAACAGATGCATACGGTGAAGGCTTACTATGTCCGATACACCGGGTACTCCCTCAAACAAGACATCGCTCGAGCAACAGAAACTGCCGCTGTCGCGCGCGCGGCTGCACGGCAACCTAATGTCTCGACTGGACCTCGTCACACTCAAACTGTTCGTGGCTATTGTCGAGGAACAGAGCATCAACAAGGCGGCCGAGAGGGAGTTCATTGCCGCATCAGCTGTTAGTAAACGTATCGCTGATCTTGAACATGCCACTCAGACACAATTGCTCAACCGTCATCGCAAGGGAGTTGAACCGACTCCGGCCGGGCTGGCGATGCTGAGCCACGCGCGCACCATCCTGCGCAATCTGGCGGAACTGGAAGCGGATATATTCGATTATGCCGACGGCGTGCGCGGCACTGTCAGGCTACTTGCCAGTGAATCGGCATTGTTCGGTTACTTTCCAGATCAACTGAAGAGCTTTTCCACCCTGTATCCGGACATCCGTGTCGATCTGGCAGCGGCGACCAGCCAGACTACAGTGCAATCCGTGATGGAAGGGTCCACCGATATCGGAATTTTCTGGGATGACATTCCTACGGGGCAGCTGAAGGTGATCCCATGTTACTCAGACCGACTGGTCGCGGTGGTGGGCGCAGGTCATGCCTTGGCGTCGTGTGAATCAGTACGTTATTGCGATGTGCTGGACTACGAAATGATCGAGCAGGAAGCGACCAGTTCGATTCAATCGTTGTTGCTGCGCCAAGCCGCACAGCTGGGGCTGGCCCCACGGACTCATATGCGCGTGGCCGGTTACGATGCCGTGTGCCGCATGGTGGAGGCTGGGCTGGGTGTTGGAATCGTGCCGCACAGCTATGCCGCACGGTTGTCTGCCGACGGGGGGGTAAAAAGCATCAGCCTGCTGGAGAGCTGGGTCGACCGCTATTACAAGATCTGCGTTCGCGACCTGGAACAGCAACCGGTTGCAACTCGGTTGATGTTCCAGCACCTCACTGGCCGACGGTAATTTCGCCAATCAGTCCTCGCGAACGTTTCGCCACGCTTGTGTCTTGCGAGTGAGTATTGTCGCCAGTATCGACTGAAGTATCTTAATCCCCGCTGAGGTAACCAATACCATCACTGCCATTGCACAGGCCGCCGCTGTGTCACCGGTGTCATCCATTGCAACCACTGCTACCGAAGAAACCATACTTAATGGCTCATACAAAAAGATAACTGCAGCCACGGTGGTCATCGCGTTCACGAAAAAATAAGTCGTGATGTCAAGAATTGCAGGTAGGCAGATAGGCACAGTAACCCGTCTGAACGTAGTCCAGAACGGCACACCCAGTGACGAAGAGGCTGCTTCAAACTCACTGTCCATTTGCTGCAGTGCGGTTAGTGCCGTCAGGTGCGGCACTGTGTAGTAATGGGCTACACAGCACAAAATCATAAGCACCAGACTGCTGGAGATGGCCGAAAGCGGATTACCGGGATTGTTGAAAAAGAATACATAACCAAGACCCAGCACCAGCCCCGGCACCGCCAAAGGTAGCATCGAAAGAAAATGCAGGACCTGTCGCATTGCATCGACGCCTTTCAGTTTTTCAACTAGATATGCACCGGTAAATACGAGGGAAGTACCGATCACAGCAACCCAAGTGGCGACCAATAAGCTGTTTCGGTAAGACCCCCAACCCAGAGTGTCGTACTGTGCGAAGTTGTAACTTCCCAGAGAAAGACTCATGTCGTAGGGCCAGAATTTGATCACCGAAGCGAAGATCGCCGTGCCGACGACAACCAGGATCGCCGCTGCCACGAGCACGGTCAGTACGAGCATCGCCGCATCGAATATCGGGCGTATCTCAGGTTGGTACAGCACTGAACGCGCGGTGAGCAAGGATTTCTGCCCACGCCGCACCATCCTGTCGATCATAAACGACAGCAGTGCCGGAATCAGGAGAACCACACCAACGACCGCCCCCATCTGGAAGTTCTGCTGGCCGATGATCTGTTTGTAAATATCGATCGCCAAAACATTGAACTGGCCACCAATTACCTTGGCGATACCGAAGTCGGTCATTGATAACGTGACGATGACGAAGGCTGCACTGATAAGACCATAACGCGCGGACGGCAACGTAATGGTAAAGAACGCTCTCAGTGGGCGAGTGTTCAACGTGTGAGCGACTTCGTAAACGCGGGCATCGGACAGGCCTAGCGCTGTCGAGAGAATCAGTACGGCATGAGGGAAGCAGTAGAAAACCTGCGCCATGACAATGCCGATCACTCCATAGACGGACTCATCACCCAGCCAAGACCGGATGTAGCCTTGATTACCGAACATGTAAGTCAACGCAATTGCCGGCAGAAGCGATGGTGCCAGCAACGGCATTAACGCAATGCCTTTGAACAGGGATTTGTACGGCAATCGACTGCGTACCAATGCCAACGAGTAGAGAAATGCCAACGGCAAGGTGATTGAAGTGGTCAACCCTGACACGATCAGCGTGTTGCTAAAGGATTGACGCAACCCCGGGTTGTTTATGTATTCGATGAAGTTGGCCAGACCAACGAATTGTCCGGCGGCGTTTTGGAGGCTCTTTGAAAGAACGGAGTAAATCGGTAAGCCGATCAGGATCAGTGCCACCAGCGATAGTGCTGCCATCAGACAGAACCCGACCAAGCGCTCCGACAAATAGAGCACCCTGGGTTCACCTGCCCCGCCGTTGCCGCCTAGCATTGTTACCGGAACTCGCGCGTTCACAGGCCACCCCCGATCGGTTTTCCTGGGAAGAGGTGCAAATGTTCGGCTTTGAGAGCGATGAGTATTTCCTGTCCCGTCGTCAGGCCGAGACGGCGCACCTCATCACTGGGAAAATCAATCGTGATCAGTTGGTCGCCAAACTCCGGACAGTTCAATACTGCTCGCCATAGAGAGCCGAGAAACTCGACCTCCTCAACCTGCCCCCTGATTGAATTCTCGTCACCTTCGGCCACGGAGCGGAAACAGACGTCCTCGGGTCGAATTCCCACGGTCACGCTTGCTCCCGAAACCAGCTCCGGAGCTTTGATCGCAAGGATGCTGCTGCCGACTTGAACCCTTTGCTGACCAACACTACGGGCTTCGAAGAAGTTCATCTTGCCGACAAAGTCGGCTACGAATTGTGAAGACGGTTGATGGTAGATCTGTGTCGGCGTGCCGATTTGCTCGATGACCCCATGATTCATGACCACAATTCGGTCGGCCATCGTCAGCGCTTCTTCCTGATCATGAGTCACCATAATCGTGGTCAGCTTAAGCTCGGTTTGCAGTTCCTTGATTTGCTGACGCAAATGAACGCGGACCTTGGCATCCAACGCAGACAATGGCTCGTCGAGCAATAACACCCTGGGTGAGGGAGCCAGCGCGCGAGCCAACGCGATGCGTTGTTGCTGCCCACCGGAAAGTTGCCCGGGCAGTTTTGCGCCTGTACCTGGCAAGCCGACCAGTGCTAGCAACTCATCGACTCGAACGTTGATATCCGCCCTTTTCATACGTCGATTGACCAGTCCATAAGCGACGTTGTCATGCACACTCAAGTTTGGAAACAACGCGTATGACTGAAACAGGATGCCTACGTCGCGCAATGCGGCCGGCATATGGGTGATGTCCTGGCCTTTCTTGTTCAACCGCCCGGAGGTCTGTGTTTCCAACCCGGCGATGATGCGCAGCAATGTTGACTTGCCGCAGCCGGAAGGGCCAAGGAAACAAACAAATTCACCATCGGCGATCGACAGATCAATGTCACGCAACACCGTGATTTTTCCATAAGACTTGGAAATGCCCGAGAGCGCCAGCAACTGACCTGTTTGAGTAATAGTCATATCAGAATTCATTTTCAAAAGTGGTCGGAACGATCCGCTGCAACGCGTATCGACGCAGGCAATCGACGGACCTGAAG
Organism: Pseudomonas sp. BF-R-01; assembly: GCF_019946615.1. Classification (NCBI taxonomy): domain Bacteria; kingdom Pseudomonadati; phylum Pseudomonadota; class Gammaproteobacteria; order Pseudomonadales; family Pseudomonadaceae; genus Pseudomonas; species Pseudomonas sp. BF-R-01. The sequence continues at coordinate 184,414 of NZ_JAGYFX010000001.1, forward strand.
CCCGTCGTCGCAAAGCACTCAGTTGGATTTCGGCTCGGACTTTCCGTCGTAACGCTTGATCCACTCCTGAGTGATTCTGGCCTGATTGGCTACAGCCACCGACACATCGTCCTCGGCCATCATTGCTTCAGCGTTGGCCGGATAATTCTTCGGTACATTATTGACTGCCGGGTGCGAGACCACTGCCGTAAATTTGTTGAACTGCTCGTTTGCCTCTTTGGTGGTCATCCAGTCAGCGACTTGCTTGGCGGCTTCGAGCTTGGATGTACCTTTCATGATAGCGGTGGATTCAAGGTCCCAGCCCAGCTTGTCCGTTGGCACTATGATGTCGATGGGAGCGCCCTTGCTCTTGAGTTGAGGCGCGGTGATATCAGTGGAGATACCGATGGCAAACTCCCCTGTAGCTGCCATTTTGCAGGGCTTGGAGCCGCTATGGGTGTACTGCGCGATGTTCGAGTGCAAGTTGTCCATAAAGGTCCAGGCCTTGTCCTCGCCCATGCTTTGCACCCAATGATTCACCCCAAGGTAGCCCGTTTGACTAGAGACCGGATTTGGCATCGTGATCTGGCCTTTGTAGACAGGATTCGCCAGATCACTCCATGACGTTGGTACAGGCAAATTGCGCTTGGCGGCCTCGACCGTGTTGAAACATATCACCGTCATCCACGCCTCATTGCCGGTGTACACCGGTGGTTTGTTGACAGTGTCACGGAAACGCAATTTGAGGTTCTCATAGCCCTTGGGCTCGTAAGGTTCAATCATGCCCATATTGTTGAGCGCCAGAATGTGCATGGCTGGCACCCCCCATAAGAGATCGGCCTTGGGCGAATCTTTCTCGGCAATAAGCCGCGCCAGGATGATGCCAGGGCTGTCACGTAACCAAGCGATCCTGATGTCCGGATGGGTACTCTCGAATGCTTGCTGATAGGGCATCAATTGCTCTTTCTCAAGCGTCGTATAAACCGTCAGTGTCGTTTTCTCCCCAGCCATCGCGGTACTCGCCATGACTGCAGTGAATACAGCGCAGGCGCTGGTAAGAAAGCGCGCGGCCCAACGTTTACCCGTTGCACCAGAGTTTGAAAAATTCATCGGTCATCCCCTTCGTTAGGTTTAAGGCTGGCAGTCGAAGCTAATGGCATTTCTTGTTTTAGCGAACGTATTCGCCTCTTGGTTGCACATGAAGCATTGATTAACCGAGAAGAGCGTTTACAACCGCATCTCCCATATCCTCGGTACCGACACGAATACAGCCAGGCTCGAAAATGTCAGCTGTCCGTAAACCGTCCGCCAGTACCCTGCGTACTGCGTTCTCGACACTGATCGCGGCTGTTGGCAAATGGGCTCCCTGACGCAAAAGCAAGGCAACCGACAAAATAGAGCCCAGTGGGTTGGCAATGTCCTGACCTGCAATGTCCGGGGCACAACCGTGCACGGGTTCATACAGCCCTTTGCCTTTGGCATTCAGCGATGACGAGGGCAGCATGCCAATGGAGCCTGTGAGCATGGACGCCTCGTCAGACAGAATGTCTCCGAACAGGTTGCCCGTAACGATCACATCGAATTGCTTTGGATTGCGAGCCAAAGCCATCGCTGCGGCATCGATATACAGATGACTGAGCTCAACGTCAGGGTATTCTTGACCAACCTCCTCGGCGACAGTCCGCCACAGTTCCATACTTTCCAGGACGTTGGCCTTGTCAACCGAGCAAAGTCGACGGTTTCGCATCCGTGCGGCCTCAAACCCTGCCCGAACAATCCGTGCAATTTCAAACTCGGTGTAGCGCATCGTGTTGATACCGACCCGCATGCCCTGCTCGATGTGAACCCCACGCGGCTCGCCGAAATAGAGGTCCGAGGTCAGCTCACGGATAAGCAGCAGATCCAGGTTGTCGATAATGTGCGCCTTGAAGGATGAGGCTCCAGCCAGTTCCTTGAAGGTGATGACGGGGCGGTAGTTGGCGAACAGATCAAGCTCCTTGCGTAAGCTGAGCAAGGCATCGCCCGGACGCAAACCCCGAGGAAGCGTCTCATACTGAAAGCCTCCCTCGGCACCGAACAAAATTGCATCAGCCGTGCGCGCGGCTTCAAGCGTCTGCTCCGGTAATGGATGCCCCAATTGATCGTAGGCGGCTCCCCCGACAAGGTGTTCGGAAAGCTCGAGTTTCAACCCTTTTTTCTCCAGCGCTCGTAGCACCTTAACCGCCTGACGGGTCACTTCAGGGCCGATACCGTCTCCGCCCATGACTGCAATTTTCAATTGGGAGTCTCACTTTCAACGATGGATGGAAGTTGATGGGTACGCTCGAAACGCTCGATTGCACTGCGCAAGGTCAAAGTGAACTCCACCTCATCCAGGCCCTTTAGCAAGCATTCCTTGTAGAAGTTGTTGATCTGGAACCGTGCGATATGTCCGTTTGCCGTCGTCACCTGTTGGGAAGGCAAGTCGACAGTGACTTCACAACCGGGCGACTGCTGGATGTCTGCCAACAAACCGAAGATAAATGCCTCCGGCAGAACTACCGGCAGCAAACCGTTCTTGAAGCAGTTAATAAAGAAAATATCGCCAAAGCTCGGTGCGAGAATGGCTCTGATACCGTAATCCACCAAGGTAAATACCGCGTGTTCCCGTGACGAGCCACAGCCGAAATTCGGTCCTGCAACAAGGATCGAACCACTGGCGAACTCTCGACGATTGAGAACGAAGTCAACGATGGGGACACCTTGAGGATCGAAGCGCAAGTCGTGGAAACAGTAGCGCCCGTAGTCATCCCTTGGCTTATGCATAAAACGCCCGGGGACGATTTGATCGGTGTTGATATCAGCGTCGGGCATGGGAACCGCGATCGCTTGAACCCGTTCAAAGGGAGTCATTGACGAGCACCTCCCGATAATCGATCAGACAACCAGTGATCGCTGCCGCAGCAGCTGTGCCCGGGTTGACCAGATGCGTACGCACACCTGCTCCTTGACGTCCGACGAAATTCCGGTTGGAGGTCGAAACGCAGCGTTCCCCTGCTCGTCCTTGATCGCCATTGACCGCCAGGCACATCGAGCACCCTGGAGTGCCCCAATCGACACCGGCCTCCAGAAAAATCTGGTCGAGCCCCTCGGCTTCTGCCTGTGACCTGACCAAACCGGAGCCTGGAACGACTAACGTTGGCACCTTGACCTTACGTCCCCTGATGACGCTCGCGGCAAGTCGCAAATCTTCGATTCGGCCATTGGTGCACGAACCGATGAAAACCCTGTCGATTGGTAAACCACTCATCGCTTGGCCTGGTTCCAGCCCCATGTAGGCCAGCGCTTTTTCAATCGAGTGCCTGTGGCGGTCATCCTTTGCACTTTCAAGCGCTGGAATACACTCGTTGATTGCGCAGCACTGGGACGGGTCTATGCCCCAACTGACCATGGGTTGAACAGCGTCCGCTCGGATCTGAACGACACGATCAAAGGCTGATTGCGGGTCACTGCGCAACTCAAGCCAGGCTGCGCTGCGCACGTCCCAATCGTTGCCGGACGGCGCGAAGGGGCGAGACTTCAGGTACTTCAGCGTTTTGGCGTCTGGCGCAACCATGCCAGCCCGAGCCCCCGCTTCGATCGAAAGATTGCATAGCGTCATTCGTCCTTCGATGGATAAATTCTCGATAGCCGCACCGCAGTACTCGATGACGTGACCTGTAGCGCCCGCCACGCCGACCTGTCGAACAAACGCCAATGCAAGGTCTTTGGCCGTCACGCCTGACACCAAGTCACCCATGAAGTTGACCTGCATCGACAACGGCTTTACTTGCCAGAGCGTTTGTGTCGCCAGAACATGACTGACTTCAGTGGCACCAATACCAAACCCGAACGCACCGAGCGCGCCGTGAGTAGAAGTGTGGCTATCACCACAGACCACGGTCATTCCTGGGAGGCTAAGCCCCTGTTCGGGCCCGACTACATGGATGATGCCTTGGCGTTCATCCCCCAGACCAAAATGAATAATCCCATTGCGTGCAGCCTGGGCTTGAAGGCCGATGATCATGTCACGACGTTCTTCGTCCACGACATCATCCAGCAATGAGCTGCGTGTGGAGACGTAATGATCCGGCATCGCCACCGTGGCGTCGGGGCGATGAATAGGTATATTGCGACGTGTCAGCGTGTGAAATGACTCGGGCGGCAGATCATCACTCAAATAGTGGCGATCAATGTATAGCAGCGTCTGACCGCTTTGCTGCTCCAGAACTGTGTGACTTCGCCAGATTTTCTCGAACAGTGACAGTGGTGCATGTGTTGATGGATTCGTTTGCATTTCGGGCGGCACAACAATGGGGTAGTTGTACCCATCATGCGATCCTCAGACTTGCAGCAGATAGTGCCTGTTCGCGAATGACACATCGCGAATGACGATGCCTGAATAAAAAACACCGCGGTTAAGATCTGGGTCTCCAAAAGCGGGCGTAAAAAATACACGCCAACCCTTTCAACCCTCAACCGCGAGTGCTCCCATGCTGCAACCCGATGCTTCGGTGCTCAAGCAACTACTGCCCTTCCCCCTGCTCATCAATGCTTTGCGAGAAGCCTTCATCGAAGGTGCCGAGGTTCCACTGCGCCATACTCACACTATTGGGCATGGCGTGGACGCGGGAATCTCCCTGCTGATGCCGGCTTGGGACAATGTTGGCTACTACGGTGTCAAAGTGGTCAACATCTACCCGGGTAATCAGGATAAAGGAATACCCGGCTTGCATTCGACCTACATCCTGTATGACGCGCGCACAGGTGTACCCCTCGCTCTATTCGACGGCAACGAAATCACCTCACGCAGGACTGCGGCCGCCGCCGCACTGGGCGCGGATTATCTGGCACGTCGTGACGCGCATTCGTTGCTGGTAGTCGGCGCGGGTCGTGTCGGCAGCCTGGTCGCTCCGGCCATGGCCGCGGTGCGTCAACTGGAGAGCATTGCCATATGGGATATCGATGTGGAGAGCGCCCAGCGTTGCGCCCTGGCACTGCGTCAACAAGGTTTGCCTGCAATGGCGGTATCGAACCTTGAAGAGAGTGTTCGCAGTGCAGATATCGTCAGTTGCGCCACCCTTGCCACGACACCACTGATCCTTGCCGACTGGCTCGCACCCGGCAGCCATCTTGACTTGATTGGCAGCTTCACACCGCAGATGACAGAGGCGGAGCCAGCGTGCTTCGCGAACGCCAGTGTCTGGGTGGATACCGAAGAGGCACCCACAAAATCGGGTGATCTGCTCAATGCTTTTGCAGATGGCAGTCTGCAAAAAACAGACCTGCGCGGCAATCTGGCCCAGCTCTGTCGTGCTGAATGTTCAGCCCGAACTACCAACAGTGAACGGACCTTGTTCAAGGCTGTAGGTAGCGCACTGGAAGATCTTGCTGCTGCCAGGCTTGTGTATCAACAACTTGTATCAGCCTAAACATACGTAAACGGAGCTATCCATGCCATCCTCGATCAAGCGCATCGACACCACTGCCCGCATGTCCCACATCGTTGTCCACCGCGACGTCGCTTATTTTGCTGGCGCAATCGCGAAGAACCTCAGCGGCGATATCCATAGCCAGGTCCGCGAAACCCTCGAGGACATTGAAACATCACTGGCTAAAATCGGCAGCGACAAGTCCCGTATCCTCAGCGCACAGATCTGGCTGAAGGACGTGACGCGAGATTTTTCAGCCATGAACGAAACCTGGGAACAATGGATTCCCAAGGGTGCTGCCCCGGCAAGGGCAACCGGCCAAGTCGAGATGACCAGCCCTGACATTCTTGTGGAAATCATCATCACTGCTGCCGCTGGCGAAGCTTGAGTTCCTTGTGCGAGCAAACCTTTCAAGCTACAGCATCCTGTATGCCCTGATAAGGCGATTGAACAGTGACAATCAAGGGCCAGCAACAGCCTCCTCGCTGCAGTTGGCCCCTATCTGTTCAGCCATTTTCCTGCCCCCTCATGGCGTTGCCCAAAAGGTGAAAGCAATTGCTAACTAATTGGCAAAAGCTTCGTGGAACTTTATCGCGCCACCTGCGTTGGTCGGGACACTCGCAGTATGGCTGAGGACAAAATTCACAAAGAGATGAAACAACTCGGATTGACTGGAAATGCCAAGCTTGCAATACAGGTGCTTGCGGTGGTTTTTCACCGTGCCCTCTGCAATGCCAAGGTGCAGCGAGATCGACAGGCTGGAGTGCCCACGCAGAATCATGCTGACGATCAACTGTTCACGAGGGGTTAGCTGATCAGCGGCGAAGCGGGAAAAAGCGCTGTTCAAATGCTCTCTTAACGCCACCCCACTGCTATCGACATGGGTACATACGTCCTGATAGTGACGACGCAGTAAAACGTTGACCATCGCCTGACTGCACTGGAAACCTTCAAACTGCGCAGCTGAAAACACCGGTGAAGCATTCAGTCGCATCAATGAATAGGCCAGATGGCCAATGCCTGGCAAAGCACAGATGAATACGATTTCTTCGGCCAACGTGCCCGATTGCATGGAGATACAGGGGTGCACGTCCGGCGAATTGAAATAATCACCCTCGAAGAAGGCGTCAGGGGCCAATTCGCTCATGCGGTAAAGGCCTGTAGCCTGGCCATGCGCACAGGCCGTGTAGACCGGGTCCAACAAGTAGGTACCGCTGAGATAGCTGTGCATCGCACCTGGCTCGGAAATGCCTTGTAAGTTGTCATGCAGTAACAGTGGCGAGCCGCCCGATGGGTAAAACAGCACACAGCTTTGGTCGAAATCAACGAGTGCCCGTAGTGCCTCGTCCAACTGTCGGGCAAAGCCATCACTCTGCAATTGTGCGACCAAACCGGGCGTCGCCGTGTGCCATGCACTGAGGACGGGCGCGGCATCCATGCTACGCCTGTGCTCCGGAACTGAAGTTGTCATGCCATCCCCTTGTCTTTATCCAGTGCGCCACGCTGCATAAGCGCACTCTAAATCTCGCGATAAAAACGAGCACATATCCTGCCACGAATGACTTATACCGCGGAAAAACAGTTATCCACGAACAGCTGGGTACCACTCACAAACGACGCGTCATCGCTGGCTAAAAACAGTGCTGCCCGCGCTACCTCTTCGGGCTCGCACAGACGCCCCTGCTGCTGACTGATCGCCCCCTCACTGGCATCCACGCCCATGGCCTGCAAATCCCGCATTTCCCGCTCCCCATGAGGGGTACGGATAAATCCTGGTGCCACCGCGTTGCACCGAATACCTCTATCGCGAAACTCGACGGCAATGGCTCGCGCGAACATCTGGCAGGCGCCCTTACTGGCGTTGTACACAACCTCACCCGGGGTCGCGTACTGCGCGGAGATCGACGAGGTGCACACAATACTGCCCGAGCCCTTGGCAATCATTTGTGGAAGCACCGCCTGAGTGACCAGGTACATGCTCTTGACGTTAACCGCCATAAGCCAGTCCCACTCATGCTCCTGCACGTCCAGAAAAGGTTTCACGATCAGCGTGCCTGCATGGTTGAAAAGCACATCTGCCGGGCCGAATTCAGCCAGCCCCCGAGCGACAGCTTCGAGAACCTGAACCACTTGCGAGACATCGGCGCCCAACCCCAGCGCCTGACCGCCATCAGCAATAATCTGCGACGCCAGATTGACGGCAGCATCACCATTCAAATCAATAATGACCACCTTGGCCCCTTCCGCCGCGAACAACCGGCTTGCGGCAGCACCGCAACCACCAGCACCGCCGGTGATAATGGCCACTTTACCGGCCAGACGGCCATTACCTTTGGATAGCTCGACTTTACTCATTGCGGATTTCCTTTACGACCGCCACTCACGGCGAATGCTTCTTCAGGCGACAACACCAGACGATGGCGACGATAGAATGCAAAATAGGCAATCCCGATCAGGTACCAGCAGGCCGCGGCGAGTGCAGCCCATTTGTACAGTGGATCAAGAAACTGGTAAGTCAGTGTTGCCAACGCAATCATGATCACCGCAACCGCTCCGAATATCCCGTAAGGGCTGCGATAAGGCCGGTGCAAATTCGCAAAGGAGCGTTTCAAACGAATATAGGCGACGCTTTGCAAGATGTAGGAAATCATTCCCGCGAAGACGATCATGCTAACCAGGATGCCGCCCATCAGCGGGTTGTTATCCTTGCCGAACGTGAACCAGCACAACATCAGGATACCCAACGCCGCCAAGGCCCCGGTAGCCAACGCAATGTTTGGCGTATTGCGGGTCGGGTGCGTAACCGACAGCCCGGTCGGCAGGTAGCCGGCACGCGACAGTGAATAGATATTGCGCCCTGCGGCAAAGCTGCCCGCCAGGAACGACGCCGCCAGACCAAGCACCGCCACCGCTGACAACAGCTTGCTCGCGGTGTGCCCGAAAATCTCTCTGAAGCCATCGAGCAGCGGCTCCGACGAAGTGCTCATGAAAAAGCTGCCGCCCCCGATTGATGCACTGAAAAACAACACACCCAGCGCAAGTACCGCAAGAATCACGGTACCCCAGACCAATGCCAGCGGCAAATGGCGGGTCGGGTTGTGCGACTCCTCGGCCGTCAACGGCAATTGCTCGATGGCCAGGAACATGTACACGGCGAACGGCAACGCAAGCATGACGCCAGTCATTCCGAACGGCAGCCATGGTCCATTGCCACCAGCCACCTCGACAGGCTTGCCTGCAGCATCAACCGCAAGATTCAGGGCTTTGCCGGTGAAATCCATGTGCGGGTAAGCCGCAACAAAGAACACCACCAACACCGCTACCGCCGCCAGGGTAATGAGCACGACCGCGCGCATCGACACCCCCAACCCCCGGTTCGAAAGCAGCAACATGCAGGCATACCCGGCCACCCACCAGACAGGTTGCCATTCTGGTCCGGTGCCGAAAATGGCGGTCAGGTAGGCCCCCATGAAAAACATGTTGCCGGCGGGGGCCAGAATGAATTCGATGTTCTCGGCAAGACCTGTACTGAAACCACCCCAAGGGCCCATTGTGGTACGCGCAAAAGAATAGGCACCGCCGGTATGCGGCAGTGCAGCTGCCATTTCGCCGATTGACGAGCAGAGAAACAGGTACATGACGGCAATGATCAGCAAGGCTAAAAACATGCCGCCGAAGCCCTGAGCCAAGCCCAGGTTCCAGCCGGAATACTGACCCGCCACCACCGCACCAACGCCGAGAGTCAGCAGGGTGAAAAAGCCTGCATGACGCTGCAGGCGACGTTGTTCAAAGTAACCGCTTTCCACATGTTGATAGCTGATCCCTGAGGGGGTAACTGCCGCCGCCGTCGGCGCTGATGTTGTCGGTCTGTCCACGCGGTGATCCTCCAATGACTCGTTCAGGGCAAATTCCCCGACTGCCATCTTCGAATGCACCGCGCATGCTGCCTATGTCTCCAAAGGGACATAGGCAGCTCACGCCTCATCAAGCACTAAAGAAATCAAATTAATGTTGCTGACGACGCTCCAGGCGCTTGATGTACTGCATCGCCACCAGGAGCAGGATCGACAGGACAATCATCAAAGTGGAAACCGCTGCCACAGTTGGATCGATCTGATCGCGGATGTTGGCGAACATGCGTCGGGGCAGCGTCGAGCTCTCGCCCCCTACAATGAACAGCGCAATCACCACCTCATCGAATGAGGCGATGAAGGCAAACAACGCTCCAGAACAGATCGATAGCCGCAACTGCGGCAACGTCACCGTCAGAAAGGCCCAGGGACGTGACGCACCCAGGCTGCGTGCCGCCATTTCCTGATTCATGTCGAATCCCTGGAGACCATTGCCCACGGCGATCAGCACGAAGGGGATCGCCAGCACGCTATGCGCCAGCACAAGGCCCGTGATGGAGTTGTTCAGTCCGGTACGCGAGTAGACGAAAAACACACCCACCGCGACCAGAATGATCGGAACCAGCATGGGCAGCATCATCAGGCTGTTGACCAGCTTTACCATACCACCGCGTACTTGCGACAGCCCGTAGGCGGCCAGCGTGCCCAACACCGTGGCGATACAGGTCGACATAACCGCCACTTTTACCGTGACCCAGGTCGCCCTCATCCATTCCGGCGATCCCAGATAAGCCTCGTACCAACGCAGGCTCCATTCCCGCGGCGGAAATTCTAGGTACTGCGAGGCGGAGAACGACATAGGGATGACAATCAGGCACGGAATGATCAGGAAGAGCAGGATCAACCCGACGAGCGCGTATAACCAGAGCCGATGCGCATGAGTGATCTGCGTCGGCGTCACCGTTTGATTGAGCTTGAGCATCAGCTGTTTCTCCCTTGATCGTTGAGCCCGAACAACTTGCGCATCCCACAAAGGATCAACACCGTGGCGACCAGCAAGGCAACGCCCAGCGCACTCGCCGCCCCCCAATTACCGTACAGGGCAATGGTGTCGCTGATTTTCATTGACCACATCGACACTCTGCCTCCACCCAACAAAGCCGGCGTCAGGTAAAAGCCCAGACAAATTACGAAAACCAGGGTGATGCCCGAAGCCAGGCCAGGCAGCGACAACCGCAGGAAGACCTGACGGAACGCCTGGGACGGCGTTGCGCCACAATTGGCGGCCGCCGACATCAACAGCGGGTCGATGTTTTTCATCTTGTCGTAAAGCGGCAGCACCATGAACGGCAGCATGACATGCACCATGCCGACGACGGTTCCGAAGAAGTTGTTCACCAGTGCCAGTGGTTCATGGATCAGGCCCAGATCGAGCAACCAGTTGTTGATGACGCCTTGACGCTGCAACAACACGAGCCAGGCGTAGGTCCGCACCAGTATCGAGGTCCAGAACGGCAACAATACGAAGGCCATGCAAATCTGGCTGGCACGGTCGGGCAACTGCGAAAGCAGGTACGCCAGCGGATACCCCAGCAGCACGCAAACAAGCGTGACGCAGAACGCCATCTGGAAGGTAATGAGGAAGCTGCTCAGGTACACCGGCCGTAGTAAGCGCAAATAATTGTCCAGTGTCAGCGCTCCGCTGCTATCGAAGGCCGACAACCAGAACAACCAACCCAAGGGCACCGCCAACACCACGAACACCAGGATGAAACCGGGTAGTGTCAAGGAGAGAAGCGCCCAGCGCTCCTTGAGTTCGGCCATCGCCAAGCGGCTGACCATGGGATCTTCGGCGCCTCTGGCACCGTTGCCGGTGCGGCCGGTGAGACTGACTTCTTTCATGGTCGTAACCCTCCGAGGCTTTGGACGAGGGGGAAGATCGGCATTCATGCGCCCTCCGTCACCAGCAAGGTGTCTTCGGCATGCAGCCATAGCTGGACCGTTGCACCGGGTGTCGGGACCGCTACATCGCGAAAACCCTTTTGATGACGAGCGGTGAGCTCGCTCCCGTCGGCCAACACCAGACCGACGTGATAGCTGTCACCCTGATAGACCACATCGCGCGCCACCGCGTCGATCCGGTTCATCGCGCCGACATCGGCCGGCGCCTGCCATTGCAGGCGCTCAGGTCGCACCATCAGCACGCGTCGCTGTGAATGCTTGAGCGCCGTTCCCAATGGCAGCTTCAGTGCCCGCCCCTGGAACAACACGGCGTCGCCAACCTCCTCCACGGGGAAAAAACAGCTTTCGCCAATGAAACCCGCGACAAAGCGGTCCTTCGGTCGCTCATAAAGCGCATCCGGTGTATCCAGCTGCGCCAATTTGCCCTTGTTCAATACCGCAATGCGGTGGGAGAGCGTCAGTGCTTCCTTCTGATCGTGAGTGACATAAATAGTGGTCATGCCCAATCGGGCATGCAGGCGTTTGAGTTCAAGTTGCATGTGCTCGCGCAGATTTTTATCGAGCGCTGAAAGCGGTTCATCCATCAGCATGATCTTTGGCTCGAACACCATTGCCCTGGCGAGCGCGACGCGCTGACGCTGACCACCTGAAAGCTGGTGGATACCGCGCTCACCGAGGTGGTCCATCTGCACCATTTCCAGACTGGCCTTGACCCTGCGGGTTCGCTCCGCGCCGCTGACCTTGCGCAAGCGCAAGGGATAAGCGACGTTTTCTGCAACCGTCATATGCGGGAACAACGCATAGTTCTGAAATACCATACCGATATCGCGCTTGTGTGGCGGACACGTGAGGAACTCCACGCCATCGACCTTGATGCTTCCCGAGTCCGGGCGAATGAAGCCCGCCAACACATTAAGCAAGGTCGTTTTCCCCGACCCCGAAGGGCCGAGCAGTGTCAGAAACTCACCAGGATGGACGTCCAGGGAAACATGATCAATTGCGGTAAATGATCCGTAACCTTTGTAGACATCCCGAATCGCAATATTGCCTTGCATAACACCGACCTCCACAAAAACGACAATTACCGTGCAATGAGTTCTTTGTAGTCTTCCTGAACGTCGGTGACGTGTTCGCCCCACCAGCGCGCGTCCATCAAGGTTTGTTTGGCCCTGTTGGCCGGTGACATGTTTGAGCTGCTCAGCGCATCGGCCGGAACACCGGGCTGTTCGAACGCCAGGTTATTGGTCGGGCCGTAGTAGCCCATCATGGTCGGAATCCGCGCTTGAATGGGCGCCGATACGGAATTGGCGATCAACTTCTGAGCGCCTGGCACATTACCCGCGCCTTTGAGGATCGCCATGCAGCCATAACCAAGTAGACCGTCTTCATAGGTATAGGCCACCGGCGCTTTGTCTTTCACCACGGAGTCGACACGGCTGCTCCAGATTGCGATCAGATCGACTTCGCCATCCTTGATGAGTTGCGCGGATTGAGCACCGGAGGTCCACCAGACAGCGACGTAAGGTTTGATCTTTTCCAGCGAGGCGAGGCCACGTTTGATATCCAGCGGGTAGAGCTGATCCCGTGGCACGCCATCGGCCAGCAAGGCGACCTCGAGCATTTCATCTGGCGCGACTGAAAGCGCACGGCGTCCCGGAAACTTCTTCACGTCCCAGAACTCTTTCCAACTCTTCGGGCCATCCTTGAATTTGTCGGTTCGCCAGCCCATGACCACCGAATAGCTGTTAGTCGCGATCCAGTTTTTGTCCCGCGCCAGGCTCGGTACACCTTTGGCATCGATTACGGAATAGTCCAAGGGTTCGAGCATTCCCTGCTTGGCCAGTGCTGCGCAGTCATTGGCGCCGATATGAATGGCATCCCAGGCGGGCTTGCCGGATTGCACTTGCAGGCGCACAGCGGGTTGTCCGTCATGAGACTCGGTAAGAAGCTTCAATCCAGCCTTCTCTACCGCCGGCTTCCACAATGTGGCGATCAACGCATCTTGCAGGCCGCCACCGTAGCCCGCGACGGTCACCGTAGACGGATCGGCCGCCCACACCTGCGGCGCGATCAACGCTGCGCCCGCGACCGCCAACATATGACGCTTTACTGCTGAAAACTTCAGGGTGTCGAACATTTTCCATCTCCTGTTTCTAGCGCCCGATGAGCGCGGACTTGTTATTAGGCAGAGATAAAGATCAAACCTTAACGCAGCTTTCCATCAGCTCGACCGTGTCTCCGGTCGTTTTTCTTCATCAGCATGAAGCGCCAGAAGATGGTTGACAACATGAACCACATGATTCACATTGTCAACCATATTGAAATCACCCCATCGACAACAATTGCACCCACGACGCAAGTCGCACTACCCGAACGGAGTACCGCCATGTCACGCTCATTACACGCCAGCGACATCGCTTTTCACATCCACAGCCAGACCAACCTGGCCAACCATGAAAAAGTCGGTCCGACCGTGATGGTCCGTGGCGAGGGCATCTACACCTGGGATGACAAAGGCAAAAAGTATCTGGACGCCATGTCTGGCATGTGGAGTGCCGCGCTGGGCTATAGCGAGACACGTTTGGAAGAAGTCGCGCTGCGACAAATGAAGCAATTGCCCTATCACCAGAACTTTGCGCACCGCTCGACCGAACCGGCGATCCAATTGGCAGAACGCTTGATTTCGCTGGCGCCGGTGCCAATGTCCAAAGTGTTGTTCGCTTGCTCGGGCTCCGAAGCCAACGACACCGCTATCAAGCTGGTCTGGTACTACTGGAGCGCCATTGGCCAGCCACAACGCCGCAAGATCATCAGCCGCAATCGCGCTTATCACGGTACAACCATCGCCAGTGCCAGCCTCACCGGGCTGGCGCACTTGCACCAGGATTTCGGCCTGCCGCTGCCTGGCTTCCTGCATGTCACTTGCCCGCACTACTACCGCGAAGGATTGCCGGGCGAGAGCGAAGAAGCCTTCTCCACCCGCCTGGCTGCGGAACTGGAGACGTTGATCGAGCGCGAAGGTGCCGACACTATTGGTGCGTTTTTTGCCGAGCCGCTGATGGGCACAGGAGGCGTAATCACGCCACCGACAGGCTATTTCGAAAAAATCCAACAGGTGCTCAAGCGCTACGACATCTTGCTGGTGGCAGACGAAGTCATTTGTGGCTTCGGTCGTACCGGCAACTGGTGGGGCTCGCAAACCTTCGGCCTGCAACCCGACATGATCACGTGCGCCAAGGCACTCTCGGCGTCCTACCTGCCTATTTCCGCGCTGATGATTTCAGAGCCGGTGTATCAGGCGATGAAAAGCCAAAGCGAAAAAATCGGCATCTTCGGTCACGGCTTTACCTACGGCGGCCATCCGGTCCCGGCGGCCGTCGCACTGGAATGTCTGAACATCTATGAAGAGCGCCAGCTTCCGTCTCACGCCCAGCAGGTCGGCGCACGTCTGGGTGCCGGCTTGCGCAAGCTGGCCGACCATCCTCTGGTGGGCGAGGTGCGCGGCGCAGGCCTGATGTGGGGCGTCGAGGTGGTGGCCGACAAAGCCAGCAAGGCTGCGTTCCCGAAAGAGTGGAAAGTCGGCTTGAGCGTGTCCCAGCAAACCGAAGCCAATGGGGTGACTGCCCGCTCGCTGAACGACAGCGTGGTGTTCGCGCCACCGTTGATCATCACCGACGCCGAAGTCGATCTGGTGCTTGAAGCCTTCGCCATAGGGCTGGACGCAAGTCTGGCGCTATTGCGCGAGCAATCACGTTTCAACGGTTGAGCTCAGCTCTGCACTCCCAAACAATGAGAGGCTAATTCCTTTCCCTAAATAGCCTTTGGTGCCACATGAAAAAAACCACAGCCACCGCTCGAGAACCTGAAGTCACCACGGACATGCGCGATCTGTTCTCTGTCCAGCTGCAACGTCTAGCTGGCCTGTCGAGTCGTATCGCCGCCATGACCATCCCTCAGCATTTCGCCATTACGGTGCTTGAGTGGCGAACCCTGGCGATTCTCGATTACCTCGGACAGGCGCCGCTGGTTCAGGTCGCCAAGCATGCCAGCGTTTTGAAAAGCCAGATGAGCAGGATCGTCACCAACCTGACCAAACGAGAGTTGATCGAGCGTCAACCCAACCCTGAGGACGGGCGTAGCGCACTGCTCTGCCTGAGTGCGGAAGGCAAAGAGATGGTCCACCGGATCCTCGATGACTCCCTCGAACGAAACGAACGCATGCTCAGCGGCTTATCGGCCAACGAGCTCACGCAACTGCGTGAGTTGATGCAGCGCGTCTACAACAACAGCCTCGCGTACTACGGCGAACTCAAGAAAAACAATCCGTACAACCTGAGTCCGGAGAATGACGATGAGGAATGAAGCATGTCGATCAACACCCGCCTGACCCATTTACTCGGCATCCGCTATCCGATCATTCAGGCGGGCATGAGTTGGGCTTCGAGTTGCGCAGCCCTGCCCGCCGCCGTGTCCAATGCCGGTGGTCTGGGCGTTATCGCTGCAGGGCCGATGCGCCTGGCCGACCTGGCGAGCACACTGCGCCAGGTGCGCGAGCTGACCGACAAACCGTTTGCGGTGAATATCCCGCTGTACCGCAAAGGCGCAGAGGAAGTCCTGGACTTGCTGGTGGCCGAACAGATCCCGGTGATCATTGCCAGCCAAGGCTCGCCAAAGGCGCACTTGCAACGTTTCAAGGATTACGGCGCGACATGGCTCCACGTGGTCGCGTTCGTCGAGCACGCACGCAAGGCAGCCGCAGCAGGGGTTGACGGGTTGGTCGTGGTCGGCAGCGAAGCAGGCGGTCATCCGCCGGCCAATGAAGTGAGCACGCTGGTCAACGTACGGCGCGTGTTGCAGGAGGTCGACTGCCCGCTCGTAGCTGGCGGTGGAGTCGCCGACGGTTACGGCATTGCCGCCCTGCTGGCACTCGGTGCCGAGGCCGTGCAATTGGGTACGCGCTTCATGTTGTCCGAGGAAGCGAACCTTCACCCGGCCTACAAGCAGAAGGTCCTCGACGCCGATATTGCCGATACCGTCCTGGTCGGGCGTGGATCGTTACCGGTGCGCAGTGTGCGTAACGCTTTTACCGACCGCGTTGCCCTGGCCGAACGCGACGGCATGCCCCGGGTGGCTCCCGACGACTACGCGGCACTGCTGGCTTCGGCCAGCCTGAAACAGGCTTCATTCGATGGCGACGTCAACAACGGCAAAGTGGAAGCCGGGCAAAGTGCCGGGTTGATCCATCAAATTCTGCCCGCCGCGGCCATCATGCAATCACTCATTGAAGAACTCGAACAGGCCTTTGCACGCCTGCGCGCCATGCAACCCTGACAGGAGCACTCTCTATGGCCGATCACATGGTCGTTCTGCGCGAAACCCGGGATGGCGTACAGACGCTGACGCTCAACCGCCCGGACAAACTCAATGCCTTGAACTTCGCACTCACCGAGGGGCTGGTCCAGGCCTTGAAGGAGGCCGATGCCGATCCGTTCGTGCGGGTCGTTATCGTCACCGGTGCCGGTCGTGGGTTCTGCGCAGGTGCCGACACCCGCGAGTTCACGGTACTGACACCGGACAATCAACCGCTGGTGGAGCGCCGCGCCGCCCTGACCACCGAGTTGCAGGGGCTGGTCAAGCAGATGAGTAAGCCTGTGATCGCGGCCGTGAATGGCTACGCAATGGGCGGCGGGAGCGGCCTGGCGCTGTCCTGCGATCTGGCGCTGGCCGGCGAAAGCGCGCGCTTCGGCTATCCAGAGGTCAAGCACGGCATCGTCGCCGCGATTGTCATGGCCGGACTGGTCGAGCATGTCGGACGCAAAGCCGCCTTCGATCTGGTCGCCACCGGGCGCACCCTGGATGCCCATGAGGCTCAGCGACTGGGCATGGTCAACCGGGTCGTGGCCGACGCCGATTTGCTTCACGAGGCCCATTCGCTGGCACAACAGATCGCCGTGCATCCGGTGCAGGCGATGCAAGCCACCAAGGGCATTTTCCACCGGGTCACCGAATTGCCCTTTAGCGAAGGCCTGAAGATCGGTCAGCAGTTGAATGCCCAGATGCGAGCCTTTCGCCAAACGGAGTCGCCAGCATGAAACCTCTGGAAGGTGTAACGGTTGTGGAGCTGGCTCGTGTCTTGGCGTGTCCCTTTGCCGGCATGATTCTCGCTGAACTGGGCGCACGCGTGATCAAGGTCGAGCAGCCGGGTGATGGGGATGAGACCCGTGGCTATGAGCCTTTTGTGCGTCAGGCTGACGAGAACGTCGACCACCTCGACGAGGATGCCCAGGCCGAAGCACTGGGCCGTGAGCGCAGCGCCTATTTCTATGCCTTCAATCGAAGCAAGGAATCGATCACCGTCAATCTGCGTACGACTGAAGGCCAGGAAATCGTACGGAAGTTGGCCTGCGAAGCCGACGTGATACTGGAGAATTTTCCGGTGGGCACGCTCAAGCGCTACGGACTGGACTGGCCAATGCTCAAGGAACTCAATCCGCGCCTGCTCTATGTCTCCTGCACTGGCTTTGGCCAGACCGGGCCCTATGCCAGCCGCAAGGGGTACGACACCGTATTCCAAGCCATGAGCGGCATCATGAGCCTCACCGGCGAGAAAGATGGCGGCCCTGTTAAACCGGGAATACCGGTCTCGGACCTGAGCTCGGGATTATGGATCGCGCTGGGTATCGTTTCCATGCTCCAGGGCAGACAAAAGGAAGGCGTGGGTGCATACCTTGACTTCTCCATGCTGGACGGACAAATCAGCCTGCTGGCCTTGGCAGCCGCCCGCTACTTTGCCTTGGATGAAGTGCCCGAACGCCTGGGCACCGAACATCCCGGCCGTGTTCCGTCAGCCAGTTTCCGCTGTGCCGACGGCGGTTACGTGCACATCACCGGCGCCGATCAGCACTGGCATCCGCTCTGCGCCCTGCTCGGCCTTGAGTCGCTGGGAGCAGACCCACGCCTGCAACACAATAGTGGTCGTGTGCTGCACCGCGATGAGGTGATGGCGACCTTGACGGACGCCATTGCCTTACTGACCCGGGATCAACTTTGCGCTGCCTGCGACGCCGCGGGCGTACCGGCAGGACCGCTGAAAACCCTGGATGAGGTAGTGATCGATCCACACTTGCGCGCCCGCGGCGTCTTTGCCGATTTCGAGCACCCGCAAAGTGGTCGCTTCCCGGCCATCCAGTTGCCATTTCAGTTCAGCGGTTACGACAACCCTA
Source organism: Pseudomonas sp. BF-R-01 (assembly GCF_019946615.1). Lineage (NCBI taxonomy): Bacteria > Pseudomonadati > Pseudomonadota > Gammaproteobacteria > Pseudomonadales > Pseudomonadaceae > Pseudomonas > Pseudomonas sp. BF-R-01. The sequence continues at coordinate 202,879 of NZ_JAGYFX010000001.1, forward strand.
CGGCCAACCGCCCGCCGCTGTTGGGCGAGCACACTGACTTGGTGTTGCACGACCTTGGCTACAACGCGCAAGACATCGACGCCTTGCACCGCGCAGGAGCGGTATAACCATGACTCAGCCCGATTTGCCCAGTGTTATCAGCGTCACAGTGGCGGGAAATATCGCCACACTCACCCTGAATCGCCCGCAGGCACGCAATGCCTTGAATACACAGTTGTGCCTGGAACTCCACCTTGCCGTCCGTGAAGTCAGCAAACGTAGCGATATCCATGTGCTGCTAGTACGTGCCAACGGGCCGGTGTTCTGTGCCGGTGCCGATCTCAAAGAACGCAAGGGGATGGATGAAGACCAGATCCGCGCTCGACGCATCAAGGCCTTCGCCCTGTATGCCGCACTGGAAGAATTGGCGATACCAGTGATCGCGGTTATCCAGGGGCCGGCGGTGGGCTCTGGCTGCGAAATAGCCAGCGCCTGCGATTTCATCGTCGCCAGCGACCAGGCCACCTTTCGATACCCGGAGGCACGCTGGGGCACGGTCGGCGCCACGCAACGGCTGCCACGTATTGTCGGCAGGCGAATCGCCAAAGAGCTGATGTTCACCGGCCGTGAAGTCAGTGCTCAAGAAGCCAAAGCCATCGGTCTGGTCAATCAAGTGCTGCCGCACAGTGAGTTCGACCTCTACGTCGAGACATTGGCCCAAGAGATCGCCGCAGCGCCGTCCCATGCCATCCGCAGCGCCAAACGTACTATCGACAAAGGCGCCGATGACAGTCGTTTTGGCGCCCTGGCCCACGAGATCCTCGCCATCGAGGACAACCTGACCGAAGGCACCTGGCGTGCCGGCATGACATCTTTCGTCTGAGGAGTACCCCATGACTGTATCGACTTCCCCGCTACCCGGTCCGCTGTGGACGGTACTCAATGACATCGCCCGCCACTCCCCCGACAACGACGCCTTGATTGCCGAAGACGGCCGCCTGAGTTATCGCCAGTTGCTCGAACAGGTCGACAGCACGGCTCGAGCCATGCTCGGGCTGGGCCTGCAACCGGGGGAGCATATCGGCCTGCTGATGGGCAACTCCGTGCAATGGGCGGTGCTCTGGTACGCAGCGGCTTCGCTCGGTCTGGTCTGCGTACCGTTCAACACCCGCTTCCGTGGCGAAGAGCTCGGTTATGGCCTGGCCCACGAAGATGTGCGGGCACTGTTCTGTGTCGATACCTTTCTCGACAAGATCGATTTTGTCGGCATGCTCAAGGACATCGAACCGGCGATAAACACCACTCTGCCGGGAAAAAATCTGCCGCTCTTGCAGCACCTGGTTGTTTTTGGTCAACGAGTACTGGGGGCTGGCCTGAGCGAGGCCGACTTCCTTCAACTTGGCGCCGATATCCAGCCTACCGAATTGGCGGCAGCACGCGGGAGAGTCGAACCCGACGATACGTTGTTGATCCAGTTCACCTCGGGGACCACCGCTTTTCCGAAAGGGGTAATGCTCAGCCATGCCTCGATGCTCGGGATTGCCAAGTGTGTGGCTGTTCGCATGGGCGTGCACTCCGAGGATCGCTACTTCAGTCCGCGGCCGTTTTACCATGTGGCCGGCAGTACCATGTCTTTGCTGGTCGCAATGGTTCATGGCGCCACCTTGGTCACCGCCACAACTTTCGATCCGGCTCAGGCGCTGTCGATCATGGAGCGTGAGCGGTGCACCTTGACCTCGGGCAACGACACTATGTTTCTGATGATGCTCGCTGAACCTGGCTTCGATTCTCATCGATTGTGCCTGCGCGGAGGCTGGGCGGCAGCCAGTCCGCAGATCCTTCATGACGTCGTCGAGAAGATGGGCGCGAAGGACATTTGCAACGCCTACGGTCTCTCGGAAGCATCACCGAACCTGGTCTTTTCCGATTACCGTGAAGCTCTGGACTTGCGTCTCAATGGCTCCATGACAACACACACTGGACTGGACATTCAGGTTCGCGACCCCGTCAGCGGTCAGCCACTGCCGCCGGACCAACCGGGTGAAATCTGCGCTCGCGGCTGGAGCCTGATGAAGGGCTACTACAAACTGCCCGATCAGACAGCCGCCACCTTGCGCGATGGTTGGCTGCATACCGGAGACCTTGGGACACTGTCCGCGGACGGACGCCTGCAGTTCATCGGTCGACTCAAGGATATGTTCCGTGTCGGTGGCGAGAATGTCTCGCCGCTGGAAGTCGAACAGGTGTTGCTCAAACACCCTGCGATCGAATTGGCACAAGTGATCGGCGTGCCAGACCCACGTCTGGGGGAAGTTCCTGCGGCCTATGTCACCCTTAAGCAGGGAGCCAACACCAGTAGCGAAGACTTGATCGCGTTTTGCAAGGCACGTTGCGCCAATTTCAAGGTGCCGCGTTATCTGTGCATTGTCGAAGACTTCGAAAGCATCGGAATGACCGGCTCGAGCAAGATCCAGAAAAACCGGTTGCGCGACTTTGCCATACGCCAACTCGGACTCGCCTGAGGGATAAAGTCTGGGCATTTACTACAAAAGTGTTACCTATCGAACAGCTGCGATGTTACTGGTCTGGTCCATCGGTAAAGAAAATCACGGGCAGTAGCAGGCAACCCTGGATCGCTCGCGATGAAATGCCCTGATTGGGTGCAATCAAACCCAGGGCTTGCTGTTCCCATGACAGCTTTCGCCCGCCATTGGCGGGTGCCAAAGCCTGATCAGAGGTTTTCCCTGAAGCTGTCGCCACAAGCAGCAAGTATTACCTGAAGTTCCACGAGAAACCCCACGCCGGTATCCATGGCCTGGTTTATGCGTACATTTCAAGAATGCGTGCATTGCGATTACACACTTGAATCAGCGATAAGAACCCAGCCGCAACCAAACAGAACAAAAAAATTTGCGTGAGGAGAACCCAGCATGATCCCTGGCATGAATGAAATGGCAAATTTGGTCGGCGGAATTGGCGACAACCATTTTTCGCAGAATTTCTTCAGTTTTTGCCAAGATCAATTGAATGTGGACCAGTGCACCGTGTTCAGCTTCGATCACCATGGTAATCCTGAATGCCTGGTTGCCGAGGCTCAGCACAGCCAGGCCCGCAATGTGACACGCACCCTCGCTCAGGAATATACCGATGGAGCCTTCCGTCGTGATCCAAACATCATTTTTGGGCAAGCCGCCCTGACCCCGAATCACCCGATGCTGGTACGTTGCGTTTCTCCCGCGCATATCCGCGATCAGGGATACCGTCGGCGCTTTTATCATGACGCGCTGGTACGTCAGGAACTAGCCTTGGTAACGTCCATCGACGACCGTACCCTCTACTGCAGTTTTTACCGCAGCGACGAGCAAAGAGACTTTGTCCATGAGGACACGCTCAGGCTTCAGTATCTGGGAGGGTTCCTCGCACAGACGTTGAGCAAGCATACGCAAATGCTTGAGCTCAGGCATCGCGAGGACACGCCAGAGATAAAACCGGCGACACTGAGTCTGGAACGCAGGGAAAAGATGTATGAAGACTTACGCAACACATTGCTCAAGGCAACCGGGGGGTTAACCCAACGCGAAGCGCAGATTTGCGCGTCCATCGCTCTGGGATATACCACCTTGGGAATCAGTCTGAATCTTGGGATCTCGATCAATACCGTGGCGACCCATCGTAAACGGGCCTATGCCAAGCTTGGCATTTCCTGCCAGAACGAACTGTTCGCTCGCTATTACGACAATATGGGTGGCGCGCGGAACCTGAACTGATTACAAAACCAGTGCCCGCCTTCGACGGCGGGCACTGCCATCACGTGGTCAGTTCCATCCACCATCAGGCAAACGTACAGACCTCATCGAAAGACAAGCGTGGCAAGCGTTGATGCAACTTGCTCACATCGCCATATCCCAGATTGCAGAGAAAATTGCTGCGCACTGTAGTGCCGGCAAAAAATGCCTCATCCAGTGCCTGACTATCAAATCCCGACATCGGTCCGCAATCCAGTCCTAGTGCCCGGGCTGCCAGCATCAACCAGGCAGCTTGCAGGGAGCTGTTGCGCAAGGCGCACTCCTCGCTCGCCGTGGGGTCGTTGCGGAACATGTCACTCACATCGGCATGGGGGAACAACCTGGGCAACTGCCGCCAGAAGTTCATGTCAAAGCCGATAATCACCGTGACTGGTGCGCTTAACACTTTTTCGACGTTGCCTGGACTCAGACATGGCTTCAACCGCTGCTTGCCCTTATCACTGGTGACAAACACCAATCTTGCTGGCATGCAGTTAACCGAAGTCGGTGCAAACTGAGCCAAAGCCCATAACTCCTCGAGGAGCGACCTGCTGACAGGGCGCGCTTGCCAACCATTGTGGCTGCGCCCCTCGCGAAACAGCAGATCGAGACTTGCATCATCGAGGCTCGACAAGCGTCGGCGAAGATCATTCGCCATTTCCAATGTTGAACTCATGGGGGCACTCATACTCAAGGTAGACGTACAATGACCAGCATCCGTGAATGCTGGTCGATAGCGGCTTACCAGGGGTTGGCGATGAACGCGCGATCAAGCACTTCGACGACTTCGTCGACGTGTTCTTTGTTGAAGGTCAGCGGTGGAGAAATGATCAGTTTGTTAACGATGGTGCGGATCATCACTCCATTGTTCACACAGGCTTCTGAGATCGCCAACGGATAAGCATCTGCAGGACCGAACGGCTCCTTGGTCGCACGGTCCTTGACCAACTCGACTGCCAGCATCAGTCCTTTGCCGCGTACATCGCCGATCGCCCGGTGTTTCTCTTTGAGCGACAGCAGCCTCTCGAGGAAATAGTCGCCGACCACCCGCGCGTTTTCTGCAAGGTTCTCATCCAGCACAATGTCGATTGCAGCAAGCGCTGCCGCGCAGGAGACAGGATGCCCGGAGTAGGTGTAACCGTGCATGTATACCGAGGTGAAACCGGCGTCACGCTCCCAGGCCCGGGCAACGCGCGAATTGACCAGTGTTGCGCTCAAAGGCACATAACCGCTACTGATGCCCTTGGCCAGGCACATGATATCCGGCTTGACGCCCCAACCTCGGGACCCGAACAACGAACCGCTTCGACCCAGCCCGGTAATGACCTCATCGGCGATCAGCAGAATGTCGTACTTGTCGCAGATCTGGCGCAAACGGGGCCAATAGGACGCAGGCGGGACGATGACTCCACCGGCGCCCTGGACCGGCTCAGCGATCAACGCAGCAATGGTGCCTGGCGCCTGCATTTCGATTTGCCGCTCGAGGATCTGAGCGCAGATTTCAGCAAGCTCCTCTGGATCATTGGTGAAAGGGTTGCGATACAGGTGCGGTGATTCAACCTGAAAAAATCCTGGCATCAACGGTTCATAGCTGCTTTTCCAGGCATTGCCGCCACACGCGGACATGCCACCAAAATTAAGGCCGTGATAACCGTTGTACAGCGAGACGAATTTGACCTTGTCAGGTTGACCTTCGAGTTTCCAGTACTGACGTGCAATCTTCAGCGCACTTTCCACCGCATCGGAGCCACCCAGACCAAACGATGCCTTGACCATACCCTCTTCGGCCGCCACTTCCGTCAACTTCTGCGACAGTGCAATGGCCGGTGCGTTGGTGCTGCCCGGGAACAACGAATAGTAGGCAAGCTCCTCCATCTGCTTGGTCACTGCATCGATGATTTCGCGTCGGCCATAACCCGCATTGACACACCACAACCCGCCCTGACAGTCGATAAAACGACGCCCGTCAACGTCGGTAATGTGCACGCCATCGCCGGACTTGATGATCAACGGCCTTTGTTCATGCAGCGCTTTGGGATCTTGCATCGGGTGCATCAAGTGCACCGTATTGTGTTCTTTGAGCCAGGCATTGTTGTTACTGTTCATACTGCCACTCCAGGTCATTCATTAGGGAAAGGACACACAGCCATGTGTGATCCCTGGTCCTGAATCTAGGGTCTGACACCCCTTGCGTCTCTACCCTCAAGGGGTGAGTCGCCACCCTCACAACGGCATATTTCAGACGCCCAACGCGTGACAATCCTGCAAATGCCAGCCAATCCGCACACGGTTACCCGGCAAGGAGGGAACCAGCCCTTGAACATTGGGTATTTTGATGATGAAGTCGTCATGTCCACATAGCTTGACGCGGGTACGCAGGTGGTCACCGTGGTAGATCACTTCACAAACGTCTGCCTCGAAGTTGTTGCTCAGTTCAATTCCCGGCTCCAGAAAACTGACCCGCTCGGGACGCAACGCCAGACAGCAACGCTGCCCTGTCTTAAGGCCTGGTGAGCTCATTGCGTTGATTTGCTGACCTGTATCCATGCCAATGACACAGCGCTCACCCTGCACGCTCTGAACGATACCTTTGAGTTGATTGTTCTCGCCGATGAACTGCGCAACGAAGGCATTCGCGGGACGCTCGTAAAGCTCGCCCGGACTGGCCAATTGCTGGATCACACCATCGTTGAACACCGCCACTCGATCAGACATGGTCAAGGCCTCGCCCTGATCATGGGTGACGTAGACCATGGTGATGCCCAGTTGGCTGTGTAAGCGTTTGATCTCATATTGCATCTGCTCGCGCAGTTGTTTGTCCAGCGCCCCCAGTGGCTCGTCCATCAGCACCAGCTTGGGCTCGAAGATCAATGCGCGCGCCACGGCCACCCTTTGTTGTTGACCACCAGACAGTTGCGCGGGCTTTCGTGTTGCCAGGTGCTGCAGGTGCACCATTTCCAACGCGCGCCCTACCCGACTGCGAATTTCCGCCTTGTCCAGACGCTGGACTTGCAACGGAAACGCCAGGTTGTCGGCGATAGTCATATGCGGGAACAAGGCATAGTTCTGGAACACCATGCCGATGTTACGTTTATGAGTGGCTATACGGCTGATCGGTTGGCCATCCAGATAGATCTCCCCTTCGCTGGCGGTTTCAAACCCGGCGAGCATCATCAGGCAGGTGGTTTTACCCGACCCCGAGGGACCGAGTAGCGTCATGAACTCGCCCTCACGGATACTCAGATTGAGATTCTTGACCACGAAATTCTGGCCGTCATAACTTTTTTTCACGCCAGCGAACTTGACGTAGGAATCATTACTCTTCGACATGAAGTCACACGCTCTCGAGTGAATTGCAGGGTGGCCGCGAACCTGTCGCAACCGAAATCACGTTCCGGATGTGGCACTTTTCCCAGCCATGCGCGAGGCATAGCGTTGCAACCAGCCAAGGGTCAGCAGGAAGAGTGTCGACAACAGCGTCAGCAGGAACGCCACGGCGGTAATGGATGGACTCAGGTTTTCGCGAACACCGGAGAACATCTCTCGGGGCAAGGTGCGCTGATCTGGTCCCGCCAGTAGTAGCGACACCACCACCTCATCGAATGAAGTTGCAAAGGCGAACACTGCACCGCTTGCTACGCCCGGAAGAATCAGCGGCAAGGTGATTCTGTAAAACGTACGAATCGGACCGGCACCAAGGCTCGCCGCCGCGCGCAGCAAGCCGCGATCAAGCCCTTGCAGCGTGGCGTTCACCGCGATCAACACAAAAGGTGTTGCCAGTGCCGTATGCGCCAGCACCATGCCGATGTAAGTGCTGGCCAACCCGAGCGTGGAGAACAGAAAGTAGATACCGACGGCTGTGATCACTGTCGGAACGATCATCGGCGACAACAATACCGCCATCAGTAGAGGCTTCATGCGGAAATCCGCAAGGTTGAGACCCAGCGCTGCCAGTGTGCCGAGCACCGTTGCCAAGCCCATGCTGGCGACACCGATCGTCAAACTGTTCTTGAGTGCAAACAGCCATTGAGGCGAGTTGAACACCTGCTGATACCAGCGCAACGACCAACCATCCAACGGGTAGCTGAGAAAACTTCCACCGTTGAATGACAATGGGATGATCACCAGGATAGGGGCCATCAGGAACACCAACACCATCCACGCCGCGCAACGATTGAAATAGCGCCAAAACAGAGTGCTTTGCATACGTTCTCCTAGCGACCGATGCGCTGTACGCCAACCAAGCCGACATAAACCCGATAAAGCACCAGCGTTGCGATAAGTAGGACCATGCCCAACCCCGCGGCCAAGCCCCAATTGATTGTGCCGCTGGTGTAAAAGGCAATGTAGTAACTGATCAGTTGGTCATTTGAGCCACCAATCAGCACCGGAGTGATGTAGTAGCCAAGAGCAAGAATGAAGACCAGCAGTGAGCCCGCGGCTATACCCGGCAGCAGCTGTGGTAAGTACACCCTGCGATAAGCCATGACCGGTCCCGCGCCGAGCGACACCGCTGCACGCATTTGTGCAGCCGGAACCGCGCGCATCGCGCCATACAGCGGCAGGATCATGTAGGGCAACAGCACATGACTGAGCGCCACCAGCACACCCGTGCGGTTATAAAGCATGTGCAGCGGGTCCTCGATTACACCCAACGTTTGCAGAAGGTTGTTGACCAGACCATTTCCTTGCAGCACAACCACCCACGCCATGGTCCTTACCAGTACCGAGGTCCAGAACGGCAGGAGCACCAGCAACATGATGATCCCGCCCAGCCGAGGTGACGCAGAGGCCATGTATTGCGCCACCGGAAACGCCAGCAACAAAGTGATCAGGGTCACGGACAACGAAATACCGAATGTACGCCCGAGAATATCCAGGTAGTTCGATTGCCCCTCGTCAACCTGAACAATCTGTCCTTGAGCATCGCGCTTAAGGTCCAACGCCGTCAGCAAGTAGAGATCGGTAACCGGCCCACGGGCACGCTCGATGGCGATCCATGGCTCCAGTTTTGCCCATTGCGGATCAATCGCGGTCAGTCGCTGCTGCCAGGTCCCATTCCCAGCTTCAGAAGTTGCCAACTTGCGCGCACTGTTACTGATCAGGCTGCGCAACCCCGGAGTGTCGTAGTTAATACGCCGCGCTATTGTTCCGAGAGTTTTATCCTGCTGGGCCTGGCGCAAATCAGCCACCAACGCTTCATACGCTGCGTCAGAGGGTAAAGTCCGCTTGTCCCAGCCCTTCAATGCCGACATTGTGCGAGATAACAGCGTGGCGGTTTCTCGGTCATCAACTGCAAGTTTGAGCATGCCACTTAACGGCATGATGAATGTGCCAAGCAGGAACAAGAATAACGGGGCGATCAGCAGCAGTGCCATACACTGACGTCGGCGCAACTGGGGGCAGCTTCGTGGGAATGCCTTGACGCCTGAATCCGTGGCGGTAGCCATCACCCCGGCGGCGGCATTTCGTGAATTCACGACCCTCATTTTGCCGACCATGCGGAGAATCGCTCAGTCAGTGAGTCAATGTTCTCCAGCCAATACTCTGCATTGAAAGGTACTGATTTGGCCAGGGTCTCGGGCGAGCTCGGCAACTGAGCCTGAATCTCGGCCGGGATCAACTGATTGGCGTCTTTGTTCGCCACCCCATACCGAATTTTCTGCGGGAAACGCGCCTGGTTGCGAGCATCGCCGAAATACTTGAGGAAACGGTAAGCCTCGTCCTGATTCTTACTGCCCTTGAGCAGCACCCAGGAGTCGACCATAAAAACTCCGCCATTCCACACCACTTTGAAATTGCGCTTGTCCGACTCATTGGCGGCAAATACACGGCCGTTGTAAGTGGTGGTCATAACAACTTCGCCAGAGCCAAGCAGTTGCATCGGCTGGTTGCCGGCCGACCACCAGATTATGTTCGGCTTGAGTTGCTCCAACTTAGCAAACGCGCGATCGACACCTTGCGGAGTACTCAATACGGCGTAGACCTGATCAGGCGCAACACCATCGGCCATCAAGGCGAACTCCAGGTTCATTTTCGGCCCCTGACGCAGTGCTCGCTTGCCGGGAAATTTCTTTACGTCCCAAAAATCAGCCCAGGATTGAGGTCCGGCCTTCAGCACATTGCCATCATAGGCAATCACTATGCTGTATACGTTCGCACCCAACCCGCATTCGCTCGCGGCCCCCGGGATAAATTGCGAGGGTTTGCCAATGCGCGAGAAGTCCAGCGGTTGATACAATCCCTCCTCACAACCCAGCACCATCTCCTCGGGTTCGACCTGTACCAAATCCCATCCGGAGTCACCGGCCATGATCTTTGAACGCAAGATACCGATGCCGCCGTCCCAACTGTCTTCATGAATGTTCAGCCCTTCGGCTCGCAGGGGATCGAAGAACACTTCTCGCTGCGCATCTTGAAAGATGCCCCCCCAAGACACCAAGGTGACCTGAGCCGAAGCATTGCTGGCTAGAACAATCCCAGCCAGTAAACCGCAGATACTCGAAGAAAATTTATGGTTCATGGACGTACCCTCAGTGCAGGCAGTCGGATATATCGGAATGTTTTTTTCACCGACTCGCTACAACCGTAAGCTACGCTCGCTCGGATCAACTAACGTCACCCTGAAGGGTGACGCTCAATTGTTCAGATGTTCAGACTTGCTGGGGGGCCAGGCCGGCCGATTGAGTGAAACCGCACTGGATGGTTCAAAATCGCTAGTCACACGCAAAAAAAAGGCGCCTTTAGCGGCGCCCGTCGAGTTTGTAAGCAATTGATTCAGCGTTGCCAGCGAATGATCAGAAGGTCTTCGCCGGCCATGCGCTGCAAGTGATCAGCCACCACCGGCTCCAGCTCATCCAATTGAGCCAGATCAGGCGCCTGAAGGCTGATGAGTAAGCCGCCCTCATTGATTTCAAGCAGGCAACGGGACGGGTCGAAAAAAATATCTCCCTGTGTCTCATTGAAACTGACGGTGAACTTATGACTCCAATGGCGGCAAAGACGGGTCAGGCAGCGGGCTGCCAACGGCGTGCTGACATGGGCGCGAGATATCAACATAGACAACTCCTCAATGAGCAAAGCCCCTTGCGCACAAGGCTCAAGGGGCATGCCAATTTTACATAAGCGCCATGGGGTTGTAGCTAGTGTTTATAGCCATGAGCCGCGCCGAAAATCAGCTCCCGCTCAGACCAGTTATGCCGCCCATCCCAATGCATTAGTACGGCCTGCGCCTCACGCTCGTACTTCTCATCCATCTCGGGGGTAGCCGTGTGCACACCCAACTCAAGGCGATGCCCCGAAGGGTCGAAAAAGTAGATTGAAAGCAGAAAGTCATCATGGTTGACCGGCCCCAATACGTTGACGCCCTTGGACTCCAAGTCGGCCTTGGCTTGCAACAGTGTTTCGACATCCTTGACCCGAAAAGCAAAGTGCTGAACCCAGCCTGGAGTCTCGGGATCCCGCCCTGAAACAGCGCCTGGATCGTTGGGCAGTTCAAAGAAGGCAATGCAGCTTCCGTCTTCCATCTGAAAAAAAATATGAATGTGCGGGCTGTAGGCGCCCGTTGACGGGACATGGTCTTCGCCCATCGCGTGAATGAATTTCAGGCCGAGAACATTCGTATAGAACTCGACCGTTTCCCGGGCATCTTTGCAACGAAAGGCAGCATGGTGGAGACTTTTACAGAGCATGGTGAGCTCCCTGTTCTGGGTTTGATGTCTGGTTCAGTTGATGTTGCGCTGCGCAACAACCTGATCGATGGGACCGAATACCGAACGCCCTTGTCGGTCGAAGTGCTCGATCCTGACCCGCTCGCCGAACTTCAACAGTGAGGTCGAGGCCTGGCCAGTCTTGATGGTTTCCAGTGCACGCCACTCGCCGATACAACCGCAACCGACACTGTCATCCTCATTAGAAACCGTGCCCAGCCCCACTAAACTACCGGGCTCGAAGTCTCGGGTTTGAGCCACATGAGCAATCATGTGGCCATAGTGGAAGGGTGTATCGATACCGGTTTCTATATCGCCAAAGAGTTCTCCGCGAACCCAGCACTTCATTTTCCCAGACACCAATTTGCCGTCCCACAAATCGCCCAATTCATCGGGAGTAACGGCGATTGGCCCCAGAGTGGAAGCCGATTTGCTGGTAACAAAACCAAAGGTGCGTTTGAGTTCGGCGGGAATCAGCGCGCGCAACGAAACATCATTGAGCAGCACGAACAACCGGATGTAGCTTGTCGCATTCTCTGGCGAGACCCCCATGGGTACATCACCGGTGACGGCGGCGATCTCCGCTTCAAAGTCGATACCCATGCCATCGTCAGGCAAGCTGATGGGGTCATTCCAAGCCATGAAACCATGGGAGATGCCCTGATACACGAGCGGCTTTTCCAGTAGATCCGTCGGCAAGGTTTCGCCCCGCGCAGCACGATTGCGCTGAATATGGCTGAGGTAGCAGGCCCCATCCAGGTACTGATAGCTGCGTGGCAGCGGCGACCCCAGCACCGTCATATCAAGGGCAAAAGCCCCTTCGATCTGACCCTGATTCAACGCGTCATACAACTCGCGCAGTGGGGCTTCAAGCGAGTCCCAGTTGTCCAGTGCGAACTGCAAGGAGGGCGCACGCTCACCCACTTTGACTGCCAGCCTCAGATCGCGACTGACCACTAACAGTTGGCCATCACGCCCAGATTTCAGTGACGCAAGCTTCATGATTCTAACTCCAGACATTAAATGGGCAGCCCTGCCCGATGAGTTCGAGGCAGGGTGAGCTCAACGGCGCGCTCTCGCCTCAGGAATGCTCGAACAGCGCGTGCAAATTGTTTGAGTTGAAGAACACACCCGGATGGAACAGCCCCACCTCCATCGACAACGCCAGAAAACGACGTGCCTGTAGATCAGCAAAATGCGCCTGAAGAGTGGCGAAAATGTTTTGCCCTATTTCCTCACGCAGCGTCTGCGGACGAGTGGCACTGAGCTTGAGCTCGACATGAACGCCCGCGTAGTCGCCCAAGCCATCCGCAAAACAATAGTGCTCAATGCGCCGTGCCCGACTGCGGATGCCACCAGTGGGGAACAACTGCTTGGCGATCAGTTGCCGATGCACTTTGGCGAACAAAGTGTCCAGCTCCAGTTCGTTTTCAAGATTGGCGGTGTACTCAACAATGAAATGCGGCATTTGAAGACCTCAGGCAGAGCTCAGACCGATCAGGAAACCCGAACCAATACGGTTTTGCTTTCCAGATAGCCGTCCAAACCTTCACGACCAAGATCACGGCCGAATCCGGATTGCTTCGTACCACCTTCTGGCAACGCCGGATAAGGGAAGCCCTCGGTATTAACCGAAACTTTGCCGCACTTGAGCAAAGGAATAAGCTGATGCACGCGGCTCAAGTCACGACTCCAGACACTGGCCGCCAAACCGTACACTGTGTCATTGGCAAGCATCGCTGCCTCTTCGAGATCATCGAATGGCATGACGGCGAGGACCGGGCCGAAAATTTCTTGCTGCACCAGCTCGTCCTCCTGCTTGATGCCGGCCAGGACTGCCGGCGCTGCAAAGAAGCCCTCGCCTTGAGGTGAGCGCCCTTGGGTAACCAGGCTTGCGCCCCCCTGCACTGCTCGTTGCACATAACCCTGCACTCTTTCGAGCTGACGAGCGTTGATCAATGGCCCCATCTGGCTACCCGCATTGAGCCCGGCCCCGAGCTGCAGACTGTCAGCCTGCCGGGCGACCCCTTCCAGGACCTGCTCATACACCCGGCGCTGCACATACAAACGCGCACCGGCGACGCAGATCTGCCCTGAGTTGGTGAAAATCGCATTGGCCGCACCGCTGATGGCCTGCTGCAGATCGGCGTCATCAAACACGATGGTTGGAGATTTTCCGCCCAACTCGAGGGTGACTTTCTTCAAGTGGTCAGTGGCCAGACGGTTGATGTATTTGCCAGTCTCAGTGGAACCGGTAAAGGAAATCTTCGCCACCTGGGGATGGCGCACCAAGGCTTCACCTGCTTCAGCACCGTAGCCCGTCACGATGTTGACCACACCATTCGGAAAACCGGCCTGCTGAATCAGATCAGCCAGGATCAGGGCCGTCAGCGAGGCATCTTCAGCCGGTTTCAGCACGACCGTACAACCGGCTGCCAACGCCGGCGCAAGCTTCCAGATCGCCATCATCAGCGGCACGTTCCACGGCACGATTGCCCCGACCACGCCCACCGCTTCACGGGTGGTGTAGGCAAAAAACTGACTACCGGGAAACGGCATCTTCACATCAACCGTCTCGCCGGCGATCTTCGACGGCCAGCCGGCCATATAGCGCAGAACGCCAGCGGCGCCGCCCACGTTGATTTCGGCAAAGCCCAACGGCATGCCGTTATCGACGCTTTCGACTTGAGCCAGAAGTGCCATATTGGCTTCGATCAAATCGGCCAGGCGCAGGATCAGGCGTTCACGATCAAGCGGCGACAATCCGCGCCAGGATGGCTGATTGAAGGCACGATGAGCAGCCTGCACAGCGGCGTCGATATCCGCGGCATTGCCTGCCCCGATAGCACTGATCTGATGACCACTGGAGGGGTCGAGCACAGCAATGCTGGCGGTGGGCGCCTGCCACTGCCCATCAATAAAGTGACCGTGTGTGTGCTCGAGAAATACACGAGCTGCAGGGCTCAGGCGTGAATAATCATTACTGTCGATCGCCATGACTCAGGCTTCCTGTTACCCCAATGGGGCATTGAACATGACCCCATAGTAGGAAGCAGTAGAAGATCGGCCTATACCCGTCCAAGGTGACCCCTGCACCGGCTCGTCCGTGAAGTCGTGTATGGAGCATGTCGATTTGGATGCGGCTAGCCAGTAATGACCACCCCCGTCAAAAGTCTCCTTTGAACCCAAGGTTCCAAGACGCGCGCAACGCTGCTTTTTTCAATGCCCTGACCTGTTCAGGATTCAGTTCACGGGAAATATTCTGCACGGTCGCCACCAGCGCTACAGTGCCGATAAACTCCTCGTTGATGCCTAATATCGGAGCAGCGATAGCAGAAATTCCCAGTGTTTCTTCCTCGATGGCTGACGCCCAACCTTGAGACCTGGCTTCGCTGACCTGGCGCACCAAATCGGCACGGTCGGTCACCGTATTCATCGTGATGGCGGGCAACTCGCCTGGGAGTTGATCCATGCTCAACTGCTTGGCAAAGGCCAACGCGACCTTGCCCTGAGCGTTGCAATGCAGCTGCAGTTCAGTGCCGATACGCACACCAATTTCAAGCGTGGATTTGCCCAGCAGCGTTTCGACCACTATCAACCGGCGCGCTTGAAGCACCGACAGAACCACCGTCAATCCCAGTTCGTCTCGCAGATCTCGAATGGCGTCAGCGGAAGCGCTTAGCAGGTCGATGCCGCTGGCGGCTACCTGCCCGAGCACATAGGCCTGGATGCCCAGTCGATACTTTGAGGTCTGCGGGTTTTGACTCAAGTAACCGCGCTCGACCAGAGTCTTCAGGTGCCTGAACACTGAGCCTTTAGTAGTCCCCAGTTGTACGGCCAACTCACTGACCCCAATCTCATCCCCCGCGCTTGCCACTCGTTCGAGCACATCGAGGGCCAGTTGCACCGATCTGACTCCACCTTTCCCTGCATCGTCGCTCATGTTTGATCCCGTTCATGCGATTCATCGAAGCCCGCGTCGAGCTGGCAAGCTTTGTGCTGTAGATCTTAAAAGCACCGTGTTCGCGTAGGCGAAACGATACAACTGTATATCACCGATAAACAAGTCTGTGACTCTGCATTTTCGCCTGACTGAACTCCTCATCTCGACATCTCACCAACCGCAGCATAAGCGGATGATTTCTCGACAAAAGTCTTTCCCCTTACAAAAATCCGTCGAAGAATTTTTCTTTCATCGAAACGCTATTGCTTACAGCGACACACAAAACATTTGACGATCACCGCCAATAGTCGTAAAAATGAAACTACGTACCGCATACGCATACGACTGATTAATGATTTAAGAGGATGACGTCATGACCGCTCGTGATTCGGCCCTGGCCAAGCGAGACATCGCCCACCATCTCCACTCGCAGACCAATCTGCGACTGCACGAACAACTGGGTCCATTGCTGATCGAGCGTGGCGAGGGCATTTATGTATTTGATGACCAAGGCCGGCGCTACATCGAGGGCATGTCAGGCCTGTGGTGTGCAACGCTGGGCTTCAGCCAACCGCGTCTGGCTGAAGCGGCGTATGCGCAAATGTTGAAGCTGCCCTATCAGCAGACCTTCGCGCACCGCAGTCATGGACCGGCCGCAGACTTGGCCGCCGAATTGATTGCCCACGCGCCGGCGGGCCTGGAAAAAGTGGTGTTCCAGAGTTCAGGATCGGAAGCGATCGATACCGCGATCAAATTCGTTCGCTACTACCACATTGCGCTGGGAAAACCGGGCAAGACACGCCTGATTGCACGTCACCGCAGTTACCATGGCACCACACTGGCCGCCGCCAGCCTCACCGGTTTGCCCAACATGCATAAAGGTTGGGGCGAGCCCCTGGCCGACGTCATCCATGTGCGTTGCCCACACCTCTATCGCCAAGGCCTTCCCGGGGAAACCGAAGAAGCGTTCTCCACCCGCCTCGCCGAAGAGTTGGAGCAGACCATTCTCGACGCTGGCCCTGAAACCATTGGCGCCTTCTTCGCTGAGCCTGTGATGGGCACCGGTGGCGTGATCCTGCCGCCAGCCGGGTATTTCGCCAAGGTTCAGGCGGTACTGCGCAAGTACGACATTCTTATGGTGGCCGACGAAGTGATCTGTGGCTTCGGGCGCACCGGCTATTACTGGGGCTGCCAGGCAATGGGCATTCAGCCCGACATGCTGACCTGTGCCAAAGGTTTGTCCGCAGCGTTTCAGCCGATCTCGGCTTTGCTGCTCAGCGACCAGGTCTATCAGGTCATCGCCGATCAGAGCAATACCCTGGGTGGCCTTGGGCACGGCTACACCTACGGAGGGCACCCGGTGGCCGCAGCCGTTGCACTGGAAACCCTGCGCATGTACGACGAGTTGGCTATCGTCGAACACGTTGCCGAGGTTGCCCCGGCCTTCCAGGCTGGCATCAAAGCCTTTGCCGATCATCCACTGGTGGGCGATGCACGCGGCATCGGTCTGATGGCGGCACTGGAGTTCGTCGCTGACAAACAGACCCGTGAACCCTTCCCCGCCGAATTCAAAGTGGCCAGCAAGGTCAGCGATGTCCTGCAACGCAACGGCATCCTGCTGCGCGCACTGGGCGACACCCTGGTGATGGCGCCGCCGCTGATCGTCGATGCCGATCAGATCCAGACTATTCTCAAGGCTGTGGCTCAGGCACTCGATGAAGTCCTCGCGGGTATCCGGCCATGACCGCACAATCCAGTCGCGCGCTGACCAGGGTCCCTATGCCACTACCCGACAACATCGAAGCATCCGTAGCGGAAAGTCCGGTACTGGTCCGGTTCGAAGGTGTACACAAAACATATGACGAGCGCAGCTGGGTCGTAGACAACCTGGACTTGAACATCCGCCAGGGCGAATTTCTGTCCCTGCTGGGCCCCAGCGGATCGGGAAAGACCACCACACTGATGATGCTTGCCGGTTTCGACGCGCCAGACCGTGGCCGTATCCTCATGGACGGCACTGACATCAGTAAACTGCCGGCTTATAAACGCGACATGGGCGTGGTCTTTCAGAGTTACGCCTTGTTCCCGCACATGAGCGTGGCCGAGAACGTCGCCTTCCCCCTCAACTTGCGCAAAATACCGGCCGCCGAAGCAAAGGTTCGCGTCAAGGAAGCGTTGGCCCTGGCTCGTCTGGAAGGGTTTGAAGATCGCAACCCCGCACAGTTGTCCGGAGGCCAGCAGCAACGTGTCGCGCTAGCCCGGGCGCTGGTGTATCGCCCACGCATCCTGCTGATGGACGAACCGCTGGGTGCCCTCGACAAGGGTTTGCGCGAACACATGCAACTGGAACTCAAAGCCATCCATAAACAGCTGGGCATCACGTTTGTCTACGTTACTCACGATCAAGACGAAGCCATGACCATGTCGGATCGCGTGGCGGTGTTCAACGAAGGCAAGATCGCCCAGATCGACCGACCGGAAACCATTTACAACCGCCCCGCCACACGCTTCGTGGCGAATTTTCTGGGTGAAACCAATGTGCTGGAAGGTGTCCTGGTCAGTGTCAGCGGCAATCTCGCACGAATCCGCCTGACCGAAGGCGACACGGTTCACGAGGCGTTTTGCTCTGATCCCGAGCTGGTCGCAGGTCTCCCGGTTGCGCTGGCTATTCGCCCCGAAAACCTGAGGCTGGCAACGCCGGGAGAGGCCGCGATTCAGGCCCGCGTCGTCGACAGCATCTTTCATGGCGCCCACTGCAAGTTGCGCCTGGTGATGACCGATGGCTGCGAGCTTTCGATGACTTATAACCCGGGCACCCTGGGCCAGGCACCACCCCTGCCTGGCGAAAGCGTGAGGCTGGCGCTGCCTGCCGCACAGGCAATGATTTTGCGCTGAAAGCCCAAAACAACAAGAACGCGTCGATCTGTTACGTCACTTCTGCCGACCACAACTAAATCAACAGTCTGGGAGTCACATCATGTTCAATCCATGTTCCGTTCGCAGTCTCACCTTCGTTTTGTGCGGGCTTGCCTTGCTTCAGGGAACCGCTCAGGCCAGAGACCTCACCGTGGCCTCATGGGGCGGTGCATATCAGGATGTGCAACGCAAAATCTTCTTCGAACCCTACAGCCAGGCCAGCGGCAATAAAGTCATCGATGACAGCTGGGATGGTGGTATCGGCCTGCTGAGAACTCACGCTGAAGGTGCAGACAGTGGCTGGGATGTGGTTCAGGTCGAGGCCGAAGACCTGCAATTGGGTTGCGGTGAAGGGCTTTTCGTTGCGATGGACTTCAAGCGTATCGGCGGCAAAGACAACTACATTCCCAGCGCGGTCAGCGAATGCGGTGTGGGTAGTGCGGTCTACAACTTCGTACTGAGCTACGACACCAGCAAAGCCAGTCGTACTCCAAAAGACTGGAGCGACTTTTTCGACACCAAAACCTTCCCCGGCAAACGCGCACTGCGCCAAGGTCCCAAGGGCAACCTGGAAATCGCCCTCATGGCCGACGGTGTTGCACCGGCCGACGTCTACAAAGTCCTCAACTCGGCGGGTGGCGTAGAACGCGCCTTCAAGAAACTCGACACGATCAAGAGCCAGCTGCTGTTCTGGAAAGCGGGTGGTCAACCGATGCAACTACTCGCGTCGGGTGAAGTGAACATGACCACGTCCTATAACGGCCGGGTGACCAACGCTATCCGCCAGGACCACAAGCCTTTCGGACTGGTATGGAATCAGTCCCTGCAAACCATGGACAGCTGGGTGATCCTCGCCAACTCGCCGAACGTCGACAAAGCCTATGGTCTGCTGAATGTCATGGGAAAAGCTGAAAACCAGAAGAAATGGCCAAGCCTGCAGCCGACCGGGATCACCTCCGTCAAAGGCATCGCCGAAACCGACCCGGCAGCGCTCGCCGACTCCCCGAGCGCACCTCAGAACAGCGCCAACGTGCTGGTGCTCAACGACAAGTTCTGGGTCGATCGTATCGACGAGCTGAACGCCAAATGGACCGCCTGGTCGGCCCAGTGATCCGAATCGAGTTAAAAGACATGAGTGCAATCGTAATCAATGCCTCATCACCGGTGGTCGCCCGCAAGGATCGCGGCGCCCTCTGGCGCGCCTACGGCCTGCTGGCGCCTCTGGTGGTGTTTCTTGCCCTGACCTTCGTCGGTCCGATCGGCACATTGCTGTGGCGCGCAGTCGCTGACAGCGAACTGCCCCAAGCGATGCCCGCAACGGCCCGTGCCGTCTCGGACTGGGACGGCACTTCCGCCCCGGATGAGCGCTTGTTCAAACCGTTGGTACAAGACCTCAAGGCGGTATCGTCCCGCGACCTCGCGGCGGCTGCCCGCCGTTTGGCTTACGAGGCGCCGGAACTGCGTGGTTTACTGATGGCAGCCAAACGCAAGGCCGGCGATCTCGACGGCAGCAGCGCGAGCATGCAAACGCTCGATCCACGCTGGCTGGACAATGCCACCTGGCAAACTTTCAAACGGGCCTCTGGCCCTGTCGGGACTTACCACCTGCTGTCCGCCGTGGACATGAAACACGACTACCAACAGGGCCTGGTCGCCAAGGATGAAGCCGGTCTGTATCGCTCGATCCTTGGGCGCACCTTTGGCATCGCCGCCATCACAACGCTGGTTTGTGTACTGTTGGCATTCCCGTTGTGCGTGTTTCTGGACCGCCGAACGCCCAAGGCCCGCAACGCGCTGTTGCTCCTGATCCTGCTGCCGTTCTGGACATCGATTCTGGTTCGCACGACCGCCTGGATGGTGCTGTTACAGGACCAGGGCATCGTCAACGCGATGCTGTTGAAGCTCGGATGGGTCAACAGTCCGTTGCACCTGCTATATAACCGCTTCGGCGTGATTCTGGCATTGGTTCACGTGATGCTGCCGTTCATGGTGTTCCCGCTTCTTGCCGCCATGTCCAGTTGCAATCGCTTGCTGGTACAGGCGGCCTACTCGATGGGGGCTCGCCCGCCGCGGGTGTTTTTCCAGGTCTACCTTCCACAGGTACTTCCTGGACTGGCGGCCGGTGCCTTGATGGTCTTCATTGTCACTCTCGGCTTCTACATCACGCCCGCATTGCTCGGTGGACCGGCTGATCAAATGATCAGTTTCTATATCGCCCAATTCACTACCGGCACCCTGAACTGGGGCCTGGCTTCGGCATTGGGGTTGGTGTTGCTGGTAGCGACCACCCTGCTCTACCTCATTCAGGCGCATCTGGCCCGCCGCAGCACAGGAGCTAAGTGATGATCCGTAATCCCAATAGTGGGCCGATGGCCTGGTTCGGCAATTTCGGCGTGTCATTGAGTGGCTACCTGGTACTGGCCTTCCTGTTGTTGCCCATTCTCATCGTGCTGCCACTCTCATTCAGTGACAGTCGCTACATGTCACTGCCACTGGGACACTTTACTTTGCGCTGGTACGAGGACTTCTTCTCCTCCTCGCAATGGCTGAGTGCGCTGTTCAACAGTTTTGCGGTGGCCCTGGCGAGCACCGCGCTTGCCGTGACCCTGGGTGGGCTGGCGGCGTTAGGACTTCGGCACCCGGCCATGCCTGGCAAACGATTCATCGAAGTCCTGTTGATCGCACCCATGATCGTGCCGGCGGTCATCGTCGGCGTGGGCATGTATTTTGTGTTTTCCAATGCGGGGCTGACGCGAACCTACCTGGGGTTGATTCTGGCGCATACCACCTTGGCGGTGCCGTTCGTGGTGGTCAATGTCGGCTCGGCACTGGGTGGTCTCAATCAACGCCTGTTATGGGCAGCTGCGAGCATGGGCGCGACGCCCTGGACAACCTTGCGCAAAGTGACATTGCCGCTCATCTCGCCGGGCCTGTTGTCCGGAGGACTCTTCGCCTTTGCCACTTCCCTGGATGAAGTGGTCGTAACCCTGTTTCTCGCCGGCCCCGATCAGCGGACGCTGCCTCGCGAAATGTTCACGACGGCCCGAGAAGCATTGAGTCCAGTCCTGCTTTCCGCGGCCACCATCATGGTGCTGTTTGCCACCCTGCTGTTGCTGTTGTCACGCTCTTTGAGCCGACGCTCGTAACCCTGGGGCCTACCGCACAGGCCGTGCCCTCACGTCACTCACGGGCCACGCCCGTGGACTGGCGCACGTCCTTGAAAAGCCTGGTTTTAAAGCCTGAATTCGGTGCTTGACACTCCGGATAGGGCCTTACTAACATCGAAACACCAAAAGAAATGATGTTTCCATTAGAGAAACACAAAGCCGTATGTTTTCGCTCCCTGCCAACAACATTCTGCTGCGGCCTTGGTCGCCTGCCGCATAAGTACAGAGAGCTACCATGCACCTCATCTCACGTCGCACCTTCGACAATGGCCAGGACTGCGCGCTGTACAGCTGCATTGCCTGGCGCCTTCTTCCCTTGCTGTTTGTGTTGTACGTGGTCGCCTTCCTGGACCGGGTCAACGTGGTATGCGGAGGCCTACGTGCCGTTCTGTGGCCTGGCCACCCTGGAAGACCTGAGTGGCTGGCACACCGCGGTGGTCGCCCGATGCTGGAGCTGCTCCAGGCGCAACAACCCGACAGCGATGCCTTGGCCTTTCAGAAAAAGCGGTGATCGAGCGAACCGCAAGCCTGTTTCGTGAAACCAACGAATGGTTCGTTGCCTGCTTGTAGGCACGCCTGGACAACCCACCCGAGGACGCTCCCCAACCAATGAGATGACAGCTTTTTCTTGCGTTACACGTTTAGGCCTTTTGCCGGCGAAACCCGGCAAACCACAACAAGAAAAATTCCATAAGCCCTCAAACTGCCGCTGACAGGAATACAGATGTCCATTACCGAAAACGATGTAAACACGCTTCTCGACTCCGCCTGTACCGATGCAGGCCGCCGCCAGGTTTTAAAAGGGATTGTCGGCGGGGTGATCGCCGGCTCCCTTCCCGGGGTTGCCTGGTCGGCTGCCGCTCAACCCGCGTTGGCCGGCGCCCAAAAACCGGCGAAAGCGACGGGAGAGATTGTCGACTGGAGTGCAGCTCAACTGAGCCTGGCCATCCATGGGCGGCAGGTGTCTTGCCGCGACGTGATGGTGGCCTACCTGGCGCGTATCGAGCAGCTCAATCCCACCTATAACGCCATCGTCGCCCTGCGCGACCCCGACAGCCTGCTTAAAGAGGCGTCGGCCTTTGACGCCAAACTCAAGGCCGGTGAGTCCCTGGGTTGGCTGCATGGTATCCCGCAAGCGCCCAAGGACCTGGCGTTGACCAAGGATATCGTCACCACCTTTGGCTCGCCGTTGCTGCAAAAAAATCAACCCAAGGTAGATTCAATTCACGTCGCCCGGGCACGGGCGGCGGGTGCGTTAATGATCGGCAAAACCAACACGCCGGAATTCGGCCTCGGTTCCCAGACGTACAACCCGGTGTACGGCCCCACTCGCAACCCCTACAACCGGCAGAAAACCAGCGGCGGCAGCAGCGGTGGCGCGGCCACGGCGCTGGCGCTGCGCATGCTGCCGGTGGCCGATGGCAGTGACTTCGGCGGATCGTTGCGCAACCCGGCCGCATTCTGCAACGTGTACGGCATGCGCCCGAGCCAGGGCCGGGTGCCCCGCAGCCCGGCGGATGAAGTGTTTATCTCGCAGCTTGGCTACAGTGGCCCGATGGCGCGCACGGTGCCGGACCTGGCGTTGCTGCTGGCCACCCAGTCGGGCCTGGACATGTCCGACGCGCTGTCCCTGGAAATCTCGGCCGAATTGGCTGCGCTGACCCCGCATAACGTCGAGCACGCGCTTGAGTCCCGACAAACCGGCAAGAAAATCGGCTGGCTGGGGGACTGGGGCGGTTACCTGGCCATGGAGCCCGGCATCCTTGAGCTCTGCGAAAAAGCCCTGGGCAATCTCGCAGGCCAAGGCATGATCGTCGAGCCGCTCAAGTCACCGTTTTCGCCCGAAAGCCTGTGGGACACCTGGTTGGTGCATCGTCATTTCGGCATCGGCAACGGCCTGCTCAAGTACTACGAGGACCCGACCAAGCGCGCGCAGCTCAAACCCGAGGCCATCTGGGAAGTCGAGGGTTCGCTGAAGCTGTCCGCTGCAGACTTTTTCAACGCCAGCAAAGCCCGGAGCGCCTGGTACAAGACCCTCGTCACGCTGTTTGAAACCTACGACTATCTAGCAGTGCCCACCGCCCAGGTGTTCCCGTTTGACATCACAGAACACTGGCCCAAGCAGATCAATGGCCGCTCGATGGACACCTACCATCGGTGGATGGAAACCTGCTTCCCGTGGACCTTGTCCGGCAGTCCGATCATCAGCGTTCCCGTGGGTTTCGGCCCCCAGGGACTGCCCATGGGCATGCAACTGATCGGACGCCCGCGGGATGACCTGGGCCTGCTCAAGCTGGCGTATGCCTATGAGCAACATAATGATTGGGTCAACACCAAACGCCCGGTGCTCCAATAAAACCTGCCACGCCAACACATAACTAAAAAGCGCAGCGTTCGGCCGAGCCCATTGGCCGGCGCGTGCGCCCCTGCACCCGGGATGTGAAAATGAAGAACAAACATGTGTTTCATGTTGCGCTGACCTGCACCCTCCCCCTGAGCGCGTTGGCCGACAACAGTGGCTTTATCGAGGACTCGCACTTTTCCATAAAAGCCCGCAACTTTTATATGAACCGCAACTTCCTCGACAACCGCACGTCGCAAAACTATTCGGAAGAGTGGGCCCAAGGCTTTATCGGGGTTTTCGAATCCGGGTTCACCACGGGCACCGTCGGGTTCGGTGTGGACGCCATCGGTTTGCTCGGCATCAAGCTGGACACCGGCAACGGCCGCAAGGGCGGTGGGACGCTGTTGCTCGAGGAGGACAGTGACGGCGCCAAATCCCAATATGCCAAGGGCGGTGTGGCGGTCAAGGCGCAACTGTCAAACACCCTGTTCAAGTACGGCGAGCAACTGGTGAACCTGCCGGTGCTGGCCACCAGCGACAATCGCCTGCTGCCGGAAACCACCCAGGGCTGGCTCGTCACCAGCAAGGAAATCACCGACCTGACCCTGCACGCCGGCCACTTCACCGCCATGCGCAGCCGAGACCAAAGCGAGCATGACAGCGGCCGTCTCACCTCCCTCGACCTGATCGGCGGCAGTTACCAGATCAACCGCAACCTCAATGCCCGGGTCTACCATTCGGATGTCGAGGACTACTGGCGCAAATACTACGTGGGCGCTACTGCCAGCCTGCCCCTGGGCGACGGCTACACCACCAAGTTCGACTTCAACGGCTATGACACCAAGAGCCAGGGCCAGCAGCGCGGCGGTGTGCTGGACAACCGCATCTGGAGCCTGGCGGCTTCGCTGGCAGCCGGGCCGCACACGTTCATGATTGCCCACCAGCGCGTCACCGGCCATGGCAAATACAGCTACGGCGTGGACGGCAACAGCACGGTGTTCGTGGCCAACTCAGTGCAATACTCGGACTTCAACTACGAAAACGAGCGCTCCTGGCAGGCCCGCTACGACTTAAACTTTGCCGCCCTCGGCGTGCCGGGGCTTAGTTTTATGACGCGCTATCTGAAGGGGACGGACTTCCACACCGCGCAGACCGATGACGGTCACGCATGGGAGCGGGATATAGAAGTCAAGTATGTGCTGCAATCCGGACGAGCCAAGGACTTGTCATTCAGGGTACGCCAAGCAAGCTTCAGGAGTCCTGATCGAGGCGTAAACCTCAACGAGGTGCGTTTGATCACCGAGTATCCGATCAACCTCTTCTGATCCGCCGAACCTGGCTGGAAGCGCCCAAGCTACCATTTCGATACAAGAGGTGGCTTGGGCATCGACTACAACCGCCGGTACGTTCCCGCGTGTAATCGCTCACTGATTTCCGCTGCTGCCGACTGCAACTCACGCAGCATGGCCGCAGGCGGCGGCGTGGCAATTGCCGCGCTAGGGCCGACAATGCCGATAGTCCCGACAATCAGGTCATTTTCGCGAAAAATCGGACAGCACAAAGCATTGATACCCATGGTCACTTCACCGTCGGCGTCGTCATACAGGCGTTGGCGTATCAACTCCAGTCGTTGCATCAGCGCGTCTGGATCATGCAGCGTGCGCTCGGTCAGGCGCGGCATCTTGCGGCGCATCACTCGTTGCTGACTGGCGGCATCGGAGAACGCAAGCACCGTGCGCCCCTGTGCTGAACAGTAAGGCAGTACACGATTACCCGGCTTGACCGAAATACACACATTGGCTTTGGACTCGACACACGACACAACCAGCGCAGTGTCATGGGTGGCGACCGCCAGCAGTGCGGTTTGCCCCGTGGCGTCGCGAATACGCGTCAGGTAAGGATCAGCAATGGCGCGCAGGTCGAACTGCTCACCGGCCGCTTCACCGTAGGCAACCAGGCGGGCCCCGAGCAGGTATTTCTCGCTGACGGGATCCTGCTCGAGGATGCCAAGCTGACGCATCGAGGCCAGATGCCTGTAGGTCCTGGGCTTGGCGGTTTGAAGCAGATGCGCCAGTTCGGTCACCCCCAAAGGGCGGCGCGCGGCCGTCAGCTCATCGAGCAGACGGAAGACCATTTCCACCGATTCCAGCAATACGGGGCCAGTGGTGGGCTTTTCATCATCCTGTTCCAAGAGGTCACCTCTAGTCGATAACTGGAAAAGCCCGATTGTATCTCCTGCCGAAACACTTGTGTTGATCTGCGATATCAGACGCTCGATAATTCAGGCAATCCCTTAGCGTCCCTGGCGCCTGGAGGCTTGATTGAAAACATCACCCATGCCCCTATCAGCGTCATTCCGGCCAGTGCATACAGACCATATTCCAGATGCCCGCTGCTCTGCTTGACCCACCCCATCATGAACGGACTGGCATAGCCGCCCAGATTACCGACGGTGGCAATCAACGCGATCCCCGCCGCCGCTGCAGTCCCGGTGAGCAGCACACCGGGCAGCGCCCACAAGACACAGAAACCCGCCAGACCACCCGACATGGCCAGACTCAACCCTGCCAACGACAACACAGGTTGATCATGGAAGCAGGCCGCGATGGCAAGCCCCAGGGCAGAAGCCAGATTGCAAAGCGTACCGTGCCAACGTCGTTCACGTTTTTTATCCGAGTGGCGACTGACCAATACCATGACGACCGAGGCCACCGCGAAGGGAATGGCAGCGATCAACCCGGTCTGAAACAGGCTCTTCACTCCAAGACCCTGAACGATCTGCGGCAACCAGAACGACACACCGTAGGTGCCGCAGAGTAATGCAAAGTTGACGTAGATCAGGCACCACAAATCTTTATTGACGAATGCCGCGCGGAAGTTGTGGCCAGCCCCTGCCGCTTCATGCTGCTGACGCTGAGCCGCCAGTTGCTGCACCACACGGGCGTTCTGTTCAGGGCTCAGCCAGTGCACCTTGCCAGGTCGATCGTCCAAGTAAAAGAACACCGCGATACCCAGCAGTACGGCCGGTATCCCCTCCAGCAAGAACAACCATTGCCAGCCCGCCATGCCCGCTACGCCGGCAAACGTCTGCATGATCCAGCCGGACAGCGGACTACCCAGAACGCCGGCCATCGCAATGCCCAGATTGAACCAGGCCATGCCTTGGGACCGCGCGTAGGAAGGAAACCAGTAGGTCATGTACAGCACGACCCCAGGATAAAAACCGGCCTCTGCCATGCCCAACAGAAAGCGCAGGATATAGAAGGCAGTTGGCGTTTTGACGAACATCATTGAGATCGACAGCAATCCCCAGGTGATCATGATCCGGGTGATCCAGAACCTCGCCCCTACGCGCTGCAGGATCATATTGCTGGGGATCTCGCACAGGCAGTAGCCGATGAAGAAAACCCCGGCGCCGAAACCGAACGCAAGATCGCTCAAACCGATATCGGCCGACATCTGAAGCTTGGCAAAGCCAACGTTCACGCGATCCAGAAAAGCGACCACATATAAAACGAAAAGAAACGGCAATAGGCGCCAGGCGATACGGTTGTAGAGCAGGCTGTCCTGTTCATTGTCGAAGGTGCTGCGGGATATGAGGTTCATCGCTGTACTCTTGTAATTGTTGTGCATGCGAAGAGGTGTGGGGCTTGAACGGACTAGGCTGCGCTCCCCAAAATGAAATCGGCACACCGTTCACCGATCATGATGCAGGGCGCATTGGTATTGCCGCTGACGATGGTCGGCATGATCGACGCGTCGGCGACGCGCAGCCCCTGCACGCCATGCACCCGCAAATCGGGCCCGACCACTGCGTTGGCATCCGTCCCCATGCGACAGGTTCCCGCAGGATGGAAAACGGTTTTTGCAACACTGCGCACGTAGTCCTCCAGCACATGATCTGGAATGTCGTCGTGATCAGGAAGCAACAGCATGTTTTCCACCACGCAGGCCAGCGATGGTGCACGCAGGATGCGTCGAGCAAACTTCACTCCAGCGACCATGGTACGAAGGTCGTGCTCATCACTCAGATAATTAGCCTTGAGTGACACTTCCTGCATCGGGTCAGCACTTTTGAGGCGCAGTTGGCCGCGCGAGCGTGGCCGCAAGGCACAAGGGTTGATCGAAATACCGTGGCCACTGGGGGGCAACCGGTCGATGTCACCGACCAGCGCGGGCACCACGTGAAATTGCACATCGGGCCGGCCGCAACCGGTGGCATCAACAAAGGCCCCGCTCTCGACCACGTTGGAGCTGAGCAGGCCCGAACGGTTGGCCAGGTACTTGATTCCATGCCCCAACGCCCGCAAGCCTCGGTCATGTCCGAGTAAGCTGACAGGTTCACGCGTTTGCGCATAAACCGAAGCACTGAGGTGATCCTGGAAATTCTCGCCCACACCCGGCGAGTGAACTCGCATTGCAATGCCCATTTCTTCCAGGTGAGCCTGTGGCCCGATCCCCGACAGCATCAAAAGCTTGGGTGAAGCGATCGCTCCGGCACTGACAATGACCTCTGCACGGGCGGCAAAGCTGATCGCAGCGCCTTCACGATCCACGGCCTGAACACCCGTGACCCGACGGCCATCGAACAGCAGTTCGGTGACATGGGTCTCGGTGAGCACCTTGAGGTTTATGTTGTTGCGCAAAGGCCGTATGTAAGCCACCGCCGAACTGGCGCGCCGACCGTGTGAAGTGGTGGTCTGATAGAAGCCCGCGCCCTCCTGCCTCGCGCCATTGAAATCATCTGTCTCGGGCACCCCCGCTTCGACAGCCGCCCGCACAAAGGCGCGGCTCAAGGCATGCCGGTGCCCCGGGTCACTGACAGTCAGCGGGCCCGACTGGCCGTGCAAGACACCGCTTAATCGGACATTCGACTCACAGCGCCGAAACACCGGCAGAACGTCCTGCCATCCCCATCCGGGACAACCGTTGGCCTGCCAATCATCATAGTCTTCTGCCTGGCCGCGAATATAAATCATCGCATTGACCGAACTGCCACCCCCCAGTGTGCGGCCTTGTGGAATGTAGACCTGGCGTTGGTTGACGAAAGGCTCGGGTTCGGTGCGATACATCCAGGTACGCCGGGAGCCGTGAACCCGGATGAAGGTGCCGGGAATGTGAATGTAAGGATGATTGTCAGCCGGCCCTGCTTCGAGCAGTAGGACCTGTTTGCCAGCGTTCGCCAGCCGTGCGCTCAAGGCACAGCCAGCGGAACCGGCCCCGACCACAATGAAATCGAAGGTTTGCATTGGCATTGTTCTCGGTGTTGGGCGTCCTTGTTCAGCCGATCTGGCTGACGAATTTGGTGGTGAAATACGCGTCCAGCCCTTCACTTCCGCCCTCGCTGCCATAACCGCTGTCCTTGACACCACCGAACGGCGTTTCCGGTGCAGCCAGGCCGAAGTGATTGATGGAGACCATGCCGGACTCCAATTCATCTGCCAGCAACGTAGCGCGCTGGATCGATCGTGTGAACGCGAACGCTGCCAGCCCGAAGGACAAGCCATTGGCCTTCTCGATGACTTCTTCGACGGTATCGAAGCGGACAATGGACGCGATCGGGCCGAACGGTTCTTCGTTCATCACCCGTGCGTTTTCCGGCACATCGGTCAGCACCGTGGCGGGATAGAAGAAGCCTGCGCCGTCGACGGTTTTACCACCCAGCGCCAGTTGAGCGCCGACGGCCAGAGCATCATCGACATACTCCTGCACAGCGGCCACGCGACGTGGATTGGCCAACGGGCCCAACTGCGTCGAAGCATCATGGCCGTCACCGATCTTGATGGCTGCACCGGCCGCGCAGAACGCATCAACAAACTGCTCATACACCGCCGATTGCACATAGAAACGCGTAGGCGAGGCACAGATCTGGCCGCCATTGCGGAATTTCAGGCCCGCCCCCAACGCCGCCACGGCCTTGACGTCAACGTCATCGCAAACAATGAACGGTGCATGCCCGCCCAGTTCCAGCGTGCAGCGCTTGAGGTACTGACCCGCCAGCGCACCCAACGCGCGACCGACCGGTACCGAGCCGGTGAACGACACTTTACGAATGATCTCGGAACGGATCAGGTAATCGGACACTTCGGCCGGTACGCCAAACACCAGGTTCAGTACGCCGTCAGGCACGCCGGCATCCTGAAACGCCCGGCACAACTCGATGCAGGATGAAGGGGTTTCCTCCGGGCCTTTGGCAATGATCGAACAGCCGGCCGCCAGTGCGCCGGCAATCTTGCGCACCAGTTGGCTGACCGGGAAGTTCCAGGGACTGAAAGCCGCTACCGGCCCTACGGGCTCGCGCAAGACGGTTTGTCGGACGCCTCGGGCACGCGCAGGAATCACTCGGCCGTACGCGCGACGTCCTTCTTCGGCGTACCAATCAATGTGATCGCCAGCGCCGAAGGCTTCAAGTTTGGCTTCCGCCAGCGGCTTGCCTTGTTCCAGGGTGATCAGCGCTGCTATTTCATCCGAACGTTGACGCACCAGGTCGGCCGCACGACGCAGGATTTTCGAGCGCTCGTAGGCCGAGGTCTTGCGCCACACCTGAAAGCCACGCTGTGCCGCCGCCAGCGCGCGGTCCAGATCGGCGGTCGCGGCCAGGCTGAGCTTAGCGATCAACTCGCCGGTGGCTGGGTTAAACACATCGACCTGACGCTCGTGGGCGCCAGCAGACCATTGACCGTCAATCAGCAGGGATTCGATAACTCGCATGTAATTTGACCTTTGGAGAATTGAACGCAACCAGTTTCATTGAAAGAAACATTGTTTCTCTGTGTAGCGCAATCCTAGGAGTCAAAAAGCTTGGATGTCAAGGCCAAAAAAGTCGCTTGACCACTTATTGTCGAGCGCGCTAGCTTTATCTCACAGAGAAATATAATTCCTACAAGAGAAATAAAGGTACGAACCGATGAGTATTGCCAATGCACTGCTTCATAACTGGGATGACCTGCCTCGCGAAACCGTCCGTAAAGGCGTTGAGCGCGTGGCTTTCCGTGGCGATAACACGCTGTGCGTCATGAACTGGCTGACCCCGGGCATGGATGTTTTTCCCCACAGCCACACCTTCGAACAGTTGGTGATCATCGTGCAAGGACGCGTGCGCTTTCATTTGGGTGACGACGTGGTCGAAGGGGGACCGGGCAGCATGATCCGCATACCACCCCATGTGGTGCATTACGCCGAACCGATCGGTGACGACGTGGTGATGAACCTGGACGTGTTCTCGCCGATTCGCGATGACTATCGGCACCTGATCGAATACCAGGCTGGCGAATTCGCCGACGCCGGGCAAGCACAGTCATGAACGGCATGAGTTTCTCTTCCAGACTGCGCGCTGGACAGTCACTGATCAGCACGTTCATCAAAACACCAAGCCATGCGGTGGTGGAAATTGCCGGTGACTGCATGCTGGATGCAGTGGTGCTGGACGCCGAGCACGCGCCCTTCGATCAAAGCAGCCTTGATCGTAGTCTGCTGGCCTGTCGCGCGGCGCAGGTGGCCGGTTTGGTACGCGTCGCTGACGAACGCCCCACCACGCTGTTGCAAGCGCTGGACCTGGGTGCCGACGGCCTGGTTTTGCCCCATATCGTCGATGCTGCACAGGCACGTCAGATATTGCAGGCAACCCGGTATCGCCATGGCAGCCGTGGTTTCTCCAACTCGCCCAGGGCCGGCCGCTATGGCAACGCCAACCTCGTCGAACACATGGCCGCTGAGGATGGTCGTCACGCGATCATTGCCCAGATCGAGGACCGCGCGGCACTGGACAACCTCGCGGCGATCGCAAGCGTCGAGCAGATCGACTGCCTGTTGGTCGGACGAGCCGATTTGGCCGTCTCGCTCGGCGTCAATACGCTGGATGATCCGCGCGTCGAGTCGGCTGTCAGCCGTGTGATCGACGCCGCACTTCAAGCCGGCAAAGCTGCCGGAATTTTTGTCTCCAACAGCGAAGACCTGGAGCGCTTCAGCAACAAGGGGATGCGCTTTTTCATTCTGGGCTCGGACCAGGCGGTGCTACGCGCTGGCTGGACTCAACAGGTGCGTCATTTCCACAGTTTGACTCGCTGAACCGCCTGCAAAACAACAATAGGTAACCCCATGAACGCCATCATCAATACATCCACCAACGAAGAACGTGAAGCGCGAATCGACAGCCTCATGCGCGGCGCCATCGACCTGCACTGCCACAGCGGTCCCTCGGTCATGCCGCGCTACTGCGACCATGTTGAAGCCATGCGCGAAGCCAGCGAGGCTGGTTTGAAGGCGGTGTTGCTCAAGGATCACTATTACAGCTGCACACCGGTGACGACCCTGCTGAACAAACACTTCAACGAGCTTGGCGTTCACATGCTGTCGGGCGTCCCCCTGAACAATTCGGTCGGCGGGCTCAACGTCCATGCCGTCGAGCACGGCTTGAAATTGGGGGCGAAACTGGTCTGGATGCCGACGTTTTCCTCGGCCAACCACATTGCCCATCACCATCAGGACGAGAAATTCACCGAGAAATTCCCACAAACCACCCAACGCATGCTGCAGCCGATCCCGTTGACCGTGCTCGATGACAACGGTCGTCTGAAGGAAGAAGTGAAAGCGATCCTGGACCTGATTGCCGCAGAAGACGTGGTGCTGTCTGCCGGTCACCTCAACATCAAGGAAATCTGGCCGCTGTTCGAAGAAGCTCGCAAACGTGGGGTTAAAAGACTGCTGGTCAACCATCCGACCTACGTGGTCGACGCCACGCTCGATGACATGCGCGAACTGGCACGTGCTGGCGTCTACATGGAGCACTCCATGTGCATGTGGGTGCCTGGATCGAAGTTCAAATTCTACGATGATCAATTCCTGCAACAAGTGATCGAAGCGGGAACCGTGGACCTGACCATTCTCGGTTCCGACTTGGGCCAGCAAGGCAATCCAAGCATCGCCGAGGGCTTTCGTAACGTGATTGGCCAACTGCTGGATCTGAACTACAGCGACGAGAATATTCGCAAGATGACCTCCGGCAACGCTTCCCGCTTGATGAACCTGTGAGTGCACGGTCATGACGCGACTTATCACACAAATTGGGACACTGTCCTTTAAGAACCCGGTCATCTGTGGAGCTGGCGAGCAGTCCATGACTCGCGATGCTATCCGCGCAGCCCTGGCCACCGGTGCTGGTGCGGTGGTAGCCAAATCCACCAATGAATCACAAGCCGCCAAGCACCAGCTCGACAAGACGGACTATGTGCTGCTGGACTCGAACTGGAACCGTTTGCCGTGGGACTTTTCCCCGCCGCCTGATGCCAGCCTGTTCGGTCGCTCAGGCTTGGTTCAGCGCGGTTTTGCCGAATGGCTCGACGACCTGGTTAAGCTGGATCTGGAAGCTCGGCAGCAAGATGCTTACGTTATTCCCAGCCTGATCCTCAGTGACCTTGAACAATGTGCGGAGTACGCCCGGCAGATCGAACAGGCTGGCCTGAGAGTGTTGGAGCTGAACATTGGTGCCCCTCACGGTGAAGAAGCTGCCAAGGGCGCCATCGTCCTTGAGAGGGGCGCCGCACGCATTGAAGCCATTGTGTCGCGTATCCGGCAGGCGACGACATTACCGCTGTGGATCAAGCTCACCGGGCAAAGCGAGGACGTCGTCGGCCTGGCTCAGGCCGCGCGCAGGGGCGGAGCCGACAGTGTCGTGATGATGGGACGTTTCATGGGCTTTCTGCCGGATTTGGAAACCGGGCTGCCCGTGCTGGGAACCAGTGCCGCAATAGGTGGCGGTTGGGCGCTACCACTGACCGCGCGCTGGCTGATGATGACGCGCAGAGCCATGGGCGACGATTACCCGCTGATCGCCACCAACGGCGCTCGTAGCGGGCTGGACGTCGCGCGCTTTTTACTTTCCGGGGCCTGCGCCACAGAGATGACCTCTGCGGTGTTCACGGGCGGCTACGAAGTGTTGTCCCGTGCTGTACGCGAGCTGGATGAATATGTAGTCAAACGAGGTCTCAGCGTCGAGCAACTGCTGGGCAGTGCGGCTGATCAGGTGCAGACCTATCAGCAGCAACCTGACCGACCTGAGTGGTGGAAAGGCTTTGCCCCGGAGTGCCCAGGGTCTCCAGACTGAAACGGCTCGGTCGGGAGATCGCTGACAGTTGGCGATTGATGTTGCCGTGAAGAAGGGTCCAAAGGGCCCGCTCTTAAGAATGCACGGGTGCGGCGAACGCACAAACTGTTGGGAACTGCTATCAGCCTGGCTGAGGTAGACATCACCTCGTGGGTCGCCGACCAGCCCCTAACTCGGGTCTACAAGTTAATCATAGGCGCTACGCCGGGACAGTTCTGGCGCAGTCCCTGCTCTGCTTCCTAGCGCTGGCCAGACAGCAGCAGGCTCTTGATCAGCAAGGGATAACTGTAGGCACCTTGCGCGGAGGTAATTATTTTTGTCTTCAGCATGCTGAGGCCTACCTGGTTCTTGTTGAGGGCTTGAATGTTGGATCGGCGCGCAGTACGTACAACGGCAGGCATGCCGCGATCAGGAGTTTGCCCAGGCTTGGGAGCCTGGGCATGGGACGATCAGAACTGCGCCGCATCCAGCAGGTACAGACTCTCGCTACCGGCTTTAACCGAAGCAGTCAGCGAGTGGATACGCGGCAACAGGCGAGCGAAGAAGAAACGTGCGGTGCCCAGCTTGCTGACGTAGAACTCGTCCTGATCCTGCTTGGCCAGGGCGGTACGTGCCATCAGTGCCCACATATAGGCGTAGGTGGTGTAGCCAAACACCTGTAGGTACTCGACCGAGGCAGCACCGACTTCGTTCGGGTTGGCCTTGGCCCGCTCCAGTAGGTCAGCGGTCATCAGTTCAAGGTTCGCGATGGCGCCTTTCAGTGGCTCGATAAATTCGGCCAGGCTGCTGTCGGCCGAATCGGTGAAGGCTTTGATCTCTTCGGCGAAGTGCTTGTAGAACGCACCGCCGCTGCCGACCACTTTACGGCCGACCAGATCGAGCGCCTGGATACCGTTGGTGCCTTCGTAGATCTGGGTGATGCGGCAGTCGCGAATCAGCTGCTCCTGGCCCCACTCACGTATATAACCGTGGCCGCCGAATATCTGCTGGCCATGGGTGGTGGTTTCCAGTGCCATATCGGTAAGGAAGGCCTTGGCCACCGGGGTCAGCAGGGCAACCAGCTCCTCCGCGCGCTTGCGGGTGGCGGCGTCTTCGCTGAACTTGGCGGTATCGAGCTGCATGGCGACGTAGCTGGAGAAGGCACGACCGCCTTCGTTCAACGCTTTCATGGTCAGCAGCATGCGGCGCACATCCGGGTGCACGATGATCGGGTCAGCGGCTTTGTCTTTAGCCACCGGACCAGTCGGCGCGCGGCTCTGGATACGGTCGCGAGCGTATTCCACAGCGTTCTGGTAGCTGCGCTCACCCAGGGACAAGCCCTGGATGCCCACGCCCAGACGCTCGTAGTTCATCATAGTGAACATGGCAGCGAGGCCCTTGTTCGGCGCATCGACGATCCAGCCGGTGGCACCGTCGAAGTTCATCACGCAGGTGGCCGAAGCCTTGATGCCCATCTTGTGTTCGATGGAACCGCAGGACAGGCTGTTCTGCTCGCCCAGAGAACCGTCGGCGTTGACCATAAACTTCGGCACCAGGAACAGCGAGATGCCTTTCGGACCTGCTGGAGCGTCCGGCAGCTTGGCCAGTACCAAGTGGATGATGTTCTCGGTCAGGTCGTGCTCACCGCCGGTGATAAAGATCTTGGTGCCGGACACCTTGAAGCTGCCATCAGCCTGCGGCTCGGCCTTGGTGCGGATGATGCCCAGGTCGGTGCCGGCATGCGGCTCGGTCAGGCACATGGAGCCCGCCCAGATGCCGGAGTACATGTTCGGCAGGTATCTTTCTTTCAGCTCTTCGCTGGCGTGGGCATTGATCGACAGGCAGGCGCCGGCGGTCAGCATCGGGTAGAGGCCAAACGACAGGTTGGCCGAGCTGACCATTTCCTCGACCTGAGCCGAGATCGCCTTGGGCATGCCCATGCCGCCGAATACCGGGTCGCCACCGAGGCCGACCCAGCCGCCTTCGGCGTAGGTCTTGTAGGCGTCCAGAAAGCCGGCCGGGGTTTTCACCGCACCGTCGCTCCAGGAGCAGCCTTCTTCATCGCCGCTGCGATTTAGCGGGGCGATCACGCCGCCGGTGACCTTGCCGGCCTCTTCGAGGATGGCCGCGGCGGTGTCTTCGTCCACCACTTCAGCCAGGCCCGGCAACTGGGCCCACAGTTTGGAGACTTCGAACACTTCATTGAGCACAAAGCGCATATCGCGCAGGGGAGCTTGGTAGTCAGACATGATTGAATTACTCAGACAGTGTGCGGGCATTGAGCATGCCCCGATTAATAGAAAGGTCAGCCGCGCGGGCCTGCACCAGGGACGCGCAACGTAACTACGGTTGCGCTATCTGCAGCCGCTGGCGGCTGCTTGAGAACGCCGGACAGCGAGCCGAGGACGATCCCGCCGATCACCTCCTGCCGCTGCGTCGGGGACAAACCAGCCTGATCCAGCCAGGCCGGCAGGTTGTTGAGCCTGGCGCCGTTAGTTTGTACGGTCGCCTTGAGCACCGGCAGCGGGCCTGTAGCGCCGGCCTCCAGCAAGCGCGCCAGGAGCTTCTCCTCCATAGCGCCTGCGCATCTGCTCGAGGCGCGAGAGCGGTGCCTTGCCTGACTCGCCCGGGCATGCTGAGATGAATGATCGCTTGGTATTCATGACGACACGACTCCCGGGAAAAGCCAGCGGTAGCCCATCCTTGGCAACCGCTAATCAGCTATAGCGATAAAAACCATGACCGCTCTTGCGCCCGAGGCGACCGGCTGCCACCAGCTCCCTGAGCAGGGAGGGCGGGCGGTATTTGGGATCACCGAAACCCTGCTGGAAGGACTCCAGAATCGCCAGCAGGGTATCCAGACCAACCAGATCAGCCAGCGCCAGCGGCCCCATGGGCAGACCGCAACCCAACTGCATGCCGGTGTCGATATCCTCGGCAGTGGCCAGGCCTTCCTGCAGGGTGAAGATGGCTTCGTTGAGCATCGGCACCAGAATCCGGTTGACCACGAAGCCCGGGCGGTTACCCGTGCTGATCGCGGTCTTGCCAATGCGCTCGGCGAACGCCAGGGTGCGGGTATGGAAAACCTCGGTGGTTGCCAGCCCGCGAATCACTTCCACCAGCGTCATGACCGCTACCGGGTTGAAGAAATGCAGGCCGATAAAGCGCTCGGGGCGCTGCACCTGGGAGGCCAACTGACTAATCGACAGCGACGAGGTATTGCTGGCGATGATGGCCTCAGCGCTGACCTGCTCACTAACCTGCTTGAGGATGCGTAGCTTCAGGTCCAGGTTCTCGCTGGCCGCCTCGATCACCAGGCCGGCGTCGCTCAGGCTGGCATAGTCGGTACTGGTGCTGATGCGTCCTAGCGCAGCGGCGCGCTGCTGTTCCGTCAGCGTGCCCTTTTCCACCTGCCGGCCAAGGCTGTGATCAATGGACACCCGCGCCTTGGCCAAGGCGGCTTCGGATATATCCACCAGCACGACGGACAGGCCCGCAAGGGCACACACCTGGGCAATACCGCTGCCCATGATGCCGCCACCAATGACACCGATAATTTCGTCGCTCATGGTCGTCTCCCCCCTGCTCAAACGCGCTCGAAGATCGCGGCAATACCCTGGCCGCCACCGATGCACATAGTCACCAGGGCATAACGGCCCTGGGTACGATGCAGTTCATGGACGGCCTTGGTGACAATGATCGCTCCGGTGGCACCGACCGGGTGGCCGAGGGAAATGCCCGAGCCATTCGGGTTGACCTTGGCCGGGTCGAAGTCGAGTTCTCGAGCCACGGCGCAGGCCTGGGCGGCAAAGGCTTCGTTGGCCTCGATCACATCCAGGTCAGCGACCTTCAGGCCGGCACGTTGCAGGGCCAGGCGGGTTGCCGGGATCGGCCCCAAGCCCATCAACACCGGATCGACACCGGCATGCGCGTAGCTGACCAGACGGGCCAGCGGGCGCAGGTTATCGGCCTGCACCGCCGCCCCCGTGGCCAGGACTACCGCCGCCGCGCCGTCGTTGAGTCCCGAGGCGTTGCCGGCGGTGACCGTGCCGCCCTGCTTGAATGCGGTCTTCATGCCCGCCAGTTGCTCGATCGAGGTGTCGCCACGCACATGCTCATCGACCTCGAACAGTTGCGAGCCTTTACGCGTTTTGATTTCAACCGGCACAATCTGGCCGGCGAAACGTCCTTCGGTAATCGCACGCGCCGCACGCTGCTGACTGACCAGCGCCAGGGTGTCCTGCTCTGCGCGGCTGATGCCATGCAGTTCGGCAATATTCTCGGCGGTAATGCCCATGTGAATCCGCTGGAACGGGTCGTGGAGGATGCCGAGCATGTAGTCCACGGCCTGCATATCACCCATGCGGCCACCCCAGCGCGCGCCGGGCAGCAGATAAGGGCCGCGGCTCATGGATTCGGCACCGCCGCCGATAGCGATGTCGCAGTCACCCAGCAGCAGGCTCTGCGCCGCCGAGATGATCGCCTGCAGACCGGAACCGCAGAGGCGATTGACGTTGAATGCGGGTGCTTCCTGGGG
Source organism: Pseudomonas sp. BF-R-01 (assembly GCF_019946615.1). NCBI lineage: Bacteria > Pseudomonadati > Pseudomonadota > Gammaproteobacteria > Pseudomonadales > Pseudomonadaceae > Pseudomonas > Pseudomonas sp. BF-R-01. The sequence continues at coordinate 241,340 of NZ_JAGYFX010000001.1, forward strand.
GATACCGGCATTCATCGCGGCCACCCGGGAAATGTAGGCATCTCGCGTCTCAGTGGGAATGACATTGCCCATCACCACATGACCGATACGCTCGGCGTCACAACCACTGCGCTGCAGGGCGGCGCTGACCGCGGTCGTGGCCAGTTCGCATGGCGGGGTATCTTTGAGCGTACCGCCGAAGGAACCGATTGCAGTTCTGACAGCGCTGACGATATAGACTTCGGGATTAGGCATAGGAGACTCCGGTGGCATTGAGATCCAACTGATGCGTAGACTGCGCACGCTATGGCGGCGCACTGCCCAGGCGTGGGGTAGTCTAGGGAGCCGATGAACATTGGCCTATGCCGAAAATTACTGATTTGGCTGATACTTTTTGCAACCCCCAGGCAACTGACCCGCAGCGAGCGAGCGTTATGCAAGAGAAGGATTCAGTGGCCGTGTATTTTGCCCGTGCAGCGCTTTACGGGCTGCACGGGCAACCCGAGCGGATTGCGGTGGTACTGGCCGCGGCGGGTATTCCCGAACAGCAACTGAGCGACAAATCGGTACGCATCGCAGCCTCGGCCTTTGCCAGACTCTGGCTGGCCGTCGCCCGGGAGCTCGACGACGAGTTCCTCGGTTTCGACTCGCACGGGATGCCAACCGGCAGCTTCGCCCTGATCTGTCGGGGCCTGATCCAGGCCGACAACCTCGGCCAGGCGCTGCTCCAGTGCCTGAGCGGCCTCGGTCTGTTCTTGCGGGATATCCACGGCAGCCTGTCGGTACGCGGCGACCGTGCCGTGATCCGCCTGCACAACCGCCAGCCAGACCCGCAGGCGCGCAGCGTCGCCGAGGAAACCTACCTAACCGTGGTGCTTGGCCTGCTGTGCTGGCTGGCGGGCCGGCGCATCCCCATCGACAGCTCGCAATTCACCCACCCGCGACCGGAGCATGGTGACGACCACTTGTTCTGGGGACCCAACCTGACCTTCGAGGCCACCCATAGCGAAATCGAGTTCGCCGCCAGTTATCTGGAGCTGCCGCTAGTACAGAACCTGGCGACGCTGAAGACCTTCCTGCGCACCTCGCCGCAATGGCTGATCGTGCGTTTCAGCAATCGCCAGGGACTGAGCGCCGAAGTCTACAAACAGCTGCGCAATTGTCGCTACGAACATTGGCCGACCCTGGCCGACATGGCCGAGGAGCGCGCCCTGAGCATCGCCAGCTTCCGCCGCCAGCTGCAGCGAGAAGGTTTCTCCTTCCAGGAGCTCAAAGACGAGGTACGCCGCGCCATCGCCTTCGAGTGCCTGCGCAACACCGACCTGAGCATCACCGCGATCGCCGAGAAGGCCGGCTTCTGCGAGGCCAGTGCGCTTCACCGGGCGTTCAAGCAGTGGACCGGAGAAAGCCCCGGCTATTATCGGAAGAAGTGGCACAGCAGCGAATAGTCCCAGAGGGATTCGTCGAGCATGAAGCATGGGAATTCGCACCAAGGGTAACGCAGGGTTATGCGCCATGTTCATTACCCTCCGTTAAAACTGTTGCAGGCTCGCGGACACTAGCAGCCGCTCGTGCAGAATCCTACAGGGCGAATAGACTCGGACGGCGTTGACTAAAGGAAGTTTTTCACCGAGTTCGCACTAGACCGCTAAAAGCAGAGCTGTCAGAACACAGTTATAAATGCCTGAACAAGGCTGCATCCAGAATTCCGGCAGTAATCGCCAGGAGCGGCTTTTTCATAATCAGCATCGTGATTGCGGTGGTAAGTAATGCCAGTCGTGCCCCGCCACCACCGTTCAGGGCCATCGGCGCAAGTAGCGCAATCAAGACAGAACCGGACATCGCCGTCATGAACGGCTGAACCCGGTAGTGGATGGGTACAAACGGCATGACGAATACCCCACCCTCGGCACACGAAAGCATGCCAATGCGGAAGTTGTGGCTCGTATTTTCTGATTATTCGGCAGACTAAATAGGATGGCTGCCTTTTCGCAAACACACACGAGCAGAGTCAGAGGGCGCACTCGACCGCATCCAGGCTGGATTCGGAAATGATTACAACCTGACTTTTTGTTGAACACTTAACTCCTTGATCAGCCTGGGTGTCGAATTTTGCAATTCGACATAAGGCGGGGGGGGGAAAACGACATACAGTGCCGGCACTGTTACTGATTCCCTGTGGCCATGCCCATGAGCCGCGTCTAGCCAGCCGGCAGCTGCCTGCTATGGCTTGCCGGTTAAGAACTATTGCAGCCGTTCAGCGGTAGCAGCGATTAAAATCAAGCCCAAAATCACACCGGACAAGGTCGGGGCAATTCAGGCGCCCGCCCCAACTGGTGCTGGCGGCGATAGAGCGCTGGGGTGCTGCCGGACCAGCGCTGGAAGGCGTGAATAAAGGCCGCCGACTCGGCATAACCCAGCTGCCCGGCGATGGCCTCTACCGACAGCTGGCTGCTTTCGAGCAATTGCCGCGCACGGGCAAAGCGCAGCTCTTCGAGGATGCGCCGGAACGAGGTGCCTTGGCTGCGTAGCTGATGGCGCAGGGTCCGTTCGGAAAACCCCAGGGCCGCGGCCACCTCGCAGGCCGTCGGAAAACCCGCGGTGAACAGGCTCAGGTGCGCACGCACCTGATCGGCCGAGTTGCCGCTGGCCTGCTCCTGTTGCAGCCCCAGTAGCAGCTGGTCGCACTGCCGGCGGTAGAGCGCATTGGCGCTGCGATCGCCGCTGGGCAGGCGCAACTGCAGGTGTTCATTGCGCATCCAAAACCGCGCAATGCTGGCGTCAAAGTGCACCGGGCAGCCGTAAAACTGCTCATACAGCTGGGCCTCGGCCGGCTTGGGATACGGCAGGTCAACCTGAATGGCATACAGGTCCATGTTCAGGCTGGCTTGAACATCGAGGATCAGCTTGTAGGTGCCGGCCATCTGCATGTCGATCAGCATCCGTCGTGCGGGTTCGGCCAGCGGCAGTGACGCGAGGGTCAGGGCGCTGACTCTCTCCCCGGGCTGAAAGCTAACCTCGCTGAACAGATAGGTCAGTTGCTGGTAGCGGATGCCGCAATACAGAACTTCTTGGGCCGTGTCGCAGGTCAGCAACAGCAGGCTGAGGGGGCCATAGCCGGCAAAGCCGACGCCGTTGCCGATACTCAGGCCGACGCAGGGTTGGTTCAGCTCCCCGGCCAGCTCGCATATCAGCCGCAGCTCCAGGCTGCGATCGATCCGCGCATCCGGCGCCAGATGCTCAAGATCCAGGCCGTAGCGTTGCAGCAGCGGGGAAACATCCACGCCCTGCTTGCGCAGGCTGTTGAAGATGTAGGTGAGTCCAAGGATCGAATGACTGGCCATATTGATTTTATTGTCTTGCCGAAACTGTCAATTTATTGCCAACCCTAGCATATCTCTCCTATAGGGTGGCTCCTAGACTGGCGACATTGCCATTTATCCCTGTCAAGGAGCGCCCATGCACAAGTCAGCCGCAACCAGCACCAGCACCAGCACCAGCAAGATTGTCGATGTGGTGATTATTGGCTCGGGCTTTGGCGGCCTGGGCATGGCGATCAAATTGCGCGAAGCCGGTAACGACAACTTTGTCGTGCTGGAAAAGGCCGGCGATGTCGGCGGCACCTGGCGCGAGAACAGCTATCCGGGCGCGGCTTGTGATGTGCAATCGCACATGTATTCGTTCTCCTTTGCGCCGAAAAACGACTGGAGCAAACGGTACGCAGAGCGGCAGGAAATTCAGCAGTACATTCTCGATACCACGGAGAAGTTCGGTATCCGTCCATTTCTGCGCTTCAATCGCGAAGTGTGCGGCATGCATTTCGATCAGGCCAAGGGCCTGTGGACAGTCGATACCGCCGCCGGCGAGCGGTTTGTCGCGCGCCATGTGGTGCTGGCTTCTGGCCCGTTGCATGTGCCCTCGATACCGACGTTTCCAGGGCAGGAAAATTTCAAGGGTAAGATTTTCCATTCGGCGCAGTGGGATCACGACTATGACCTGAGCGGCAAACAGGTGGTCTCGGTAGGCACCGGTGCCAGCACCATTCAGTACGCCCCGGAAATTGCCCGCAAAGTGGCCCGACTGAGCATTTTGCAGCGCACCCCGGCCTGGGTGATTCCGCGTGACGAGCGGGCGTATGCCGATTGGGAAAAACGCTTGTTCGTCAGCCTGCCGTTCAGCCGCACCTTGCACCGTGCACGCCTGTACTGGAGCAACGAGTCGCGTGCCTGGCCGCTGTTTGCGCCACGGGTAGCGGCAGTTATACAGAAACTGGCCAAGCTGTTTATCAACGTCAAGGTCAAGAACCAAGCGCTGGCCAAGGCCCTGACGCCGGACTATTTGATCGGTTGCAAGCGCATCCTGATTTCCAACAAGTGGCTGCCAATGTTCAATCGCGACAACGTCGAGCTGATTGGCGCTGGCATCAAGGAGTTGCGCGAGCACTCGGTGTTGTTGCGCGATGGTCGTGAGCTGCCGGCCGATTGCATCATTCTCGGAACCGGTTTCGTCACCGACCCCCGCATTTACATGAAGGATTTTCCCTGCACCGGCCTGCCGGGCCACGACCTGACGCAGGACTGGAAAGAGAGTCCGGAAGCCTATTACGGTACGACGGTGACCGGCTTTCCGAACTTCTACCAACTGCTCGGCCCCAACACGGCCCTGGGGCATAACTCGGTCATCTTCATGATCGAAGCTCAAGTGCATTACATCATGCAGTGCCTCAAGCGCCTGCAGGAGAAAGGTGCCGACTATCTGGACGTGAAGCCGCAGGTGCAGCGCGAGTTCAACCAGAAGCTGCAGGCCAAATTTGTCGGCACAGCCTGGTCGTCCGGCTGCACCAGCTGGTATCAGCAGGCCGGTGGCAAGAACGTGCTGATCTGGCCGGGTGCCACCTGGCGCTTTTGGCTGCAGACCCGGCGGGTGCGCGATGCGGACTACGAGTTCGTCACCTGCGCAAGCCAGTCGCAGCCAGCCGAGCTGTTGGACGCGGAGCCCAGTGCGGCGTGAGAACCACATTGATTAGGCTCTGTACCAGTTACGTATTGAAGGCCAAATTGTAGGGTGGACTCAGGAGCGCAGCGAACAGTCCACCGTTTGGCTACCATGAATTGATGCTGTACTGCCTGCCGTGGCCCATCGCGGCTAAAGCCCCTCCCACAAGGTGTGCGGCGCTCAACACATAACTGGGACATAGCCTAAATCTTGCTGACGCCGATGAGCGGCTTTGAAGATTTTCAGACGCCAGAGATATACATATCGAGCTAAACGCCTAACGCTCGGAGAGCCTATCTTTGCGCGACATCTTGAGTGCTAAAAGTGCGTGGCTTACCCGCCACCATTACCCAGAGAGAAACAAACAATGCCAAATAATCAACACACCAACTCGCTTATTACCAAGGTTTTTTGGCTCGCTGGTGGCTACAACATTTTGGGGGTCCTGACGTTCTCACAGTTCTTCACCAATACCCTGCTCTCGGCCACCGACCCAACTATCTTTTCCCGGCTTGGCCTGGTTTTCATCATGCTCTGGGGCGTGGCCTATACGTCAGTGGCCAAAGCCTATCGAGCTGTGCCTTATCTCGTGCTGCTGTTTTTCGTGGGAAAGATGCTCTACGTCCTGACCTGGCTGATGTGGCTTAGTAAAAACTCCAACACCCTGCCGGCACTCTTTGCTGAGTCGCCGCTGACCGCAATTTTCTATTCAATCTATGGGGCGGGAGACTTGGTCTTTGGCTTGTTCTTCCTGTGGGTGGCCTGCAATAGCCTGTCCAAAAAAGTCCTCTAAGTCTGCAGCGTAAAGGACGAGCTAACAGCCGCGACGACCAATTTTGCGCCCAGTGCCAATGCAAAAATACCGGGCGCGGTGTCGAGCCAAGAACCAATATGAATACAACCATCATGAAACAGTGGCTGCTGTACCCGGTGCCAGAACTCGAACACCAATTGAATGATTCAGGGTGCCGCATAATCGTTATCTTTAACGGGTCGAGCCCTACCTTATCGGCCATCATCGACAAGACTCAACTCCAAACGGTCATTTCAGTGGGTGTCAGCGTTGACGATGACAATAGGTCTCCCCCCGCTCCCCTGCCGATTGGTGCGCGACTGAGCAATACGATCGCGTTTGATGCCGTCCTGCAACAGGGATCGACGCTGCAGCGTATTCCGTTAGATATCGGGGGCGATGATCTGCTGCTCCTGCAGTACACTGGCGGCACCACGGGATTATCAAAAGGTGCAGCGCTCTCGCATCGTAATCTCTTAGCGAATACCGAGCAGTTCCAGGCAATGATGGCTGGCACCCTGCGGCCAGGTGAGGAAATCCTGGTGACCGCGTTACCGCTCTATCATATCTTTGCCTTGATGGTGAACTTCATCACCTGTTTTTCAATTGGCACGGAGAATTGGCTTGTAGCCAACCCTAGTGATCTGGATGGGTTCATTGACATACTCATTCAAGCTAGGCCGAGCCTTTTCATGGGGGTGAATACGCTGTATGCGCATCCTCGTATTGGCGAGGTCGATTTTTCCAGGTTGCATTTGGCGGGTGGAGGTGGCGCCCCTGTTCTGGACGTCACTTCAAGAAAATGGGAAACCCTGACTGGAACGCTTGTACGCGAGGGCTATGGTCTCTCAGAAACAGCGCCGATCCTTTCGTTCAATCCAGCGTCAATCCGAGAGTTCACTGCCACAACCGGCCTGCCAGTACCTGGCACCGATATCAAATTGCTCAACGAAGAAGGCATCGAAGTCGCCATTGGCGAAGCGGGTGAAATCTGCTGCGCGGCTACTGGAACAAACCAGACGCTAATACCTTGGCATTCACCGCAGATGGCTCTTTCCTGATCGGCGATATCGGCAGGTTCGACGAACTGGGTTTCCTGACCATTGTCGATCCCCAAGGCATATTGTTCGGTGCAACCATTCTGAGTGATGCCGCCGACCACAATGGCTTTGGACGCAAGCTGATGACAATCTACAACCGAAAGGGCATTTCGGTAATAGCGCGGATACCGAAGCAGGTTTTGAAACCCATCTGAAACAACATTTTCGCAATGTCACCTTCAAACGGGAAGGTTGTGTACTTATGTTCACTGCGACACTGCCAAAGCTTTAACAACCTTGAATTCCGTACGATTTGAGTCTAAAAACATGAGTGCCTTTTCAGTCAATAATAAAAATTGCAGCTCCTTTAATATTGAACTTCCAAATGATATTGCCTGTAGCCATCTGACAATAGCCAATTGGACAGTCCGATCCCAAGGCCGACTAATACTGGAAAGTCAGATACCTATGATAGTCAAGCGATCAGCTGCGAAAGAGCAAGCAACATGGTAAGGCAATTAACGATTGTTTTAGCTAGCAAGGAGCAGCGTCTGGCAATGATTGCTACCGTTCAGGTGGTCGCCAAGCCGGAGCTCGCTTGGTTCAATGAGCCTGACAAGGATCTAGACGATGTGTGTCTTATCATATTATTGCGCGACAAAGCTGTCGGCTTTTGCATTTTTCGTCGTACGACATCTGAAATTCGTCGTTTGTTTATTTTTCCGGAGCACAGGCGAAATGAAATCGGGTCCCAAGCTATTGCTAAACTCCTTGCGTTGTTTCGCCACGATGGGCATTCATTCATAATGCTGCAATTTTCTGACGAGTATGTGGCAGCTTTCTTAGCAAAAGCGTTCAAAGCTTATTCGTCATTCATTGTCGAGGAGGGGATGTTCTTAGTATCGACCAATGCAAATTACGCGCAATGTTTCGACGAGAATGGATGACCTCACCGAATCATAAATCCGAGTAAACAGCCACTACCCTTAGTTTGATTGAAATACAGGTGTTCGGCAGAGGCCTTCCATGAGGAATGGAGGTCCATCGTTTTATGTCCGACACATACAATCCACACGCCAAAATTCTCTATCGCCCAATTGAAGCGGCATTGCGCTGGTGCAATCTCTTTCATTTCGAAGCACAAATCATGCAAGCAACTTGGTCCTATCCTGATGAGCTTTCTGCCCTACTCCCTCAATGGCCATGTCTGTATATAGCTACTGAAAAAATCTATGATGCCATACGAAACAAAGAGTTACCGTATGGCAGTCTTGGTATTTCAGTCCCTTTGGGAAGTCATGTCGAGCCAGCTCAGCTAACAACCCGTCACTCTGATTTACGTCATTGGATGCAGGTCTACCATCCTGATCAAAAGCCAAGCTTTCTGTTTGGGTCACGCAGAGAAGATCAAGAGAAAATCAATCTAGGAACCTTTCTTGCGCTGCAAGCAGATCGGGACACCCTGCTACGAGAGCTCAACGCTCTACAGCAGCACCATCAAGATGTTTTACTTGATCTTCAAACAGTTGGGCTTGAATTGGATGACCTAAAGGCAATGGCCAAAACACATAGCCCGTTGAGCGAGCGCAGCGAGCTCACCTATCAAAATATCATCGGTGTTTTGCTCAATCTTTTCCTAGGCCGGTAGCCAGCAGCGCCGTGAGCCCGACCGCACAAAAAATTGTGTGTAGGCATCCTCCCAAGGATACGCACAAGGCAGACATAATGCCGGCTCGCCCAACGGTAGCAGCAACCTGCTTGCACCGATTGGAAGCTACCTCGAAGTTTGCAGGGCTTGGTCCGCCCCGCCCGGGATATCCCCCACATACATCACCTCAAAAGCTTTCATGAGTTGCGGGTGGCGTATGCGTGCGAACGCTATGAGCAAATCACCCATCATCCCGCGCAGATCAACAACGGCAAGTGCTACCAGATAGACCGAGCGCTCGATCAAAAAGCCCGAAAGCAGGTTAGCTATGAGCTGGGGCATGGCCGTATCGACCTAGTAGCGCGTACATCGGGGGTCGACCATGACCATGCCATTCTATATAGATCTGTTCCTGGCGGGCATGCTGACCGGTTCGCATGCCACACGCCAACGCCACCTCCGCAAGGCGAAGGCTATCCAAACAGTAATCGCTGAGCGCTGGCAATGGGACACACCGTAGTCTGGCAAAGAAAACACCTTACTTGGTTTCTCAATCACCACCTGAACCGGCGCCGTGCAGCGACGCTACTATGACTATTCGCTGACCGTGCAGTTGCTCTCTCTTCGATTAGGGTGTTCGACCGCTAGCGAGGTGAGAAAGCGGCCAGATCCGCTCAAACACGCCAACAACTTCCGACCGTTTCGCACTCAGCTTCCACACTGCGTGCGTAGCGCCTCAAAACCGCCTCTGGGCTATCACCACTTATACGTAACCGAACCAATCAAGCTACGCTCATCGCCATTGCGACTGGGTGATGACCGTCGCTGCAATCACCTTAAAGCGTCGTTATTTGTCAGCCGCCCCTCTCGTCAGGGGGGCGGATCTACAATTGCGCCCATCGCCCCCCCTTTGATTGATAATTTTGGCGGAGCATGGCGCGTTGGTTGATCAGTGCGTTTTTTTAAGCAGGAAATGCGACAGCGCCGGGATCAGCACCAAGGCGCCGACCATGTTCCAGATGAACATGAACGTCAGCAGGATGCCCATGTCCGCCTGGAACTTGATCGGCGACCACGCCCAGGTGATGACGCCCGCCGCCAGGGTGATGCCCACCAACGCCACCACCTTGCCGGTGAACGCCACCGCATTCTTGTACGCCTCGGTCAGCGACAACCCGGCACGCTGTTGCGCCAGTTGCACGCTGAGCAGGTACAGCGCGTAGTCCACGCCAATGCCCACGCCCAACGCGATGACCGGCAAGGTCGCCACTTTCACACCCATGTTCAGCCAGACCATCAGCGCCTCACAGAGGATCGAGGTCAGCATCAGCGGCACCACCGCCACCACCACTGCACGCCAGCTACGGAAGGTGATGAAACACAACACGATCACCGCGCCGTACACGTAAAACAGCATGGTGTGGTTGGCTTCGCGCACGACGATGTTGGTCGCCGCTTCAATCCCGGCACTGCCGGCGGCGAGCATGAACTGACGGTCGCCCGTGCTGTGTTCTCGGGCGAAGCTCTCGGCCACCCGCACCACATTGTCGAGGGTCTCGGCCTTGTGATCCGACAGGTAGGCCACGATCGGCATCATCGAGCAATCGTTATTGAACAAATCCGGGCTGCTGACCGAAGCCTGCTGCGCACCGTAGTTCAGCACGTTCTGATTGCGCGCGATGGTCAGCCACTTCGGGTTGCCTTCGTAGGAACCCGCCGTGATCTGCCGCACGGCATTGACCAGCGACACCGTGGTTTGCACCCCCGGTTGCTGCTGCAACAGCCAGCCCAGGCGATCGGCCTCCACCAGGGTTTCGTACTTCAGACAGCCTTCGCTGGGGGTCTTGAGCATGATCGCGAACTGGTCGCTGGACAGCGAATAGTTGGCGGTGATGTAGGCGTTGTCACGGTTATACCGCGAGTCCGAACGCAACTCCGGGGCGCCGGGGTCAAGATCACCGATTTTCAAATGGCTGCTGACGACCAGCCCGCCGACCGCCAGCAGACCCGTCACCGCGACCGCCACGGTGGCCCAGCGGCGCTCAGTGAAGCGATCGAGAAAATTCCAGAAGGCGCCCAGGCCCTTGCCACGCAGCTCTTTGTTTTCCTGACGCAGGCTGCGCCCGGCCGCTTTGCGGCTCACGCCGGTATAGGACAGCAGCACCGGTAACAACACCAGGTTGGTGAAGATCAGCACCGCCACCCCGATGCTTGCCGTGATCGCCAGGTCCTGGATCACCGGAATATCGATCAGCATCAGCACCGCAAAGCCCACGGCATCGGCCAGCAAGGCGGTCAGGCCCGCGAGGAACAGGCGGCGGAAGGTGTAGCGTGCGGCGACCAATTGGTGCGTACCGCGGCCGACGTCCTGCATGATCCCGTTCATTTTCTGCGCGCCGTGGGACACGCCGATGGCGAACACCAGGAACGGCACCAGAATCGAGAACGGGTCCAGGGCAAAACCGAACAGCGCCACCAGCCCGAGTTGCCAGACCACGGCGATGACCGAGCAGAGGATCACCAGTGCCGTGCTACGCACGCAACGGGTGAAGTAAAAAATGATCGCCGTGGCGATCAATGCTGCGGCGCCGAAGTACAGCATGACCTGCATCAGGCCATCGAGCAGATCGCCCACCAGTTTGGCGAAGCCGATCACACGGATCTTGATCGGGCCACGGCCCTCCTCCCCGCTGACCCGTGCGCTGCCTTCGAACTCATACTTGTTACGCAGTTTCTCTTCCAGGGTTTTCGAAAACTGGTGGTAGTCGATACCCTGCTCGGTGATCGGATCTTTATCCAGCAGCGGTACGAAGATCATGCTCGACTTGAAGTTGTTGCCGATCAGGCTGCCGACGATCCCCGAACGGGCGATGTTCTGCCGCAGTTGCTGCACGCTTAGGGCCGAGCCGTCATAGGAGTCGGGCATCACCGGGCCACCCTGAAAACCTTCCTCGGTGACTTCGGTCCAGCGCACGGCCGGGGTCCACAGCGACTTCATCCACGCACGGTCGACGCCAGGGGTCACGAACAGTTCGTCGTTGATCTCCTTCAAGGCGTCCAGGTAATGCGGGTCGAAAATGTCGCCGTTGCTGCTCTCCACCACCACCCGCACCGCATTGCCCAGACCGCGCAAGGCCTGTCGGTTTTCCAGGTAGTTTTTGATGAAGGGCTGACTTTGCGGGATCATCTTTTCGAAGCTGGCATTCAGCGTCAGCCGGGTGCTGGCGAAGTAGCTCAACGCCAGGGTGACCAGCAGGCAAGTCAGCACCACCCGTAACCGGTTGTTGAAGATCAGGCGTTCCAGCCGGTTTCCGGAGCGGGCATCGAAGCCCTTGAGCTCGCGGATCACCGGCATCGTATCGGTTTCGTAGTGACCCATCATGGTGTTCTCTTTGTAATGCCGGACTTATTCAAGAGGCAACTGCCGCAGGCCACGGGTGCCTGCCAGTACCAGGGAACCGACAGCGGATATCTGTGCGGCGGCCACCGGCGCCTGTACGGTATTCGGCTGGAGCTTGAAACTGGCGCCATCGTCGGCACTGACCAGTACATGACCGGCCTGGCTGACCAGCACGATCCGCCCATCGGCGGTGATCGTGCTGGCGGTAATGCTCAGCGGCAGGCCAAGGTCGATCTTGTTCCAGCTCGCCCCGCCATCGACGCTGCGATAGACATTGCCGCGCAGACCGAACACCAGGGCGAAGCCTGGCTTGCCGGTGATGCCGAAAAAACTGCCGTTGTAAGGTGTGGGAGTGGCGTTGAAGCGTTCGGTGCTCCGGTCCAGTTTCAGCACCAGCCCCTGTTCACCGACGATAAACAGATCATTGCCTACCGGACGCAACGCGTAGAGGTTCAGCGCCGTCGGGTTGTCGGTACGGTCCAGCCACGGCGTCCAACTGTGGCCACCATCATCGGTTCGGAAAATCAGGTTGAAGGCACCGACGATGTAACCGACCTGATCATTTTCGAACCAGACATCGAGAAAGGGCTTGTCGGCGCCCTCTTCCTTCATCCGTTGAGCATCGGCAACCCGCGCCTGCAGTTCCGGATTGTCCGGCTGCTTGGCGAGTTGCTTCTGGTAATAATCGAACAGGAGCGGGCCCACCTGGCGCCCGTCCAGCTGACGGTTCCAGGTCTGTCCAGCGTCGCTACTGTGCAGGACCACCCCGTCATGTCCGACGGCCCAGCCCTGTTGAGCGGAAGGAAAATACACCGAGACCAGGTCCGAACTGACTGGCACTTGAGCCTGCAGCCAATGCTGACCCGCGTCGTCGGAATAGAGAATATGGCCGCGCTGGCCGACAGCGATCAGACGCTCACCTGCGCGGGTAAGCCCTGTCAGCAGACCTTTGCCAGCAAGCTCACTGTGCACCGCCGGGGTGTCCAGCACATCGGCAAAATCCGCCGCCACCACAGGACGGGTAAACGGCAGCGCCAGCGCTGTCGCCAAGGTGCAGAGCAGGATCCACTTTGAGGTTGTCATTATTATTATCTCGGTTGAAAACCACCGGGGAATGAGTGGAAACCCCCGGTGGTGTACAGCTGTTTCAGATGCGGTTAGCGGACACCGGTGCCGGCCAGCGACTCGGCCGTCCACTGGGCCTTGGACAGGGGTTCGTTGTACTTGAGGCCACCGTAGGGGCCGTAGAAACCGTTGATGTTGTAGGAGCCTGCGACGAAATCGTAGAGCATGTGGTTATTGCTGTCCGGCGCCTGCACGTCGTAGCTGTAGGTCATGTGGGCAAAGCCACCACGGAACAGTTGGCCGCGAGCGTCATACTCGTCAGAGGCCAGAACGGTCCAGCTGTCCTCGTCAATGTAGAAGGTGCGCTTGCTGTAGATGTGGCGCTTGCCCGGTTTCAGAGTGGCCTCGACCACCCACACGCGATGCTGTTCCCAGCGCACCAGATCTGGATTCAAATGCTTGGCGGTGACCAGATCGTCGGCGGTCTTGTGGTAGTTCAGCTTGTAGGTGTTGTACGGAACAAGCATTTCCTTCTTGCCGGCCAGTTTGAAGTCGTAACGGTCCATGGCGCCGTTGAACAGGAAGGTATCGTCGTAGGTCATGATGCCCGAGGTACCCGGGTTCGGCGTGTCGTAGGCCAGATCCGGCGCCAGCTTGACTCGACGTTGCCCCGGCAAGTATTGCCAGGCACGGCGTGGCTGTTTCAGCGGATTGACCGAATCGACAACCAAGATTGCTTCACCCACGCGACGCGCCGGCCCGCTGTAGGACACCTTGAGTTTGTAATAGGCCTCATCCCCGGCGATCGGACCCGCTGGACGCTTCGGATCGGACAATGGGTTTTCAATGGAGACGACACCGGTCGAACTCAGCGTCGCCGTGCCGGAAGCATCGTTGATCCAGGAGTCGTACTTGGTATTCATGGCCACGCCCTGGTAACGCAACAAGTGGTTCCACATCGCCTCGTAACCGTCGGCGGGGATCGGGAACGGCACCCCTGGCAACGCATTCTCCAGCGCCAGCCCACCCTCGGTGGTCTTGGCCGTCACGGCGTTTGCCGCGGTGTTCTCCAGCATCTTCTGCGGCAAGGCCACAGTGCGGTGAGTCGGGTAGACGTCCACCCGATAGGTCGGATACCGCTTAAAAAGTTCCTGGGTCGACACCGTCAACTTGTCCGCGTACTCGGCGGCATTTTTGCCGGTGATCACCAGGCGCGGCTTTTCGCTCTCGAACGGATCCGGACGGAACCCGTCGCCCGCCTTGAAGCCCGCCGGGATCGCCATCGGGCTACCGGTGTACGCCGGGATGGTGCCGTCGGCGTTGCCAGCCCGCTCGGCGCCGACAGGCGTCAGCGTGGTACCGAGCTTCGCAGCCTGGTCCGGGGATACGGCCGCCTGAGCAGCACCGGCGACGGCCAGCGCCAACGTAGTAGCCAGTAATGTTTTAACGAATTTCATGGGGGGTCTCCTGTTATCACGCAACGCTTCGATCAGAAGGTGGTTTTGAAGGTAGCGGTGACCATGCCGCGATCACTGATCTGGGCAAATGTGCCTGCGAACGCGGTGGGCTGACCAAGGGTGCAGTTGTACTGTCCGTTGGCACCAGGCGATGTACCATCGCCGGGTTTACCCGCGCTGCCTGGTGCATTACACATATCGAAATCACCAAAGTTGGCCACGTACTTCAGGTCGAAACGGTATTGATTACGCACATCCATGCCGACGCCGACCGAGTAGTTGCCCGCGCCCTTGTTGCCGCCCATTTGAACCGAGGACTCGCCTTTGAGGCCGACGTTATAGGTGACCGGCATATACATATCGATACCGGGAAACACCTGGTACCAGGTCGGGTTGAAGTTGACGCCCAGGACGTAGTTATCCTTGGTGACCTTGTCGATGCCGTGGTACCAGTCTTCACCTTTGAACAGTTGCTCGTTATCGGTGACAGACAGCCAGCGGCTGTAGGCGAGTTCGACCAGCAACGATGAGCTATCCCACACCGGCGTTTGACCAAAAGTGGTCAGCCCGTTGAGCACCGCGTGCACGGTATTACCGCGTGCGACGCCGTTTTCACCATTAAAACTTGAGATGACGCCGGGTGTGCCAGCCGCCGCCGGCGAAGGATTGACGGTGGCCGGGACGCTGGACAATGGCATGTTGTTGCGATAGTTCACATCCAGCCCGACGCTCACGCCGGCGATGTTCTTCGACAGGCTGATGCCGTAGATATCGATGTCATCGACATAGAACTGGTTGTAGCTGCCGATATTGCCCGAGATCAGTTGCGCTGGACCCACTGCGGTCGGCTGCAGGACCACGTTAGGCAGAATGTCGGAGGTTTTGCGGTAGTAGAAACCCAGCGTGCCGTCCAGCCACTCCGGACTCCATTTGGCCATCAGGCCGAAATCGCCCGTCTTGCTCGGGGTAAAGGTATGGCCATTGTCCAGTCGCAGGAACTCGTTCGCACCGAGCGGGCCCGGCGTACCAAAAAGAGGATTCTGTGCGCCGATCAGCGACAGGTTGTGCCCGCCATTCTGTATGCCGTCATTGAAGCCCAGATAAGTACCTGATTCCGGCAGACGCGCGGCGTTCCAGTCCAGGAAGTACTGCGCGCCGATGGTCCACTGCGGGTTGATCGTCAGGTTGGTGGATATTTGGCTACGCGGTATAAACAATTCCTTCGCTTCGGTACCCGGCACCGTCAGTGCTTTGGTAATGTCCAGGCCAGACTGGCCATAGCTGTTGCCATGGGTGAAGGACAAAATGCTTTCGCCCCAGTACTGGGTGGTTTTACCCAACCGGCCGCTGAGCAACGACTGCTCACCGATTTCCGTACTGCCAAAAACGAAGGCATCGAGAATCTCGGAGGAAGGACCGTTGTAGTAACGGTCGGCATAACCACTCAGGTGGTTCGAGTCGGGCTTGCCATTGTTGAGCTGGTTGGTCGACGGGTTGTAGGTGCCGACATCCTTATAGGCGTGGTCGTACCAGCTGTTGGCGCTGACCCGAAAACCCATTGTCTTCTTGAAGGCCACATCCAGCTCGGAGAGCACATCGACGCGCTCGGAGACGGGCTCGCCCACCGAGAAATTGCGGTCGCCGTCGTTGTTGTTCCACGAGTTAGTCAGTTTGGAGTCGGCACCTTGCACGCGCTGGGCGTAGTTAAGCTTGACAGTGTTGTCGAAACGGACCGACAGATCCTCGTTACCCGTATTGATTTCGAAAGCCTGTACGGGAGCAATCCCCAGCCCTGTCAGTATCGCTGAAGCAAGAAGGCCTCGACGGATGTTGGCATGGCAGATCTTATTATTTTTATTCATCTAATTTGCTCACCTTCTCTGTGGTTCACGAAAAGTTATTCATTGAATCCGTTACACGTAGGAACCTCTCCTTAGGTGCACTACAGGGTGGTTAGCCTGAATGGCCAGCGAAGCCTTACTATCGCGAACACTCAACGGGGCAAATGGGATTTCCCCCCTTCAACGCTCGCCTCGATAGTCGATACAGACGGTGATAATCGTCGATCTGTTTTGTGACGCGCCGCCAGATACCGCCGGGCAACCCAATCAGAGGAGAAACTCACCGTGGATCTGAGACTATTGCGTCGCGCACAGTCAGTCGCCCCCATTGGTGGGGGGGGTGACGTCAGGAGGGGGGAATAAATAGAACGCTTGCACCTGAGCTGAATAGCAGTAGGAACAATCGACAGAGCCCGGATCAGTACCCGTCCGGCAAATATGCCTGGATGCCCAGTCGATACTTTGAGGGCTGAAGGTTTTGACTCAAGTAACCACGCTCGACAAGGATTTTCAGGTGCCTGAACACTGAGCCTTTAGTGATTTAAACAATCACCAGCCAAAACTAGAGTATTTACACTAATTGTCAACATAGGTATAACGAAGACCTCTCACAATAAAAATAAGGAGGCGCTATGCCCTGCTGCGAAGACACGAGATCGTACGATTATCTGGTCGTTGGAGGCGGCCCAGCTGGCAGCGCATGCGCAGCTCGGCTGGCTACTGCATTTCCGGAGAGGCAGATTGCGCTCATAGAGACAGGTCCCGCGAAAGCAAGCTGGCTTTCTCGCATGCCCATTGCGGTCGCGGCGCTCGTACCTTGGCGAAACCGTCATAATTACGCTTTTCGAACGGTCCCCCAGCCAGGATTGAACGGTAAACGTGGTCTGCAGCCCCGCGGGAGAGGATTGGGAGGATCAAGTCTTATCAACGCCATGATCTATCTCCGCGGCCAGTCAGAGGACTACGACAGTTGGGAAAAAAACGGAGCAGACGGCTGGGGATGGGATCAGGTGCTGCCCATCTTCAAAGAGATGGAGTGCAATGCGCGTGGTGCAAATACGTGGCACGGTGACGGTGGCCCTTGGAAAGTCGCTGATCTCGGAACGCCTAGTTCGTGCGCTAAAGCATTCGTGGCCGCAGGTGTCGAGTCCGGGATCGAACTCAACACAGATTTCAATGGCGCCCATCAAGCTGGCGTCGGCCTTTATCAAGTCACTCAGCATAACGGCCAGCGATTCAACGCTGCCCAAGCCTTTCTCAATCCACAGCCTCAAAATCTCACGATATTGACGGGTGTACAGGTGACTCGAGTTTTAATCGTAGAAGGGCGAGCGACAGGTGTCGAATTGGCTGATGGGGGTTGTTTTAGTGCCCGTCGCGAAGTCGTGCTTAGCGCAGGTACATTCGGTACGCCTCAACTATTGATGCTTTCTGGCATTGGGCCCGCCGATCACCTTCGCAGTTTAGGCATCAAGGTTCATAAAGACTGTCCCGAAGTCGGCAATAATTTGCAAGATCACTTGGATGTCACCATTTCCCGGGCTGTTGATGATAAAAGCCTTCTGGGCCTGGTGCCTTCGTTAGTACCACAATTATTAACGGGTCTATTATCTTATTTGAAGGGGCTGGGTGGACTGCTTTCAACCAACGTAGCAGAGGCAGGAGCTTTTGTATCAACTCGGCCGGAGACTTCTCGACCAGATGTTCAGTTCCATTTCTGCGTGGGGATAGTTGATAGGCATGGCCGACGTATGCACCTCAAACGTGGTTTTTCACTGCATGTCTGTGGCCTCAGACCAAAAAGCCGGGGCGTAGTAAGGCTCCGATCGGCCGATCCCCGTCATCCACCACTGATCGATCCCCAATTTCTTTCGGAGCCTGAGGATCTGCAAACGTTAGTCGACGGAATCCGTATTGCCCGAAAACTACTCTCGGCACCGTCAATGAGCAGGTACTCCGGCAGGTCGCTTCACGGGTTCGAGAAACTCGAAGGAGAAGAGCTGCGTGCGGCTATTAAACTTCATGGTGACACTATTTATCATCCGGTTGGAACCTGCCGAATGGGCAGTGATCCTTCTGCCCCGCTAGATCCACAGCTACGGTTGCGAGGAGTTGCAGGACTGAGGGTTGCGGATGCTTCAGTGATGCCCACACTCATATCGGGAAACACCCAAGTACCTTGCGCAATGATCGGTGTCCGTGCGGCGATGTTTATCCAGGAGGAGGAATATCAACATGGCGACTAAAATAACTACAGAGTCTGAGCCAGATTTTTTATATTACTTTATGTAACCGTTATCCAGATCAACGACCGTCTTTTCTCTTTAACCCAATATCTGGAGCGCAAAATACGTCTGCTACAAACCGAGCTGCAGGTCCGACAGATGCTCGCCACCAATACCGCCAGCCTGGTGCTCGATCGACATGCGGGTGGTGCCGATGCTTCGCGTACCGTCGAGCAAGGCGACCCAGAGCCGGTCCGACTCAATGATGCTGACACTAGACGCAAGTGAGCCATGAAACGCTCACCGCTATTCACTCTGCTTTCAGGTCTGGGGATTGCCGCGGTGATGATCCTGACCGCCGCACTGGTCGCCTGGATCGGCCGCACTGCGCTGGGTAGTTTCGAGGGCTGGCAGCAGGCATTCGAATCCGCACGACCTTATCTGCGATGGTGGCGCGCCCTGCTCTACGCCGCCCTCTTTGCGCTCTGGTGGGATCTGCTTCGGCGCTACCGACATCGACCACAGGATTACGCGTAACACCCCCGATTGATCTCCTCCGCCACTGCTTTGCTGCTCTGCTGCGGTGGCGATCTGCTGATCCATCTGCTGAATCTGGGCAACCTCGATGTCGTTCAGCGATGCGCTGGTGGGCTCCGCGGCTCTGCAGCTGATAAACGAATTACAGAAGGGCCGCCTGGCCGAGGAGTTGTCTGCCGACACTCTGGCGGCGCGTGCCGAAGTGAGCCGTGCCCACTTCCGGCGTTTTTGAAGATGCCGCGGGCATGCCGTCGCATCGATATGTTCTAAGTGTGCGCCTGGAGCAGGCGCGCAAGCTGTTGACCATGTCCAGCATGCCGATTGCGCGCATTTGCCCAGGAAAGCGGGTTTAGCAGCCAAAGCCACCGGACGGCCTGTTTTCGGGCTGCGCATGCGGTGACGCCGGCCAAGTATCGGATGGCCGTTGCTGCTGGCGCCAAGCGGTAAAGCACTCCTTGTCGAGTGCGGGGCGTTGCCAACTCGGCGTCTGCTGCACCTCAGAGATAGCCGGCCTTGCGGGCGTTGCCAAGCGTCACCTTCTGCAACAGGCGCCGCGAGATGCGCTTGAGGTGAAAGGCCAGGCTCGCATAAGGACCGCTGAGCACCAGGGTCTTACCGGTTTTCACGGCTTGCAGCACGTCGTTGGCCACGACATCCGGGGAGCATCCCTCGCGGGCGTAGTAGCTCTGCAGGCGCTGCAACTGCGCCGAGGTCATGCCCGGGGAAGTAGCGCTGCCGCTGGTGGTGATGGCGGTGTTGATCACCCCCGGACAGACGTCGGTGACCACTATCTCGCTACCGGCCAGTTCCATGCGCAGCACATCGCTGAGGCCGGCGACGGCCGCCTTGGAGGCCGCATAGGCTGCCATGGACGGCGCCGGGGCGAAGCTCGCCGTGGAGGAGACATTGACCACCTGGCGCGCGCCGCCGGCGGCCAGCATGTGCGGAATGAACAGGTGGCAGCCGTAGACCACGCCCATCAGGTTGACGTTGATCACCCGCTGCCAGTGGGCCAGGTCGCTGTCGAGGAACTTGCCGAGGTGGGCGATGCCGGCATTGTTGTAAAGTACGTCAGGTGCCCCCAGTTCGGCGATCACCTGCTCGCAGAAGCCCCGCATGGCCGCTTCGCTGCTGACGTCGACCGTGTAGATGTGGCATTGCACATCCAGCGCGTGGATTTCTTCCTGCAGGCTCCGCAGCGCGTCGAGCTGCAAGTCGCTGGCGATGATGTGGGCGCCCTCGCGGGCGAAGGCAATGGCGGACGCGCGGCCGATGCCGGAGGCCGCGCCAGTGATCAGGATCTGTTTGCCTTGCAGTTGTGCAATTGCCATGGGTAGCTCGCTGGTTGGAATGTCTGTCGGTGAGGCCTCTGGATCAGGCATTGATTGGCTTGTTGGAAGGCGATGGGGTTCAGAGGTTGTGAAAATATCGAGCGCCGTAGCGAGACTCTCTCCCGTAGGAGAGAATTTTTTACCGCCTCTCAGCTCTGCTCCTCGAGTCGAGCACCGTCATCGCCAGTTCGTCGAGATCGAGCACCGCGCGGCTGAGATAGAACTCGGCGCGGCCTTTATCCTGCTGCGGTTCGGCGCGCACGGGCTGGCATGGCGGCCGCCAGAATGGCCGAGGCCAGCAGGCTTTGCCGCAGGTTGAGGTGGCTGTTATTGCTTTTCATGGGCTGATGCACCTTTTTATTGTCGTTGTTGGTTGTGCAGCAAACATTTCGGACCTCTTACGGCCGTTACTGGGAAATCCGTTGCAGGATGCTGAGAGAGACCGCGCGGCCTAACGCCGTGCTGTGCTGCAGGGCGGTTCTGGCCCTGCTCAGCTGACGAGGACCCGCCACGCCACGCAGTTGCCAGACCAGCTCGACCAACTGGGCGATACCAGTGGCGCCGGGTGCGTGGCCGCGGCCGAGCAGGCCGCCGGACGGGCAAACCGCCACGCCGCCGCCGTCACCGTTATGCCGGCCCTGGGCGAAGGCGGCGAGCTGATCCTCACGGCAGAAGCCCAGGGCGGCACAGTTGATCAGGTAGTCGCCGACGCTTTGGTCATGGAGCTCGACCAGGTCGATATCTTCCGGGCCGAGACCGGCCAACTCGTAGGCACGGGTCGACAGGCGCCGGGTAGCGGCGCGGCCCAGCACGTCGAGTGCACTGAACGACTCCTGATCGGCATCGTTTTCGCCGCCGCGCAGGCTGACCAGGCAGGCGATATCGGCACGCAGCCCGTAGCGCTGGGCGAACGACGGCGTGCACAGGATCAGGACGGCGGCACCGCATGCCGGGGCACTCAAGTAAGGGGCAAGCCAGCTATCGACCTCATCCAGCTGGTTGAACAGGGCATAGGGATTGAGGCGTGCCTGGGTTCTGGCCCCCAGCACAACCTGTTCGTAGATGGCCTCCGAGACCCCCAGACCGGTAAGCAGATGGCTGTTCTGGGCGGCGAACAGTTCTGCCGGATGTTGCCGTCGTTCCAGCTGTTCGAGGGCTTGATGATTTTCCGCCGTGAGGTCATGCGGTTTGCCCTCGCGTTCGCCCAGATCGAAGAACGCCCGGCTGGAAATGCCTGCCGGCATGGCTTCGCAACCAACCACCAGCACGCACTCGGCCTCGCCCGCAAGCAGGCTCTGGCGCGCCAGGTGAAAGGCCGCATGTCCAGAGACGCAGCCATCGCGGACATTGACCAGGCTGGTCCCGATCAGTCCGAGAGGCGCCATCAAGCGCTCGCCGATGCCCGAGCCGGAGTGCACGCAGGCGAAAAAGGTCTGGTCGATCAGATCGAGATCGAGGTCCGTGTCGGCCAAGGCCAGATTCACCGCCGACTTGGTCAGTTCAGTGGCATTGCCACTGCCCAATGCGGTGAACGGGGTCATGCCAACACCTGCGATCAGTACCTTGTGCGTCATCGTCTCTGTCCCGAGGTCGATAGCGCGACGCTGCAATCGGCGTCGCACCGAGCCGTCAGCAGACCTGCCGGCGGTTCTTCATGGGATCGAGATTATTCCCGGCGCGCTACTTTGCCCCCCCCGGCGATGGGGGGGGGTGTGCGAGAGGTCGGGGAGAGGCTGCTAGGGCTGCAGAATGCCCAGCAGATAGGCGCGATCGAGCACATGCTTGCGGTTGCCGGCCTGGAACTTGCCGAACAGGTTCTTCATGTGCCATTTCACGGTTTCTTCGCCGACCTCCAGGGCCAGGGCGATCTGCTTGTTCGACATGTTGCGCGCGAGCAATTGCAAGACCTCGCGCTCCTTGGGGGTGAGCATCCGGCTCGGCGAGACACTCACCGTCGAGTGCTTGCGCGGCGGGCCGGGCGCTGCGGCGGGTGGCTGCACGGCGGCCGTCGGGGCATTGCCCTGTAGCTGGGCCGCCCAGGCCGGCAGGTCCGGGTGGGTGTCGGCGAGGATCCGCAGCAGGCCGTATTCTTCGGCCAGACTGACGGCCTCGCGCAGGGCCGGCACACCGTCCTCGCCGAGACGCTGGCGGGCCAGTGCCTGGAGCAGCAATATCTGTACGCTTTCACGGCCACGGCGCAGGCGCTCGGCCAGTGGCGCGGCTTGCTCCAGCAGCGCCAGTACGCCGCTCCAGTCATGGCTGGAGACGCAGGCATAGACATGCCCGAGTTGTGCGTACAGGGCCAGTTCGGGGCCCAGCAGACCTCTTGGTTCGCGGACGAAGTCGGGCAGCAGTTGGTCGAGGCGCTGCCACAGGGCCTGGCAGGTTTCGCTGTGGCCGCGCAGGGCGTGCTGGCGCAGCTGTTCGGCCAGCGCGCTGATGCACAGGCGTGGCATCTGCCGGGTCTCGCCGATGGCGAACAGTTCGTCGAGCAGGTCGTGGGCGCGGTGGGTCTGCCCCTGCAGGGCCGCCAGGCGGGCCGCGCTGACATAGCCCTGGACGATCGCCTCGGGGGCGGCCAGGCGCGCCAGCAAGTCCAGGCGATTGGCGAGTACGGTGCTGGCCTCGATCTGGGCGTCGCGTTCGAGCAACACGTTGGCCAAGGTCGTGGCCATCAGCAAGGCGATGCCGCTGCGCCGGCCGATATCCTGGTCGGCCTGGCTCAGGCTGGCGCGCAACGCCCGCTCGGCGCTGAGCATCTGGCCCTCCCAGAAATACGACAAGCCGAACTGCCAGTCGCGATGGCCGCGTACGGCATCCATGCCGGAGGTCCATTCGAAGCGCGGCGCATTCTGGCAGTAATGGCGGGCACGCTCGGTATGCCCCGCCGCCAGGGCTAGGCGAATCCTGTGGTTGGCCAGGATGGCCTGCAACTTGATGGAAAAGGCGGGTGCCTTGTCCAGCCAGGGTTCGATGATCTGCTGCGAGGAATCGGGGTGGTCGGCGGAAAAGGCGGCGGTCGAGAGGATCGCCGCCGCTTCGCACTGCTCTTCTGCGCTGGCGTTCGGGTCGCTGCCGACCTGCTCGATCATCTGCACGGCCTGCGTCTGGTGCCCGCTCAAGGCCAGTGACCAGGCCACGACCAGGCGCAGGCGCGGACACCGCTCGACTTCGTGGCTGGGCAGTTGCTCGATCCAGTCCAGCGTCCGGGTAAAGTGACCGCGCAACATCAATTCGTACAGGCAGCTCTCGGCCAGTGCATAGGCTTGCCTGGTTTGCCCGGCCAGCAGTGCCTGGCGCGCGGCGGCCTCTGGCAGGCCATGGCCAGCGAGCCATTCGGCGGCGCGCTGGTGTAGCAGTTGACGCTCTGCTTCGGGCAATGCGGCGAAGCGGCTGCGCAGCAACTCCTGGGCCAGCGGATGGATGCGCAACCAATCGCTGTCCACGCCCTCGATCAGGATCGGTGTGCTGCTCAGCAGCTCTTGCAACCATGCCGCGGCGCGTTCATCGGCGAGCAAGACGACGCACAGTTGCGGATGGACCATCTCGAACAGCGAGATGCGCGTGAGGAAGTCGGTCTGCTGCTGCGAGAGGCGGGACAGCAGCGAGTCGATGAAGAAATTCTGCCGATTGCCATTGCTCATGGCCAGGTCGCGAATGGCGCTGTGCAGGTCGCTGCTGCGCTCGATCGCCGAGATCGTCAGTTGCAGGCCGAGCGGCCAGCCCTCGGTGATCTCGTGCAGGTGTGCGCAGTCGTCCAGTTCCAAGCGCTGGCCGAAGCGCGTCGCGAGCAGGGCGAGGGTCTCGTCGAGGGTGAAGCGCAGGTCCTCGACGCCGACCACGCCGAAGTAACCCTGCGCCAGCAGGTCGGCCATCGGCAGGGTCATGCGTCCGCGCGAGGCCATGGCCACGCGCAGGTTGGCGGGTGTGTTGCGCAGCAGGTAGGTCAGCGAGTGGCGTGCCGTCGCCTCCGGCAGGCTGTGCGCGTCATCCAGAATCAGCAGGGTTTCGGCACCCAGGTCGGCGATTTCGGCCAGCCAGCTGGTCAGCTCGTCGAGGTCGTCGAGGTCGTCGGCGCCCTTGCCGAAGAGGCTGGTACTACTCTGGGGCATTACTGGTCGACCGCTGCCGACCGCCTTGGCAACGGCCAGGCCGTGAGCCAGGCGCAGCGGATCATCATGCTCGTCGAGGGCCAGCCAGATCGCCACGCCGCCCTGCGCCAGCCAGTCGCGGCGCCACTGGGCGAGCAGTTGGGTCTTGCCAAAGCCCGCCGGTGCCTGCAGCGCGATCACTGCCTTGTCGGCCAGCTCGGCGGAGTCCAGGCTCAGCCGGGGGCGCGCCGTGGCGGACTTCTGCAAGCGTGGCGGGGTGGCCTTCAGGACCAACCCGGGTTCGGTACTCACTAGGCTCAAGTGCTGTTCTCACGGTTGACGGAGTGCGGTCTCCAGCTGGCTACGGTGCGCCGCTGGCGGTTCTTATTGTCGGACCATTCTGTATCCGTTTCCGCCGGCTGGCGATGCTGCCGGCACGCGATGCGATCTTTTCATTTGGCCATTGCCGACGAACAGAAGTCCAGACGTTCTTTGCGCCGAGTCTGATCGGATTCCGACGCCCCCCCATCGAGGGGGGCGGAGCCGCGGTCCGGGCGGCCTATGGTGGCAGCGTGGAAGGGTATGGCGGACTGCTGCTCCCCCTCCGCGCCAATTGCACAGGTATCTGGAGACCCCATGAACGCTCGAATCCTGGCAGCACCCCTTGCTGGCATCCCGCCTGACCTGCAGCGGCCTGCGCTGAACGTGCCGCTTGGTGAAGTAAACCCAGTGCTTCGATCATTCGCCAGGATGGCGAGATTGATGCCATTTCAGTGAACAACGCAGTACTTGAGGAGTGTGTCGTATGAGTCCGTATCGCGTAGGGCTGGACAAGCAACCGGCCAACCACATGGCGTTGAGCCCGCTGACGTTCATCGAGCGTTCGGCTTACATCTATCCGCAGCGTCCGGCGGTGATTCACGGTCGACGTCGATATACCTGGGCCGAGACCTATGCGCGCTGTCGTCGACTGGCGTCGTCGCTGGCGGACGCCGGTGTGGGGCAAGAGGACACGGTGGCCGTGATGCTGGCCAACACCCCGGAAATGTATGAGTGCCACTTCGGCGTGCCGATGTGCGGGGCTGTGCTCAACACCCTCAACACCCGCCTGGATGCCGAAGCCATCGCCTTCATGCTCGAGCATGGCGAGGCCAAGGTGTTGATCACCGACCGCGAGTTCGCCCCGATCATCCGGGCGGCATTGCCCAGGGTCAGCCATGACATCCTGGTCATCGATGTCTGCGACAGCGAATACGACGGTCCCGGCGAACCGCTCGGCAGCTACGAGTACGAGGCGTTCATCGCCAGTGGCGACCCGCAGTTCGCCTGGTCGTTGCCGGGCGATGAGTGGGACGCGATTAGCCTGAACTACACCTCGGGCACCACCGGCAATCCCAAGGGCGTGGTCTACCACCACCGCGGCGCCTACCTCAGTGCGCTGTCCAACATCGTCACCTGGGGCATGCCGCCGCATGCGACTTACCTGTGGACGGTGCCAATGTTCCACTGCAATGGCTGGTGCTTCACCTGGGCCCTGGCGGCCAATGCCGGCACCAACGTGTGCCTGCGCAAGGTCGACGCCCAACTGATCTTCCAGGCCATCCGCGAGCACCGGGTCAGCCACTATGGCGGCGCACCTATCGTGCAGTCGCTACTGATCAATGCGCCGACTGAATGGCGCGAGGGTATCAGTCATCGGGTGTCGGCGATAACCGGAGGTTCCCCGCCGCCGATGGCGATGGTCGAGGGTATGAAGCAGTTGGGCTTCGACCTGACCCATGGCTACGGCCTCACCGAAACCTATGGTATGTCTACGGTATGTGCCAAACACCCGGAGTGGGATGCGTTGCCACTTGAGGAGCAGGCTCGTCTCGGCGCGCGTCAGGGCGTGCGCAGCATCTGCCAGGAAGGCATCAGCGTGCGCGATTCCGAGACCATGGAGGAAGTCCCCCATGACGGCGAGACCGTGGGCGAGATCATGCACCGCGGCAACCTGATAATGAAGGGCTACCTGAAAAACCCGCGCGCCACCGAGGAGTCCTTCGTTGGTGGCTGGTACCACAGCGGCGACCTGGCGGTGGTAGAGCCGGATGGTTACGTGAAGATCAAGGATCGCAGCAAGGACATCATCATCTCCGGGGGCGAGAACATCAGCTCGATCGAGGTCGAGGACGTGCTCTACCGCCACCCGTCCGTGCTGGCCGCCGCTGTGGTCGCCACTCCCGACGAGCGCTGGGGCGAGGTGCCCTGTGCCTTCCTCGAACTGCGCGATGGCCATGCGCCCAGTGCGCACGAGCTGAGCGCGTTCTGCCGCGAACGCCTGGCCCGCTTCAAGGTGCCCAAGCAGTTCGTCTTCGGCCCTTTGCCCAAGACCTCGACCGGCAAGATTCAGAAATTCGTCCTGCGCGAGCAGGCGCGTTCGGTGTTGGCCATCGACTGAGACCCGCCATGGCCTCACGCCCCACCCCAGACCATTTCTAAGAAAGAGGAATAGCCCCATGCACACAGATACAGTCTCCACCGTGGTGATCACCGGCGCCTCCTCGGGCGAGATGGCCGACAAGCGCGTGAAGTCGGGCGTGGTATCGGCCTTCCCGTGGGCGCTGGTGCGTCCCTTCCTCGGCCACCTGCCTGAGCGTCTGGCCAACGCCCCGGGAAATTGAACGAGATGGACTATCCGATGCGCAGACTGCAGATCAACGGCCTGGAAATGAACGTGCTGATTGCCGGCGAAGGTCCACCGGTGCTGCTGGTGCATGGTTTTCCCGACACCCATGCAGTCTGGCGCAAGCAGATCCCCATGCTGGTCGCGGCCGGCTACCAGGTGATCGCCCCGGATACCCGCGGCTGCGGCGAGTCGCAGATGCCGAGCCGGGTCGCCGACTACCACCGCGACCTGCTGGTGGCGGACCTGCGTGCGCTGCTCGATGCCCTCGGCATTGAGCGGGTGCGCCTGGTCGGCCACGATTGGGGTGCGATGCAGGGATGGTTTTTTACCCTGACCCATCCTGAGCGGGTGGAGCGCTACATTACCCTGTCGGTTGGCCATCCGGCGGCCTATGGCAGCGGCGGCTTGGCACAGAAACTCAAGGGCTGGTACGTGTTGATGTTCCAGCTGCGCGGCTTTCCCGAGTGGCTGCTGAAGGCCGGCTTCTGGTGGTTATTCCGCAGGGTCACCGACTTTCCCGAGGAGTTTGGCCACTGGCGGCAGGCCCTGACGCGGCCGGGGCGCCTCACGGCCGGCATCAACTATTACCGTGCCAACCCCGGCGTGATCCTGCCGCACGCCTGGCCCAAGGCTCGGGTGCCGGTGTGCGGCATCTACAGCAGCGGCGACCGCTTCCTGACCGAAGGGCAGATGCGCGACACCGCGCGCCATGTGGACGGCCCTTTTCGCTACGAGTGCATCGACGGCGCCAACCACTGGCTGCAGCTGCACGCGCCGGAAAAACTCAATCCACTGCTACTCGACTGCCTGCGTTGAGCAAGGAATTCACATGCACACCTATCGTTTCGAACTGACCCTGACGGCGCCGCTGCTCGCCTCCTCGTCTTATCCCAGTGGCACACGCCGGGCAGCAAGCTCGGCGCCGACGAGATCGACGGTTACATGAGTCGCCTAGAGCAGAACCTGCCCTGGCCAGCGCAGGAGCAGGGCAATCTGATCCCGCCCATGCTCAGTTGGGCGCTGGCCTGCTGATCCTGTTCCTGGCTGTGGCCTGGGTCCGCGCGCTGCGTCGCAGTCGCAGCTGAACCATGGCTGGCGGCGAAGCTACGCGAGAGCTGCCGGCTGTCGCGGAGCCTCCCCATATGATTCCCCCCTTATTCGGAGTTCCTCTCATGTCGATTGAACAAGTCGGGCCGGCCGTCGAGCAGATGCGCCAGGTCTTCGCCAGCCAGCGGGCCGCCTTCGCCCGCGAGCGCTATCCGTCGTACCCGGTGCGCCGGGCCAACCTGCAGGCACTCAAGGCGGTGGTGCTGGACAATGCCGATGCGATCGCCGCAGCCATCGCCGCCGACTTCGGCCACCGCTCCAGCCACGAGAGCAAGCTGCTCGACATCTTTGGCCTGGTGAGCGAAATCAACCACGCGCTCAGATGCCTAAAACAGTGGATGAAGCCGCACAAGCGCGGGGTCGGTCTGTGGTTCCAGCCTGGGCGTGCTGCTCTGCTGGCGCAGCCGCTCGGGGTGATCGGTATTGCGGCGCCTTGGAACTATCCGCTGTACCTGACCCTGGGGCCGCTGTGTGGTGCGTTGGCTGCCGGCAATCGCGCCATGATCAAGATCGCCAGCGACTCCAGCCATTACGGGGCGTTGCTCGCGCGCTTGTTGGGCGAGCGGTTCGCGGAAGATCTGGTGGCAGTGATCCAGCCGGGACCCGGGATCAACGACCAGTTCTCCCGCCTGCCGTTCGATCACCTGATCTTCACCGGCTCGCCGGGCGTCGGACGGCAGATCATGCGCAACTGCAGTGAGAACCTCACCCCCGTGACTCTGGAACTTGGCGGCAAGTCGCCGACCCTGGTGGCGCCAGGCTATTCGCTGCAGCGCGCCGCCGAGACCATCCTATGGGGCAAGTGCCTGAATTCCGGGCAAACCTGTGTCGCGCCGGATTACCTGTTCCTGCCCGAGGGTAGCGAGCAGCAGTTCATCGAGCAGGCGCGGAGCGCCGTGGCACGTTACTACCCGGGGCCGCTTGGCAGCAACCCGGATTACAGCTGCATGATCAATGCCCGGCAACTGGCCCGAGTCGAGGCTCTGCTCGCCGATGCCCACGACAAGGGCGCGCAAGTCGTGGCGCTGGCTGATGCCGAGGAGGCGCGCCGCGCCGGTAAGCTGGCACCGCACCTGGTGCTGAATGTGCGCGACGACATGCAGATCATGCAGGAGGAAATCTTTGGCCCGCTGCTGCCGGTGCTCGCTTATCGCGAGCTGGAGCAAGCCCTGGACTACATCAATGCGCATGAGCGACCGCTGGCCCTGTACATCTTCGACGAGGACGAGGCGCGGGTTGAGCAGGTGCTGAGGAAGACTCTATCAGGAGGCGTCTCGGTGAACACCGTGATGCTTCACGTGCTACAGGAAAACCTGCCGTTCGGCGGTGTCGGCAACTCGGGGCTGGGGCATTACCACGCGCAGGAGGGGTTCCAGACCTTCAGCAAGATGCGGCCAATCTTCTACCAGGCCCGTTTCAATGGCAGCTTCCTGCTCAAACCCCCCTATGGGCGTCTCACCGAGGGTCTGCTGCGCCTGCTGCTGCGCTGAACCGGCCGGCTCAGCGCTGGCCTGCTGTTCCTGGCCGCGGCCTGGGTCCGCGCCCTGCGCACTAACTTACATTGGCCGCTGCGGCAGCCGCTGCCCGGCCCCACCCCATCCAACATTCCGGAGGTAGCGGATGAAAGCTGTTGTTTGCCAGAACACCGAATTGCAGGTCGTCGAGTTGCCGGAGCCGGTACCCGCCAAGGGTCAGGCACTGGTCAAGGTGCTGCGCTGCGGCATTTGTGGCTCGGACCTGCACATGCGCCACCACTGCGACGAGTTCAAGGCCGTGGTGGATAAGGTCGGCTTCGCCAAGGTATTGCCGTCCAGCAGCGATCCGGTGGTGTTCGGCCATGAACTATGTGCCGAGGTGCTGGAGTACGGCGCCGGGTGCAACAAGAAACTCAAGCCCGGTACCCGGGTGGTGGCCCAGCCGATCCTGCGTATCGGGGCTGCGATCCACCTGGCCGGCCTGTCGCCGCTGGCCACCGGCGGCTACGCCGAGCGCATGCTGTTGCAGGAGTCGGCGCTGGTGCCGGTGCCCAATGGCCTGTCGGCCGAGATGGCGGCCCTGACCGAGCCGATGGCGGTGGCGTGGCATGCGGTACGCCGCAGCGAAATCCAGCGCAAGGACGTGGCCATCATCATCGGTTGCGGGCCGGTGGGCCTGGCGTTGATCTGCCTGCTCAAGGCGCGGGGCGTGGCGCGCGTGGTGGCCAGCGACTTCTCCGCCGGGCGGCGTGCCCTGGCGCAGCGGTGCGGGGCCGATGTGCTGATCGATCCGCGCGAGGGCTCGCCCTACGCCGAGCGTCCCGGCGAGGATTTCATCCGCGATCTGCCCAGCTTGCTGGAACTCTCGTTGGGCACCCGCGAGAAGCTCGGCAAGCTGCCGGTGCCCTGGCACATCGCCTGGCGCCTGGCCGAGAAGCTTGGTGTCGGGGCGCCGAAGCGTCCGGTGATCTTCGAGTGCGTCGGCCTGCCCGGGCTGCTGCAGCAGATCATCGATGGCGCGCCGCTGCTGTCGCGGGTGATGGTGGTCGGTGTGTGCATGCAGGTCGACCGTTACGAGCCGGCCCTGGCGATCCACAAGGAGATCGACCTGCGCTTCGTCTTCGGCCATTCGCCGCTGGAATACCGCGACACCCTGCACATGATCGCCGAGGGCAAGGTCGACTGTGCGCCCATGATCACCGGCACCGTCGGCCTGGACGGGGTCGCCAACGCGTTCGACGCCCTCAAGGATCCGGAGCAGCACGCGAAGATCCTGATCGACCCGCAAAGCGCGGTGGCCCTGCTATGAACAGCACGACGACCTTGAACGCACGTTCGCCCTTGCCCCTGCCGTTGAACCAGATCGCCTTCAGCGTGGTCGATCTGCGCCGCACCGAAGCCTGGTGGTGCGACGGTCTGGGCTTCCTCCCGGCTGGCGGCAGCCGCCTGATGATGCGCGGCCCGCTGAGCGCCACCATCGTCGACCTGCCCGGCGCGGCGATGACCTGCTGGTGCCTGGTCGGCCGCAACGACTGGTGTCAGCTGGAACTGTTCCAATACGAGCGGCCGATGGCGCGCCTGATGCCGGCCGATCGCCAGCCCAACGACATCGGCTATAGCCGCATGGGCGTCTGGGTGGCCGATTTCGACCTGGCGCTGGCCCGTCTGGCCGAGCTCGGTACCCAGCCGTTGACGGCGCCGCTCGGTGCAGCCGGTGCGCGCCGCGTCTGCGTGCGCAATCCCGACGGGGTCTATGTCGAGTTGCTGGAGCAGGATCCACTACCCGAGGAGAACCTTCGTGGTCGCCAGGACTGCCCGGTGGCGATCCGTTACGTGAGCATGACCACCCCGGATCTGGCCGCCTCCAGCGCGTTCGTCGGCAGCGGCCTGGGCGTGCCCGAGCACGACCTGCAGCTGCACGACGACGCCCATGAAGCGCTGTGGGGACTGGCGGACGCCGGCGCCAGGCGCCGGGTATTCGGCGGGCCGACCCTGTTGCTGGAGATCGTCGAGTATGGCCGCGACCCGGGGCGGTGCCGCGAGGCGGGCTACCGGATCAACGACCAGGGCATCCTAAACATCTGTTTTGGCGATCCGCGCAACCGCCATGGCGTCAACGCCATGCACCAGCGGGCGCTGGCCGCGGGCGCCAAGGCGAACTGCCGGCCGATCCATCTGCCGCTGGCCGGTTGCGTCTACGTCAACGATCCGCTGGGGTTTTCCTACGAGTTCATGTGGGCCCGCCCGGGCAGAGGGCATCGTGACTTCGGCTTCCTGCCGCTGCCGCGCGAGCGGCGCCCGCTCGCCGACAACCAGGCCTGCGCCGCGAGCATCGAAATCGCCACCGCGCCGGAGCGGGTCTTCGCCCTGCTCAGCGACCACCGGGAACTGGGACGCTGGGCGGGTCTGGGGCAGTGCCGCCTGGTCAAGCAGGGGGCCGGCGAGGTCAACGGCTATGGTGCCGAACGGGTGCTGGACTCGCCATTTGGCGCCATTCACGAACAGATCACCGAGTTCAGTCCGAACCGGGGCTATCGCTATCGCGTGCTCCAGGGTTCGCCGGTGTATTGCCATCAAGGCGAAGTGCGCCTGACCCCCTGCGGCGGCGGCACCCGCGTCGACTGGCAGATCCGCTTCCGTTCGCGCATCCCCGGCCTGGGTGTGCCCCTGCGTTATCTGCTCGAACACAAGCTCAATACTGCGCTCGCGGGCCTGCGCCGCCAGCTGACGAACTGAGCATGGCCCCCTGGCCATCCCATGAATCTGGAGAAAAACAGCATGCATATCCTGAAATCCATCAGCAAATACATCGTCTTGAGCATTGTCATGCCCGTGGTGATCGTCGCCGCGCTGCACTTCTACTTCTATCACTTCGGTTGAGCGAGATGCCTCCCATGAAATCAGCCTACTCCCTCGGTCTGCTCACCCTGCTATTCGGTGCCAGCGCCAGCGCCGCCACCCTCAGCGGCCACGTCATGACCGACGACGGCAAAGCGGTCGCCGGCAGCATGGTAACCGTCTGGAACGAAGCGCGTAACCGCAAGGAAACCGTCTACAGCGACGCCGACGGTCGCTACTCGCTGGAAACCGGCTTCGCCGGCAAGCTACAGGTGCGCACGCGCACCCCCTATTTCAAGGATATCGTGCAGCCGCTGGAACTGGCCGCTGCCGATCGGCAGCGCCTGGATTTTCGCGTGGCCAAGATCGCCTCGGCCGAGGAGCTGTCCAACAGCCTGACCGCCTCGGCGCATGCCGCGACCCTGCCGTTCCCGGATGCGTCGACCAAGGAAGCCTTCATTTCCCAGTGCAGCTTCTGCCACCAGCAGGGCAACGCACTCACTCGCACGCCGCGCAGCGAGGAGCAGTGGGGGGGGACAATCAGTCGCATGGAAGGTTATCTGGCGACGTTGACCTATGGCGAGAAAAAGAGCATCGCCAAGATGTTCGCCGAGGGCTACGACGGCAAGCCGATCAAGGCGATCCAGAGCCACGAATTCAGCCCCGAACTGGCCAAGGCGCGCGTCGAGGAGTGGCATGCGGCCACGCCCCTGTCCTTCCTGCACGACACCATGGTGCTGGCAGACGACAAGCTGATGGGCATCGACGAAGGCCGCGACGAGGTGTACATCCTCGATCGCCAGAGCGGGCAGATCGACACCTACCAGATGCCGGTGACCGACGAGGTCAAGGGCGGCAACTTCCGCGGCATGCAGATGCCGATCGGCATCTTCACCGGTAAGCACGGCCCGCACAGCGGCGCGCAGATCTCCGACGGGCGCATCTTCTTCACCGGCGCGCTGTCGAGCAACCTGATCATGTTCAACCCGGCGACCAAGGCCTGGAAGCTCTACCCGATCCCGCAGGGCTTCCTCTGGCGCAAGGGCCTGTATTCGCACACCATCCGCGTCGACAATGATGACAATGTCTGGTTCACCGTGCTGATCTCCAACACGGTGATGAAGTTCGACACCAAGACCGAGCAATTCACTGAAATCGAAACCCCGCACAATGGCGTGCTGCGCTGGATCACCGACACCTTCATCGGCGTCGTGCTGAAGATCTCCGCTTGGTTCCCCGAGCAGAATTTCCACCTGGCGCTGTCGCACCACAAGTGGCTCAACGGCGGCCGCAACGTGTTCAACTGGCCCTACGGCATTGATATCAATCCGCTCGATGGCGGCGTCTGGTACAGCAAGGTACTGGCCAACAAGATCGGCCACATCGACCCCGTCACCCATGAGGTCACCGAGTACGACGTGCCGCACAAGGGCCCACGCCGCCTGCGCTTCGGGCCGGATGGCAGCCTGTGGATTCCGTCTTTCGACGAGGGCTACCTGATGCGCTTCGACACCCAGAGCAAGACCTTCGAGAGCATCGCGCTGCCTCTGCTGGCGGCGAACGAGTACGAGATCCCCTATGCGCTGAACGTCGACAAGCACGGCGACGTGTGGATCGCCACCAACAATACCGATCGGGTGATGCGCTATATCCCGGCGCAGAAGAAGTTCATCGCCTACCCGATGCCCAACCGGGTGATCTGGTTCCGTGACTTCGAGTTCACCCAGGATGGCCGCGTGTGCACCTCCAACTCCAACCTGCCGGCCTATGCCCACGAGGACGGCCTGCCTGCCTTCGTCTGCATCCAGCCGGACGTCGCCGATACCGACACCTTGCAGCCGGCGCATCAGCATGCGGCGGTGATGGCGACCAAGTAAGTGCGCTGTACCGGGCGCTGCTCTGCGCCCGGCAGGCCTAAACCGGCGAAGCCAGCGCGGCGCTGAAATGGCTGCCGCGCATAACGGCAGGGGCGAAACCCTCGCCTCCGGCGTTATACCGATTGGGGAGAGAGACCATGTGAATTGCAGTAATCCAAGCGCCGTCAATAAAAAATCTATTACGATTTTTACTCATATATGCCTCACTCAAGCATTAATTAACTGATTGACCTACCTAGATCGCACCTAGGAATCTCAATCCTATAAGGGTACAGCAATAAAAATTTGCTATATAGGCCAGCGATTATGCAGAACACGACAAACAAGCTGGAGCTGCTTGGCGTTCGCACAGGCTTCGCTTAAGATTACTAATAAGAGTTACTCATATATCACGACAGAGCACAATAAGAAGCCAATGATGAATAACCTACTGCCTTTAGCTTTTATGCTTAGAGATGTCGAACAGCCATCGAAAAACCTTTGTATTCCCGCTGAGGCTACAGAATCTTTTACCGAGGCACTGGGATTTGACACTCACCTACCGATCCGTTACCGCACTAATATCGTTCAAGGTCTATTTGAATCTTTAAATCGGGAAGCCCATCGTTTAGTCCTAGAGGGCGCAAGGCCTGCAGACGTGGACAGTATCATAGAGATCTCGAAATCTAATATGGGGATATTAGCGTCTAATGATCATTACGGTATAGATTTGCTTTTTTGGGAGCGCATAAAAAATCGCAAACAGCATAACACCGACCCTAGCTACTTTGCACTTGGCAAAGAACTATCTATTTTAGGCAGGTATGGAAAAAAATCAGGAAGAGGATTTTATATGTATGAAAACTCATCAAAAAAACCAGACCCTGAACTTTCATTAATAGCAGCGATGCTTGCCAAAGAAACAGACATCATCTATCGGCCTCACATCACTGAGCAAGAAATTTTAGAGCGCCTCCTAACAACCTTAATAATCGAAGGTGCAAACTTAATAAAAGAATTTCCAGGTGTGACTTTTCAAGACATTGATCACGTCTACTCTCAAGAGTTTAAGTTGCCACTGCAGCATAAAACCCCGATGCAAAGTGCAACCTCGCCTGGCTCAGAATTTATTTTAGATAAAATAGATCATTATCAACACACGCTAGGTGCTCATGGAAAAAAATGGTTTACCTGCCCACCTCTATTAAAAAATCTAATAAACTTATCAACGAAAACGTAATGACCCACATTTAACCACCAGTAATGCTCATGAAGCGAATCACTTGAACGCCGTGAGCGCATTCTAAACTATGTGCAGCCTGCTTTAACTTCACTGCATCGACAATTATTGATCTCATCGCGTCGCGACTGTAACTAGTATCACGTAATATTTTCTTAAGATCAATTGCGTTATTTTGCCCAAGGCAGAGAACAAGCTTACCGTCCGCCATCACTCTAACTCTATTGCACGCACTACAAAAATTATGGCTATGGGGCGATATAAAGCCTATGCGACTATCATACCCCCTTACGCTATAATATTTTGAAGATCCTCCAGTGCGCCTTGCTACTGGCATCAAATATAAATTGTCACTCAAACGCTCAAGCACTTCATCGCTGGTTACTAGCGCTCTACTACGATCATGACTATCCACTATTCCTAACGGCATTTCCTCAATAAAATTAATATCCAAACCTCGACTTAATGCGTAAATAGCTAGATCGTACACCTCATCACTATTGACCCCACTTTGAATAACACTATTAATATTAAGCCGCTTGAAGCCTGCCGCTATTGCCGACTCGATGCCTTCAAGAACCTTTTCCAACCTAAGCGCAACAGATGGCGTAGAGCAGAAAATCCCCAAATTTATACCTGAAACCCTAAAGCGGGTACCAAATGTCGCAACTGCCAAGTCACAACTCGCTACGAGCTGGCAGCCTGCCGCAGTTGCAACTCCTTGTACTCGGGCAACTACGGGCACAGATAACGACTGAATTTTTACCATTACATCACTGCATAAACTAAATAAGTTCTGGTAAAAAAACGATATTTTGGTTTTGCTGCATTTCGCGCAAATCGTGACCTGCGCAAAATGCATCTCCTTTAGCGGCTAAGATGACACAGTGAATGCTGGAGTCGGATGCGATTAAATCTAACCGTTCTTTCAGTACACTTAGCATTTCTTCCGATAGCGCGTTGTACGGTTGCGGCCTGTTAAGCCATAACGTCACAACGTCACAACGTCGTTTCGACGCTCGTGCAAGACTATATCATCTACATTAGACATGGATCATCACCTTTATACCTGCGCATATTTTCAACTATCTGCGCAGGCCAGTTTTATTCACTCAGGAGTAATTACCCACCGTAATTTTCGCTTTATGGAGTTCCCTATGAAGTATTTTTTGTGTGCTCCTGCATGTATACGAGCAATAGCGCTTTCATCGGTTTTTTCTCCAGAAAATACTATTTTTGGATAAAGCTCAATCAGGGTAATTTCCAACCCGCCGCCGTCAGTTTTCTCAAGGTAGCCCACAGGAGTGTCGCTATAGGACTCGGTGAGAATCACTGTTGCTCAGCGATTGCCAGAAAAAAAGCATGTGACAGCTAGCTGCGGCAGTGACCATCAGCTGCTCTGGATCCGCACATAACGCATCGCCTTTGTATTCAACCGCAGCAGAAATATTAAATTTCTGTTGTCCTTCAAACCGACCAACATGATTACGTGAGTAGGTAGAAGCGTCATCCGCATGGGTATGTTTTCCCAGTTAACTTCAGCAACATGTTCAGACATAATTCCTTGTCAAACCTCATAATTAATTGCAATACATGTCAAACACAATAGCCAGATATATGAATTTAATTGCTTACGAACATCCAACGAAGCACAGGACAGAGCCGACCAAATTATGGGCAGCGAATTGTGGTTTCAGAGCTCCTTAACTGAAACCACAGATGCACTCGCCGGCGCGCAGAAACTTCAGAAAACTCCGCCGTCCGACATCCCGCATAAAGCTGCCAATGACGTAATTGCCGTCTCGAGTTTCAAGCAGCCAGAAACGCCCTTCTTTCCGTGTGCAGTGTATTTTTTCGGTTCGAAGGATAGAGCCATCTGCTTTGCCGTATGCCTCGTTTCGTTCGGAGTGCTCAAAAGAAATACCTACGCACGAATCCTCAGCGATGAAAGCGTTACTGATGAAAGCTGTAATCGGTACGGAGTATTTTCTATGGCTTGCTCTCACCAAGCGACCCAGCTGAAAGTCACTCACATCCTTACCGTGGATTTCCACTGCAATTTCTTCAGGCATCCGGCCAAATCTCCAAAATGACTCACTATGTGTTTGTGGCGTCATGCTCACCCAGCGGACATCGAAAACGCGGCAGCCACGCTAGCCTCTTTTTTTTGGCCTGCCCCTGAGAGCAAGTAGACGGTATTTTTGGTTTCAAACATGCAGCCTTCGGTGAAGGACACTCCAAAATTGCTGCGCACCCACATACTTGGTTGAAAGCGCCCTCTGCTGTCCAGGACTACTTCATGAGCGAATTGCGTCGCGGGAAGCAGACAGAGCTTCGTAAGCTTTTCCTTTTCATCAGGTGTCACGGTGAGGTCGATCAAAATCCATTTCCGAACGACGCAGGATGCTTTGCCTGGGGAACAACCTTGCAGCCAAAGCAATCAGGTTGTTCACAACGATGCCGAATTGACCCTCGTGCCGACGCCAGCCTGCCCCATCGCCTAATCGGCACAAATCCAGCATAGGCAATGGTTCGAGAGGAGTCGGGCTGGGTCAGCTCGGCAGGTGGGTCAGTTTTCAATCAGCGCCAACACCCGGCTTTCGAACGTGCAACGGAACTGAGATTAAGTGTCACGACACGGTTGCATTCGGCATCGGCAAGACTGTCATGCCAGAGACCTTGTGCACGTGCGTAAGCCTCCGTCAGGCCCGAGATTTGACCACCACGCCCTGTCATACGGAGGTAGTGCAGCGTACGATCATCAATTGCGAACATGGCTGCTGTCGCACCGAATTCCGGGGCCATGTTCGACAAGGTTCCACGGTCTGCCAGCGACAGCTGGGGTACACCCGGGCCGAAGAACTCCAGGAAGGAACCAATCACACCTGCTTTACGAAGCTGCTCAGTCAGAGCGCGCGCGATGTCGGTAGCGAGATAGCCTTGAGGCAATGTGTGTTGGCGCTGATGCGATTTTGACCCAATCCGTCGGAATCATTGCCCCATACGAATACTCAGCAATCGATGGCCCTGCATGGGATTTAAGAGGCTGCACATGGGGCAGCTAAAATCAGCAGCCTGGGTCAAAATCGCATCAGCGCCAACACCCAGACCCACTGCTACGGGTCAGCGCTGCCGCTGGGGATAAGCCAAAAGCAGGCACGGTTGCCCATCAAAGATGGCAATACGCCGCCTCGGCGCGATTAGGCAGTGATAATGAAATACAAGTGCTGGGAATTGATTTGTCCGCAGCGGGTTGCGGCAACTCAATGTTTCTTTTTTACCTCCCGTTTCAACAATCGCACACTCATATTTCCGAAGGTTGTGTCGCAGCCCCTGTTACTCAGGACGCCGTGCGGCTTCGACATTGCGTCGATTGAAGGTGCCGATCATTGGTGTACCGTGAGCACGCATGATTGGCTCGATACGACGATGCAATGCATGGTAGCGATAGAACGGCACCCGCGGGAACAGATGGTGCACGGAGTGCAGGTTCTGGCCGAGCCAGAACCACTCCAACAGTTTCATCCATCCGGGCATGATCAGGCTGTTGGTGTTCCGGTAACGAGTGGATTCCTTGTACGGCACGTGAGGGCGATATGCGAACCAGTACGCGACGAAGTATCCGCCAGCCAAGTAGCCGAACACCAGCAGCGCCCAGGTATGTTCTCGCTCAATGAGAGTAATGAGCGCGCCCCGCCAGCCGATCGCGAACAGCACTTCCGCAATATAGGCTACCTTTACCCGCCGCGGAGCGGTCGGCCAATAGTCGCGGAACAAGAAGGTGTTCTGGATCCACAGAAAGCGAAATCCGCAAACCAAGAAGGCGAGAAATCCACCGCTCATGCCGTTAACGACGTAGTCTGGATCCTTGTCCGGCTGGTTGGTGTAACGATGATGCGTGAAATGCTCGACCTTGTGAGTAGAGAACGGCACCATCATCAAAGGCGCTACTAGGTACCCACAAAGATCATTGAGCCACTGCAGTCGATTATGATCACCATGAATGTTTCCATGCACGGCCTCATGCAGAGGTGTATAGGATATGTATG
Organism: Pseudomonas sp. BF-R-01; assembly: GCF_019946615.1. Classification (NCBI taxonomy): domain Bacteria; kingdom Pseudomonadati; phylum Pseudomonadota; class Gammaproteobacteria; order Pseudomonadales; family Pseudomonadaceae; genus Pseudomonas; species Pseudomonas sp. BF-R-01. Next base: position 280,975 of record NZ_JAGYFX010000001.1, read on the forward strand.
TGACGACGGCATAGATCAGTGTTGCAGTTGTCAGCGACAACTGGCCTATCGCGAACAGGTAAAAGTTCCCAATAAGCGATGTCCACACCAATAGCACCAGTACTATCGTCGGCCAGGCTAGTTCAGTGGTGTATTCGCGGGCCGTGGCGACGGCCTGTTTATTCAGCGCGTTGAGATCCGGATCCATGGTCGTCCTCCCGGGACGTTCTTGTTGTTTGTTGGTTACGCAACCTTAGCGGGTAGTCGTGTACCCTTAGTAGGATATGGGGAGCCTTTTGCCATGCATTTCTGGCCAGGCCGTATCACACCGTTGTGTCAGAAGATTCCGGCATGGGCATACCAAAGTACGCGAGCTTTAAGCACCCCGTCGCCATCAGTCAGGTGATGGTGAATTTCGCTGCGCGCTACGGCGTCGATGCACAGACCTGCCTGCTAGGTACCGGCATCATCGAAGCTCAGCTGCGGGACGCGGACGCCCTGATCGCACGCGAGCAGGAGATGCGCCTGATTGAAAACCTGATGCTCGCTTTGCCGGACATTCCCGCACTTGGCTTCGAACTTGGCCTGCGGTACAACGTTGCGACTTTCGGCATCTGGGGATTTGCGCTGCGAACCAGTCGCAATGTGCGCGAGGCCATTCAGTGCGCGCTGCGCTATCTGCCGCTTAGCACGGCGTACTGCCGATTGGAGATCTTCTGCGATCAGCACGAATACGGCACTAGCGTCGACGCCTCAGCGATCCCGCACCACCTGCGGCAGTTCCTGCTGGAGCGAGATATGGCGACAGGCATCCGACTGTTCGACGAGCTCGCGTTGTCGGGGTTGCACGTGCTGCGGCTCGAATTTCAGGGCAGGCCGCCGGCGCACGCGGACCGGATCGAAGCACTCAGCGGCATCGCGCCACACTATGGATGCTCGCGCAACGCCATCGTGCTGCGTCGGCAAGATGCGGAGTTGCCTCTGCCGATGTACGACGTACATCTGGTCCGGCTATTGGAAGAGCAGTGCCGCGCGCAACTGGAGAGACGGCAAGTCGGCGGCATCACCGGCCAGGTCCGAAAACTTCTCTTGGGGGCAACGGGGCTGGCAGCCTCCCTCGAAGATGTTGCGAATCAGCTGGCTATGGCTCCGCGCAGCCTGCATCGCAGGCTGACAGAGGAAGGCACTACTTTCCGCAAACTCGTCGAGGCGGAGCGTAAACAACTCGCTGGGCAACTGTTGGAAAATACTGAGATGAAGCAGGAAGATCTAGCGTTTCAGCTTGGCTACGGTGATTCTACAGCCTTCGCGCGTGCGTTCCGGCGCTGGTTTGGACAGTCACCGAACGAGTATCGGAAAATCTCAAAGCGGTGAGCGCAAATCGTACCACCGACTATCGAACTTGCGACGAAGCTCTGCCCGATCAATGAAAACTGTCATGGCGGGGGCGGATTCCGTAAGGGGGTATACCACTCGCGGGGGAACCTCTAAACACACGGTGCGTCTGGACAAGCCGTCCCGGTGAAGTACCGTCAGCTGCTAGCTGTGACTACTCGGCAGATGAGATGCGACAGGCATTCGCGGCCGCAGTGAAGGGAGCGGCTGCACAAAAGCGGGAGGCGTTCAACGCGCACCTCCCTGAACTCTTTGCCCGCAACCTTAGTCATCGCGCCGTGGTTGCATTCAACCGAGACCTCACAAAGCCAACTAGCTTTCGCGCCATCCGTCTATGCCCGCATGTCTCTATCAAGGCGTGCGGCGGCCTGGGATAAAACGCAGAGAACGACCTCCCAGCGGTCAGCGGCAATCCAATTGGGAACCCGCGTCTCACGCATAGGCTTGGACGAATAGCTCCACGGCGGTGCTGACAGAACAGATTCACGCCGATGGTAAGAGTGCCGATGGCCAGCGCCGGAATCACGATGGCTGGCGCGCCCTGATTGAGACTGCCGACGTTTTCCCGTACCAGCGAACCAAGGTCTGCATCCGGTGGTTGTACGCCGAGGCCGAGGAAGCTCATGCCACTGAGCAGCAGCACGATGAAACCGAAGCGCAGCCCCAGATCCGTCAGCACCGGGTTGAGCATGTTCGGCAGGATTTCCACGCAAGCGATGTACAGCCGACGCTCGCCACGGGTGCTGACCACGCGGCCATCAAGATGATCAAAGGGGAGCCTGTCGAGACGGATGTCCGGGAGCCATTTCAACTGATCACGCCGGATCAGGTAGCGATGTTTGAGCAACATTATAATTAGCGTCAAACGCCAGACACTGACGCCGCGTTCCCGGCAACGGATCAGCGGCGTTCGGAAAGCCTGATTTCCTATTTCGCTGTTATCACCGACAACTTGGTGTTCCCCGCTCGCTCGATTGACGCCATGGCCCTGGCCACTTCACCATAGTTCACCCCGTTGTCCGCCTGCAGTTGCACACGCACGTCGGGATTTTTCGCTTTGGCCGCTTGTAGGTTGAACTCGAGCAGATCCGCCTGAATCTCGTCTTTGTTGATGAACACCTTGCCCTTGTCATCGATGCTCACCACCAGCGGATCTTTCTGTTCCACCGGTGTCACCGCTTCGGTCTTCGGCAGGTTGATCGGAATCGCGTTCGTCAGCAGCGGCGCGGTGACGATGAACACCACCAGTAGCACCAGCATTACGTCCACCAGCGGCGTCACGTTGATCTCGCTCAGCACTTCGTCACTGTCTTGCGTGGAAAAGGCCATCTCAGGAGGCCTCCTTCACGTGTTGCCCGGTCGAGGTGGCGCCGGTTTTTTTCTGCACTGGCTGCAGCAGCACGCGGAACGAATGTTTCTGCGCCAGGCTGTAGAAGTCATGGGCGAAGTCGTCAAGGTCCGCCGCGGTCAGTTTCAGGCGCCGCAGGAAGTAGTTGTAAACCAGCACCGCCGGCACCGCGACGGCGATGCCGACGCCGGTGGCGACCAACGCCGCGCCGATCGGCCCGGCCACGGTTTCCAGGCTCGCCGAACCGGCGGCGCTGATGCCTTTCAAGGCCGACATGATACCCCAGACCGTACCGAACAGGCCGATGAAGGGCGAGGTGCTGCCGATACTGGCGAGGATCGCCAGGCCGCTTTCCAGCAAGCGACGTTCACGCACGATCTGCTGACGCAAGGCCCGTTCAAGGCGGTCCTGATGGTTGATCGCCTGGCTGAGGTCGGTGGCCTGCGCGCCGTCCGGGACCTGAATCTCGGCGTAACCGGCCAGGGCCACGCGCGCGGCGGCACCGGGTTGGCTGTGCGCCAGTTCGGCGGCGGAATCCAGGCTCGACGCGGCCCAGAACTGTTTGTGGAAACGGCGGTCCAGGGTCTTCAGGCGGGTGAACTGCACGCCCTTGAGCAAGGCCAGGCCCCAGGTCGCCACGGAGAAGATGATCAGCAGCCAGATGACCGCGTGTTCGATGGATTCGAAAGGGGAAGCGATGAGGTTCATGGTGAGGCTCTCCAGCAAGGCATTGATCAGTTGTAGCGATGCGCCTTTTGTCAGGTGGCCCGCGGTATCACATGAGGAATTGAGTTACTTGATCTTGAAGTCGATCGGCACGTTGACCCAGCCGTCCTGGGCGACATCGCCCTGTTTGGCCGGGACGAAACTCCAGCGCTTCACCGCGGCCAGCGCCGCGTCGTCGAGCTGATCGCGACCGCTGCTTTTCTGCAGTTGAATCTCACCGGGTTTGCCGCTGGCGAGCACATGCACGCGCAACAACACCGTGCCTTCCCAGCCGCGCCGCATCGCCAGCGACGGGTATTCCGGCGCCGGGTTCTTCAAATAGCCGGCGCTGGCAGAGGCCGGCGTTACCGATTTTGGTGCCGGTGGCGCGGGTGGCGCTGGGGCGGCGACCGGTTGTGGCGGAGCCGGTGGCGCAGGCGGTTGTTCCACCGATTTGGCGACCGACTTGACCACAGGCTTGGGTTTTGGAATCGGTTTGGGCGGTGGCGGCTTGACGGCCAGTTCATCCTCCACCGGCGGTGGTGGCTCGACCACCGGCTGCACAATCGGCTCGGGCTGTGGCGGTTCCACCACCGGGGGCGCCGGCTGGGAGAACTCGATGGTCATCGGCGGCACCACCGGCAGTGCCAGCGGTGGATTCTGGTTGACCCAGACGATCACCGCGCCATGCAGCACCAGCGCGAACACCCCAAGCAGCACGCCCTCGCGCCGACTCAGCACGCGCTTGGGTGTGCTGTGCAGCCGCGACAACGCAAGGGGCTCAAGGAAGGGACGGCCAAGACCAAGTACTTCTCCTCCATGTAGAGGGCACCGGAAAACCTCTAGGGCACTGGTAGTGCTCTGGACATTGCCCATGTAATTACTCCTGTAAATCGTCGCATCGGTGCTCTGCAGCGATGGTGAAATGAAGAACGAGCGAAACTGCACGGCACCAAACAGCGCCTTGCTTAACTCTTTTCGAAGGCAATGCGCGCAGACCTGGTGGACCTATCAGGTATCGGCCAATTGCTCTAACTCCTCTGCAGTGAATTCCAGATTGGTTAGGGCTTGCAGGTTTTCCATCAATTGCTCAGGTGTGCTGACACCCACCAGCACCGAGGTGATCCGCGGGTCACGCAGCGTCCAGGAAAGTGCCAGTTGCGAGAGAGTTTGCCCGCGCCGAGCCGCCACGTTCTCAAAGGACTGAATACGCGCGTGCAGACTGTCGTTCAACACTTGCTCCGGCAAATAGTGGCTGCCCTTGCCAATACGCGAGTCCGCCGGGATACCTAGGGCGTACTTGCCCGAGAGCAATCCCTGAGCCAGCGGTGAGAAGCTGATCACCCCGGCCCCTCGATCCTGCGCACCTTGCAGCACGCCGTTAGTTTCAATCGACCGATCCAGCAAGTTGTACAGCGGCTGCTGGAGCACCAGCGGCACTTGGCGCGCGTTCAACAGCGCGGCAATTTCATCCGCCTGCTCTGCCGAGTAAGAAGAGATGCCGATGTACAGGGCCTTGCCCTGGCGCACCACGCAGGCCAATGCTTCAGCGGTTTCTTCTAGCGGCGTATCGGGGTCGAAGCGGTGGGAGTAGAAGACGTCAACGTAATCCAGGCTCAGCCGAGCCAGGCTGTGGTCGAGGCTGGCGATCAGGTATTTGCGTGAGCTGCCGCCCTGCCCGTAAGGTCCGGGCCACATGTCCCAGCCGGCCTTGGTGGAAATGATCAACTCATCGCGATGGGCACCGAAGTCCTGACGTAACAACCGCCCCAAATTGCTTTCGGCACTGCCGTAGGGCACGCCGTAGTTGTTGGCGAGGTCGAAATGGGTGATGCCGTGATCGAACGCGGTACGCAAAATGTCGCGCTGGCGCGCCAGCGGTGTGTCGTCGCCAAAGTTGTGCCAGAGCCCGAGTGACAGTGCTGGCAACAACAAGCCGCTGCGACCGGCGCGACGGTAATCACGACCCTGATAGCGTTGCGGGTCGGCGGTGTAAGAGGTGTGCGGTTGACTCATTGCGCGGTGTCCTTGGTGATCGTCCAGCGATACTCGCTCGCCGGTTTCCAGGCATCGCTGAGCTGGGTTTGCTGCAGTGCCTGTTGAAGAATGGAAGGTTCAACCCACTGGTCCACATCGAACGGCTTGCGGATCAGTCGGGCATCCGTGGCCAGCTGCACGTCCTTGCGCAGCACACTTAGGTAGTGCTCGTCCAGCAAGGGCGAATAGATAAAACCCAGATCGCCACCGGCCAGCGCCTCGGTCAGCACCGCTGCCGGGTAAGCCGACTGTTCGACGCTGAGGTCGATCTGCGCCTGGCGATTTTTTTCCTGCGAGAGCCAATCCAGTGCTTGGGCAACCACCTCGACCAACCGGAGTGCGGCTTTCGGATGGGCGTCAATAAACGCCTGAGTCACTACCAATCCGCCCTGCCCCGCGCCCTTGCCATTAAGCTGCTGACTACCCAACGGGATTTCGATCAACCCCTTCTGCTTCAGCGCAAACAGCCGCGCCGGCGCCCAGCTGGCATCGATCTGGCGAGCTGCCAGAGCTGCATTTACCGCGTTGAAGTCGAGATTGATCAGCTTGACGTCACGTTCTTGCAAACCGGCGCTGGCCAGGACGTCGATCAAGGCGAGATGGTCGGCGGTGCCGCGTAAAATGCCGACGCGCTTGCCCTTCAGGTCTTCGATTCGCTGAATGCCGGAGCCGGGAACCACGCCGAGGTAGCCGTTGGTGGCGCGGCCCGTTGCCATTAACAGTCGGGTCTGCAAGCCACTGGCACGCCCGATGATCGAGGCCAGGTCACCGAGAAACGCCACATCCAGTTGGCCGTTGGACATGGCTTCGTTGATCAGTGGGCCGGCACCCTTGAAGAAGTGCCACTGCACTTTGATGCCATCGGCGGCAAAGGCGTCTTCGAGCATGTGCCGGGTGTACAGGACATCTGCCACCGGGCCACCGCTGACTTTCGCCCCAGCGCTCAGGTCCGGGCCGGCGATGCGAATGGTCAGATCCTCCGCTTGTGCCAGCGCCATGAACGCCGTCAATGGCACAGCCAGCCAATATTTCAATCCACGCAACTTCATACAGGTCTTGCCTCTTCCAATACCGCCGCACGCCGCACCCGACGGCGCGCCGGAAAGTAGTCGGCCACCGCCAGGTGCTGCGTGCTGCGGTTATCCCAAATCGCCACGGTATTTTGCTTCCAGCGCCAACGCATCTGAAATTCCGGAATTTGCAGATGCTGCAGCAGCAACGCCAACAGATGTTCGGACTCCAGCCGCGACAAGCCGGCAATGTGCGTGGTAAAGGCGCGATTGACATAAATCGACTTGTTGCCCGACACCGGATGTGTGCGGATCACCGGGTGCACGGTGGGTCGCGGCATCACCCGCCGCAGGCTTTCCAGCCCTTCGATGTCCAGTGCGGCATCCGGACTCCTCGCGTTGCAGAAGTCATGCACCGCTCTCAACCCACCGAACACTTCCTGCAACGGTGCCGACAGCGCGCGATAGGCGGCCTCGGTGTCGATCCACAGGGTATCGCCGCCGACTTCGGGAATTTCCTCGGCGTACAGAATGCCCAGCTTCAACGGGCGCTCGGCGAAGGTCACGTCGGCGTGCCAGGTGTCGTTGGCACCCTTGCGCTTGTCGTCGTAGGCGAAGACCACCAGTTCGCGCACCGCAGGGTCGGCGTCGAACACCGGGTGCACGTGCAGTTCGCCCAGGCGCTCGGCAAAGGCCTTTTGTTGCGCGGCGCTCCAGTGCTGGTCTTCGAAGAACAGCACTTTATGCGCCACCAGGGCCGATTCGATCTGCGCCAGGGTCTCGTCGTTGACAGAGGCCAGGTCGATACCGCTGACTCGGGCTCCGAGCAGCGGGTTCACACGTTCCAGGGTCAAGCTCATGGTTTTTCTCCAGCCTTGGGAGGGTCAGAAATCTTTGCGCAGTTGCACGCCGAAGTAGCGCTCATCGTCTCGAGGAACGACACGCGTAGTACTGGCACCCGACGACAGCACGGGGGAATAGGATTTGTCGGCCAGATTTTTGCCGACGAGCGCTACGCGCCAACCGGCGTTGTCATCCGCCAGAGCCACGCTGGCGCCCCACAGGCCGAAAGCGCCCTGCACGCTGTTGGGGTTCTGGTCGAGGCTGTATTGAACCTCGCCCTGCCAGCTGTAATCGGTGCCTAGCTCCACGTCCCAACCGTTGTCCAGCGGGATGGTGTAGTCCGCCCGCACGTAGCTTTTCCAGTCCGGCGTAAAGGGCAACGGTTTGCCGTTGATGTTGCAGCTTGCAGCGGCGCCCGCCGGGCATTCGAAGGCGTCGATACGCGCCCGGGTGTAGGCCAGCGCGCCGGAAATTTTCAGGCGCTGGGTCGCCTGCAACGCGTAGTCCAGTTCCACGCCTTCACTGGTCACCGAGCCGGCGTTGATCAGGCGGGTCACCACCGAAGTGCCGACCACGTCGAAAAAGTTGGCCTGGTAGTTGTCGTATTTGGAATGGAACACCGCCAGGTTGGCGGTCAGGCGATTGTTCCAGGCGCTGCTCTTGAGACCCAGCTCATAGGTGTCGGAGGTTTCCGGATCGAGCGGTTCGAGGTCCACTGCTTGCATGTTGAAGTAGACGTTGTAGGCCGGCCCTTTATAGCCCCGTGAGTAGGTGACGTAAGAGGTCAGGTTGTCGTTGATGTCGTATTGCAGGCCGAGGCGCCCGGACACACCCGAGTCGTCATGGGCCCCCTTGCTGGCGAAGGATGGGCGCACGGAATTGACTTCGACGCGTGAGGTGGAGACGCGTCGATGGGCGTATTCGATCTCGTCCAACGTCCAGCGCAGGCCGAAGATCCCGCGCAGGTCGTCACGGAAGTTCAGGGTCGTTTCGCCAAATACCGCGTAGCTGTTGTTGGTGGCGCTGTAGTCGGCGCGGCCGCTGTTGGGCACCGAATTGTTGACGGACAGACGCCGATAGGTTTCTTCGGACTTGCCATGGAACAGGTAAGTCCCAAGCACGTATTCGGCGAACTGGCCCTTGGGCGAGGTCAGGCGAAACTCCTGGCTGAACTGGTCATAGTCGACCTCACCTTTGTCGTGCACGGCGGTAATGGGCAAGGCAGCCAGGTAGTCGTTGTCCTGGTATTGGGTGTTGTCCCATCCGCGCCAGGCGCTGATCGAGGTCAAGGTGTAGTCGGCCAGCGACCAGTCCGCCTGCAGCGACAAGCCACGGTTGGTGTCTTCGACGTAGGTCTTGTAGTCACTCTTGATCTTGCGGTTATCGTCGCCCGGCACCACTGGCGATATCGCCGCCGCCACTGCGGCGCTGGGTTTGACCAGCACCGACGGCGTATCGTTTTCGCCGTCACTGTAATCGCCGATCAAGGTGAACTTGAAGTCGTCCTGGGGTTGGAACTGCAACTTGCCGCGCACACCTTTGCGCTCATACCCATTGGTGTCGTGACCATTGACGACGTTTTCGACGTTGCCGTCGTACTCGCCGAACGAGGTCGTGAGCGAGCCCTTGAGCGTGTCGTTCAAGCGCCCGCCGAGGCCGAAGCGGACACGGTTTTCGTTGCCGCCGCCGAAGTGCGAGTAATCGACGAAGCCGTGGGTCTCGTCCTGTATGTCGCGGGTGACGATGTTGAGCACGCCGGCCGAAGCGTTCTTGCCAAACAGCGTGCCCTGAGGGCCACGCAACACTTCAATGCGGTCCACATCCAGCAGGTCTAGGGTCGATTGGCCCGGACGGGCGTAGACCACCCCGTCGATCACCGTCGCGACACTCGGCTCCACGCCAGGCGAAGTGGAAATGGTGCCGATGCCCCGCACGAACAGCGAGCTGTCCTTGTTCGAAGCGCTGGTGCGGTAGTTCAGCGTCGGAATCTGCTGAACGATCGATCCGACACTGTTGCGGTTGTCCCGCTCCAGTTGCTCGCCGTCCACCACCGTGACGGCCACCGGGACCTTTTGCAGCGACTCTTCACGGCGTGTAGCGGTGACCGTCACCGACTTGAGCGTCGGCGCGACCTGGCTACCTTTTTCGGCGGCCGGCTCGTCGCTCTGGGCATATGCGCTGGGCAGGCATAACAGCCCGAGCAAGGCGCCTCGATGGAGGGTGGTGGTGATTGGCTTCATTGATCTGATCCCCGGGTGTTTTTTATGGCAGCCGCTTCCGACACTCGCCGACGCTAGAGGCGTGCGGTCGGTGTTGTGGCTTCCCGTGATCGGGTCAGGTCGTAAGGTGGCAAGGCACGGTGGTGAGCGGGAGCACAGTTGCTTCCGCTGGACGCTGTTTTAGCAGCGGGGCCCGCCGGCTGTACAAGCCGAAAATCTCATGCCCCTCATGCATTCCGCGTCTGACGTCATTCGAGGCGGGCGCTCACGTCACCCGTAAGCAGGATCTCCCGGGACGAATCCCCCACCTGCACGGTGTAGCTACCGGCTAGCACCTGCCAGCGTCGCTGGTTTTGATCGAAGGTGGAAAACGCTCGCTGATCCAGCTCGAACGCCACTTCCCGGCGTTCACCCGGTTCCAGGTACAGGCTGTCGAACGCCTTGAGCAAAGGCGTCGGCACCTGAGCCTGCAACGGATGACGCAGGTAAAGCTGCGGCACGACGGTGCCGGCGCGCGGGCCGGTGTTGGTCACGGTGAAACGCACTTGCAGCGCTTTTAAGCCCTTGAACGTGCCATCGGCAGCGGGCTTCGCGACCTCGAACTGCGTGTTGGAGAGTGTCAGGTCGGCATACTCGAAACGGGTATAGGACAAGCCATAACCGAACGGGTAGGCTGCTGCCGGTGCGGCGGCGCGATTGTGGTGGCGGTAGCCGGTTGCCAGGCCCTCGGGATACCGCGCCACGGCGTTGACTCCAGGAAAACTGCTGAGGGCCGAAGTGGCCAGGTCAGCATCGCGCACGGGGAACGACACCGGAAGGCGTCCAGACGGATTGACCTCCCCGAACAGTACCCGAGCAATGGCCACACCCGCGCGGGTGCCGCCGTACCAGGCTTCGATCAGCGCGGGCACTTGCCCTTGCCAGGGCAGGGTGACCGCACTGCCGGTGGTCAGCACCACCACCGTGCGTGGGTTGGCCGCCGCGACGGCCTTGATCAGGCGGTTCTGGTCATTGGGCAAGTCGAGACTCGGTCGGTCGTTGGCTTCGCTGGCCAGATCCCGCGCCAGCACAATCACTACATCCGCTTGCCGCGCGGCCTCCACCGCCGCCTGCATCCGCGCATCCAGCACGTCAGCGGGCGCCAGCAGGCCGACTTTCAAGTGGCTGCCGGCGGCCAACGGTTGGTGCTCCAGTTCGATCCGGTGCAGGCCTGCCGTGAGGGCAATCGAACGCTGGACCCGGCTGTCCGGGCGTGATGAGTCGAGGGTCAGCACGGTGTTTCCGTCGATCTGCAAGCGGGCCACGCCTCCCCCGACAAGGTCAACGCCATAGTCGCCGTCAGCCGTGATACGTAGATGCCCCTGCCAATTAACGCTCCGGACATTCGCGGGCGGCAGTTGGTAGCGGGACACGCTGGACAAGGCGAAATCCTCAAACCCTCGTGACGGGGTGAAACACAGGCAAGCATCAATCCGTTTCAGCGTTTGATTGCCCGTCGTGCGGTAGATCGCCTGAATCCCTGGCATGCCCTGCCCCTCGGTCTGGAGCATGGCCGCTGGCACCGGTGGGTAACCTGGCGCCATCGACACCGCTGACACGGTGTCGGTGCCGGGTTCGAACAGGATGCGTGTCGCCGGCAGTTTGTCGCGCAACGCTTGCAACAGCGTGTCCTTGCCCTGCACGGCCGGGTTGGCCGGGCCACCGCCGGTGCGGGTGTCGGCGGCGCTGGCACCGATCACCGCCAATGTGCCGATGCCCGGTGCAAGCGGCAGCAGGTCGTGGCTGTTCTTCAGCAGCACAATGCTGCGCTCGGCGACCTGTTGCGCCTGGGCCGCGTGGGCTTGCACGTCGGTGGCGATGCGTTGCGGCGGGTGGTCGAAAATGCCGTAGCGCATCATGGTTTCGAGGATGCGCAACACCGCCCGGTCCACCGCTGATTCAGGGAAATCGCCAGAGCGAACTGCCGCGATCAGTCGCTGGCCGAATTGGCTTTCCACACGGAACTCCTGATCCACGCCAATCCGCAGCGAGTCCAGGGAGTGGCTGGCGCCAGCGTCCGTGCGCACAATGCCGTTGAACCCCCACTGCGTGCGCAACAATTTCTCGATCAAGTCCCGATCATCGCAGGCGTGCACGCCGTTGATCTTGTTGTAGGCGCACATCACCATCGCGACCTTGCCGTCCTGCACCACGTCCTGGAAGGGCGCCAGATACAGCTCGTTGAGCGTTCGCGGATCAATTCTGGCGTCGACCGTCAGCCGGTCCTTTTCCACGGTATTGACCGCGAAGTGCTTGGCATCGGCCAGTACCTGATGGCGCTGCACGCCCTGGACATACGCCGTAGCCATCGCCGAGACCAGCACCGGGTCTTCGCCGAAGGATTCGTGGGCACGCCCGTGGCGCGGGTCGCGCAGCACATCGACATTAGGGCCATGGATCACACCGTAGCCAAGATCGCGGGTTTCACGGCCGATCACATCGCCATAAGCCAACGCCAAGGGGCGGGAAAAAGTTGCCGCCAAGGCGACCGAGGCCGGCATCTGCGTAACCGCAGTGCTGCCGATCATGATCCCGCTGGGCGCGTCGCCCTGGGTCATGGCGGGAATGCCTAAACGTGGGTTGCCTTTGACATACACCTGCCACTGCTGATGCCCCTCAACTTTGCTGCCATAGCCGTAGAGCAATGCCGACTTTTCTTCCAAGGTCATGGCGCCGAGCAGTTGTCGGGCTCTGGTGGCAGTCGGTTGCGATTGATCGGACCAAGGCGATTGCTCCGCCGCCACGGTTAATGCACAAGCGCTCAGGAGAAGCGCCAGTGCTCGGAATGGGTAAGGCATATCGGGGAGGTCCTCAAGCGACGAAATCAGCGAGGAAGGATATGGTTATAAAAAAATGATATTTAAACTAAAAAAGTTATTACTGTACCTTCTACCCGCCTGCTGTAGTCAGGGATATAGCCAGCGCCCCTACGCCTTGTGAAACGCATTCTATGCATCACCGTCATTCCCTATGAGACTGGTCATGGACTTGCATCAACTTCGACATTTTCTCGCACTCGCCGAGCATGGCAACTTCACCCGCGCGGCACAGGCCACGTTCATTACCCAATCGGCGTTCAGCCGCAGCATTCAAGCGCTGGAGCAGAACCTCGGCTGTCAGTTGGTGGAGCGCGGCACCGGCGGTCGTGGTTTTGCCCTGACCGTTCAGGGCCGGGCCTTGCGCTGCCGCGCTCGCGAGATCATCGACGGGGTCAGCAGTTTGCGCGCCGACATCATCGGTCTGGAACAAGCGCCGGCACCGCTGCTGAGCCTGGGCTGCGGTCCTTTGCCCGCCGCACGCCTGGTGCCCGCCGCACTGGCCGAATTCGTCGATCGCTACCGCGACACCCGCATCGACCTGCGGGTGGATGTACCGGATGCACTCAAGGAATACCTGGACAACGGCGAGATCGAGTTTTTGATCGCCGACCTGCGGCATATCGAAACTAGCAAAGGCTACGTCACTCAGGCCTTGCGCCCGAGGCGCTTCCAGTTGTTCTGCCGCCGGCATCACCCCTTGCAGACGGCGGACGACCTGTCTTTTCGTGCCCTGGCCGACTACCCGCTGGCCTGTTCGTCACTGCCCGCCGAGTTACGGGTGCTGCTGTCGGAACGCGCCGGCAGAGGTTCATTGCCGATCAATATGGAATGCAAGCACACCGACATCCTCATCCAGATGGTGACCAGTTCCGACTTGGTGGGCATTGCGGCAGAAGACGTGGTGGCCCACCTGGTGTCGCACGGCATCGTCGAACGCTTGAGTTTCGTCGATGCGCCGCGAGGGCTTCTGATCGGCGGCACGTGTTTCGGGGTGGTCTACCGGGCTGACCGGCGACTGTCCACGCGGGCTATAGACGTTATCGAAACCATCGGCCGTATCGACGCCACCTACACCGCAACCGATCCAGCCACGGCACAAACGTTCGATTTAGCCATCTAGCTGGCGGCTCGCACGGTCACTCCCCAAGGGTGATGGATGCCTACTCGACTGATCTGTCCACTGCGGCAGACGATGGACCTTCCTCGCTGCGTTGCAGCAACCTTCTCCCTTGGCCCACCTCACTGCGCCAGACCGCTCCCTGCTGCAACCCATGTCTGATGGGGCCCTGCGGTACTACACCGCATGACAATCGGCGTGACTAAACCGATTCGACACGTCTCGCATTACCGCTGGCGAGCTAGAACTCAAAAAGCCTTTGAGGTACCCAGTAGCGCAGCCCCCCTATCTACTGGATTTCAGGCATATAAAAAGACGTCCATGGACGTCTTTAGATGATGAAGAGGTGGGGCCGCACCCTGCCGAGGAGACGGCCCCGGAAAATCGAAAATCTGTCAGCGCGCGGTGATCACCGACAATTTGGTAATCCCTGCCCGCTCAATCGACGCCATGGCCCGTGCCACTTCGCCGTAATTCACGCCGTCGTCGGCCTGCAGTTGCACCCGCACTTCGGGGTCCTTTGCCTTGGCCGCCTGTAGCTTGAACTCCAGCAAGTCCGGCTGGATTTCATCCTTGTTGATAAACAGCTTTCCGGCCCCGTCGATGCTCACCACCAGCGGGTCCTTCTGCTCCACCGGCGCCACGGCTTCGGTCTTGGGCAGGTTGATCGGGATCGCGTTGGTCAGCAGCGGCGCGGTGACAATGAACACCACCAGCAGTACCAACATGACGTCTACCAGCGGTGTCACATTGATCTCGCTGAGCACTTCATCGCTGTCTTGTGTGGAGAAGGCCATGTCAGGAGGCCTCCTTGACTTTCTGACCGGCGACCGTGGCCCCGGACTTGCTCAATACCGGGTGCAACAGCACGCGGAACGAATGCTTCTGCGCCAGGCTGTAGAAGTCGTGGGCGAAGTCATCCAGGTCCGCCGCCGTCAGTTTCAAACGGCGCAAAAAGTAGTTGTAAACCAGCACCGCCGGTACGGCGACAGCGATCCCCACACCCGTGGCGACCAAGGCGGCACCGATGGGGCCGGCGACTGTTTCCAGGCTTGCCGAGCCCGCTGCGCTGATGCCTTTCAACGCCTCCATGATTCCCCACACCGTGCCGAACAAACCAATGAACGGCGACGTACTACCAATACTTGCAACCACCGCCAACCCGGTTTCCAGAGAACGGCGCTCGCGCACGATCTGCTGACGCAAGGCCCGCTCCAGGCGATCCTGATGATTGATCGCCTGGCTCAAATCCGCCGCCAGTGGCGCCTCGCCCACCTGGATCGCCGCATAACCAGCCTGTGCCACCCGCGCCGCAGCGCCGGGTTGGGTTTCGGCTAATTCTGCCGCCGAATCGAGACTCGAAGCGGCCCAAAACCGGTTATGGAATTTGCGGTCCTGAGCTTTCAGGCGACCGAACTGCACACCCTTGAGCAACGCCAAGCCCCAAGTGGCGACGGAAAAAACCACCAGCAGCCAGATCACCGCGCTTTCGATGGATTCAAGTGGAGATGCCAATAACGTCATGGTGAATTCCTCGTGTAAACGTTTCGCGCGAATTAGGTTTCGGTTTAATGAATCTTGAAATCGATGGGTACGCTGACCCAGCCGTCCTGGGCGACATCACCCTGCTTGGCAGGCACGAAACTCCAGCGTTTCACGGCGCTTAATGCCGCCTCATCGAGGGCTTCGCGGCCGCTGCTTTTCTGAATTTGGATCTCGCCGGGCTTGCCGCTGGCCAGCACATGCACCCGCAACAACACCGTGCCTTCCCAACCGCGACGCTGGGCCAGCGACGGGTATTCCGGCGCCGGGTTTTTCAGGTACGCGGCGTTGGCCGAGGCAGGTGTCACAGGCGCGGGCGCCGGTGGTGCAGGTGGCGCCGAAGCCGCAACCGGAGCAGCCGGTTGTGGTGGCGCGGGCGGTTGCTCGATTGCTTTGGGCGCCGGTTTTGGTACTGGTTTGACCACTGGTTTTGGCTTGGGAATCGGTTTTGGCGGCGCCGGTTTGGCCGCCAGTTCATCCACCACTGGCGGCGGCTCGACCACTGGCGGCGCCGGACGCGAAAACTCGATGGTCATCGGCGGAATTACCGGCGGAACGATCGGCAGAACTGTGGTCGGCTGGTGATTGACCCAGTAGATCACCGCGCCGTGCACCAGCAACGCCAGCACACCGAGCAGGATCGCTTCGCGTCGGCTCAGGATACCCTTGGGCGCTCGCTGCAAACGCAACTGGCCCAAGGGCACGCGGTGTGCCCGCCCGAGGTCGACCAACTCGCCACCTGGCGCCTGGCGCCAAAGCACCTCGTGTGCGCTGGCGGCGGTCTGGACATTGCCCATTGATTTACTCCCTGCGGTTTTTTGCGAATTACCCGATACGCCGACCCCGACATTCCCCCGAACGACGTATCGGCGGGTTAATCATTGAGCTAGACGCTTATCTCTTAAAGTAATATTTAATCTTATAATTAGATCTATATCGAATATATGAACTGCTCGATTCGTTGCAGCCCTTGTCCTGTAAGGGCTGCGGCCAGGCGGCCGAAAACACATGCTTTTCAGGCATTGAAAATATTCCTCAGGGGCATGGTTTTCGGCGCCGTCGCCGCGTTGATCAGAAGTCGTAGCGACCGGTCACGCCCAGGGTCCGTGGTGTGCCGAGCAAGCCCTCGTAACCGCCGTTGGAACCGGTCCAGAGCGTCGTGTAGTAGGTTTTATCAAAGGCATTTTTCAGCCACAGTGAGACGTCCCACTGACCCTGCTTGAAGTCGCCGCGCAGGCCGGTGGACAAGTTGACTACGGCGTAACTCGGGATCTGGCCGAAGTCGGAATCCTCCACCGTACCCACCGCTTTGGAGCGGAACGCATAGCTGGCAGTGACGTACTCTTCGAAACCGTTGCTCAGGTTCCATTTGTATTCACCATTGGCGTTGCCGATCCACTTCGAAGCGCCGACCACTTGGTGGCCGGTGAGATCGCAAGAGGCCGGAGCGCCCGGCGCCAGGCTGACTTCCGGTGGGCACGGCGCATCTTTGTACGAGAGGTAGCTAACGTCGTTATACGAGCCGTTGATGTTCAGGGTCAGGCCGCGTAACGGGATCAGCGTGCTTTCGAACTCCACGCCACGCGAGCGTACCGAGCCGGCGTTGGTCAGGTACTGCACGCGGTTGGCGTCATCGTAGGCGTTGGTCTGATAGCCGTTGACCTGGCTCCAGAACACGTTGGCATTCAGTTGCAGGCGGCGGTCCCATAGGGTGCTCTTGAAACCGAGCTCGGCGTTGTTGGCGCGCTCGGTGCCGATCAACAGTGAGTCGGCTCCAGCCACCGGCGCCGTACCGACGGCCAGGTTGACCCCGCCGGATTTTTCGCCATGGGACAACGTGGCGTAGGTGAGCAGGTCGTCGGTGAGGCGGTAGCTGAGGTTCAGCAGGCCCGAGGGACTGGAGCTGTATTGGTTCAGATCGCCGGAATCGTAGGCCCCCGCACGCGCACGTCGTGACGCGGCCGCCGCACCGGTGACCGCGGTACCACCGGCCGGTGCGTCACGGGTGACCCAGGCGTTTTTCTCTTCATAGGTGCCGCGCAGGCCGGCGGTGAAATCCAGACGTTCAGTCAGGTGCCACGTGCCTTGGGCGAACAGCGCGAAGCTGTTGGTTTCAATATGACCGTTGCCGACACTGTCGATGTTGTTCAGCGCACCGGTGGGCGTGCCATTCCAGATGTCCGCTTGCGGGCCGTAAAAGAGGAAGGATTTGTTGTCCAGGTCGGAACCGAAGTAATAGGCGCCGAGTACGTAATCGAAGAATCCGCCGGTAGGCGACGCCAGGCGAAACTCTTGAGAATACTGCTTATCCTCCACCGAAACGCCGGCGTTGTGGACGACGGATACGTCCAGGCCGTCATCATTGCGCGGGGTGAAATTCCACCATCGATAGGCGCTGATGGAGGTCAGGGTGAAGTCGCTCGGCAGTTTCCAGTTGGCCTCGACCGACGTACCGCCCTGATGCACGGTGACGTGCTGGTCGCTGTTCAGGTTGACCTTGCGGTGGGTGCCATCGATAAGCGTGGCGCCCGCCGCATTGGCCCGGGCCTGGTAGAGGTTGACACCATTGATGGTCGGACCGGTGTTGTACAACACGCGGATGCCGGCGCTGGAATCCTCTTCGTTGTAATCACCGATCCAGCGCAGATTGAACGACTCATTCGGCTTGAACAGCAACTGGCCACGAAAGCCATCGCGCGAGCCTCCGTTCAACTCGTGGCCGTCGAACTCGTTCTTGATGTCGCCGTCGCTGCGGCTGCGGTACGCAGAAAAACGCCCGGCGAGTTCGTCGTTCAACGGGCCGGAAATCGTGCCCTTGGTCTGGAAGTAACCGTCCTCGCCCACCGAGGTTTCGATGCTGCGCTCGGGGGTAAACGATGGCGCCCGGGTGCTGATGTTGATCACCCCGGCGGTGGTGTTTTTGCCGAACAACGTGCCTTGCGGGCCGCGCAGGACTTCGAGCTGTTCGATGTCCATCAGGTCGAACACCGCCATGCCCGGCCGCCCGAGGTAGACGTTGTCGATGTAGAGCCCCACGCTGCCTTCCAGGCCATCGCTGGCCGGATTGTTACCGAGGCCACGGATCGACACGCTGGACTGACGCGCATGCATGTAGGCGACGTTGACGCTGGGCACCAACTGCTGCAGATCCTGAATGCGATAGACCCGCTGGGTTTCCAGGGTCTGGCCACCGACCACGCTCATGGGCGTCGGCACATCTTGCGCACTTTCTTCGCGGCGGCGCGTGGTGACGGTCACGGTTTCCAGTTGTGCGCTATCGGCCGTGGCGGCTTTTATGGGTGTGGATTCAGGGGTGGCGCTTTCGGCTGCATAACCCTGGGTCCAACTGGCGCTGCCGGCCAGTAACAGGGCCAGTGGCAGGCGTTTGAGCCGTTGGGGTGACGAGGTTGGGGCGAGGTGCAACGGACTCATAAGGCGGGGTTCCCGATCAGAAAAGTTCTTTGTCGCTTGGTAGGCCGCCATCGCGAGCAAGCTCGCTCCTACAGGGGATTTGTGAGCAATGGAGATCCCCTGTGGGAGCCAGCCTGCTGGCGATGGGGTCAGGTCAGACGCCGCCGATATCCGGCCCTTTCACGGTCTGGCTGACCTGCCCATTCACACCCACCGGCACTTCGCCCTTGAGCGTCACCCGCCGCACGACGCGGTCTTGAGTGCCATAGTCATCCACCGCGTAGTGCTGGGTGGAGCGGTTATCCCAGATCGCCACATCGCCCGCCTTCCAGCGCCAGCGCACGATGTTTTCCTGGCGGATCACATGGCTTTGCAGCAAGCCGAACAGGTGCGCCGAATCGGCTTGGGAATAGCCCTTGATGCGTTTGACGAAATGCCCCAGCAGCAGACTTTTCTCGCCGCTGATCGGGTGTACGCGGACCACCGGGTGTTCGGTCTCGTAGACGGTCGAGGTGAAGATCTTGCGATAACGCTCCAGCTTCTCCGCCGAGACATCCGGCTTGGCGCCGGCGTAGTCGTATTCGTTGCTGTGCACGGCCACGAGTTTGTCGGCCAGCTCACGCAGTTCAGTCGACAGTCCGTTGTAAGCCGTTGCCGTGTTGGCCCACAGCGTGTCGCCACCGAAGGCCGGGGCCACCACCGAGCGCAGGATCGACGCTTTCGGGTAGGCCTCGACGAAGGTCACGTCGGTGTGCCAGGAGCTGGCGCGCTGGCCTTCGGCACCGTCCAGTTCCAGCAGAAAACGCGTACCTTCGCGCGCCGGCACGGTCGGGTGCTCCACCGGTTCGCCGAGCAGGTGGGCGAACGCCTCCTGGCGCTGATCGTCGAGCTGGGTCTGCTCGCGGAAGAAGACCACTTTGTATTGCAGCAGCGCCTGTTGAATGGCTTCGACGGTGGCGGCATCCAGCTCGCCGGAAAGCTGTACGCCACGGATTTCGGCACCGATGCGACCGGCCACCGGGTGGATTTCAAGCGCGTGAACAGCGGATTGTACTGCGAAAGCGGCATTGCTCATGGGTAGACCCTCATCAGACTGCTTGCGGTTGAACCGGCAGCGAAACATTGCTCTATCTATATTCTATTTAGACCTAATAGATAAGCGTATGCTTCGTTGACGGAATAAGAGGTTGCATTTAAAACCTCAGTCAACCCTCGTCGCAAATGCCTTCGAGCTATTTTTAGGATGCCGGAAAAGCATATGGATCTTCGCCAGTTGCGTTACTTCATCGCCCTCAACGACCACCGCAGTTTTGTGCGCGCGGCCGAGGCCATGGGCATTACCCAGCCTGCCTTCAGCCGTAGCATTCAGGGGCTTGAGCACGAGTTCGGCTGCGTTCTGGTGGACCGTGGCAACAAGGATTTGCGCCCCACCCCCGAAGGCTTGGTGGTGCTGCAACATGCCCGCAGCCTGGTGCAGGGTGCGGCGTTGCTCAGCAGTGAAGTGACGCAGATGACCAAGCTCGATGCCGGTGAGCTGCGCTTCGGCTGCGGCCCGGCACCGGCGGTGAAATTGGTGCCGGATGCGGTGGCGCAATTCATCAACGCGCACCCGAAAGTGCGCACCTGCTTCGAAGTGGATAACTGGGAAAAACTCAGCCGCGCCCTGAGCCGTGAAGAGATCGAATTCTTCATCGCCGACATCCGCCATTTCGAGTCCGACCCGAATTTCCAGACCCAGGCCCTGACGCCCAAGCGCGGCGTGTTTTTCTGCCGACCCGGGCATCCGTTGCTGGCCAAGGAAAGCCTGTCGACCAATGACATGTTCGACTACCCGCTGGCGACCACGCTGATCCCGCCGGGCATCCGCAAACTGCTGGCGAACCTCAGCGGGCGCATGGATTTTTCGCCGACCATCGAGACCGAGCATTTCCCGGCGCTGGTGAAAATCGTGCTGCAATCGAACGCGATTGGCGTGGGGACGCAAGAGGCATTTATCGAGGACATTGCCCAGGGTTCGCTGGTGCTGCTGCACTGGCGCAATCTGCCGCAGAATATCGAGAGCATGAATGCCCGATGTGGGATCGTCAGTCGCACCGGGTACAGGTTGTCGCCGGCGGCGCGGGCGATGATCGAAATGTTGGTGGCGGTGGACAAGCAGGAGATCGCCGTTGCGGTTTGAAGATCAAAAGATCGCAGCCTTCAGCAGCTCACAAGGATCACCGCGTCCCTGTAGGAGCTGGCTTGCCAGCGATGAGGCCCGCAACAGCGTTAAAGCGTTAAAGCGTTAAAGCGTTAAAGCGTTAAAGCGTTAAAGCGTTAAAGCGTTAAAGCGTTAAAGCGTTAAAGCGTTAAAGCGTTAAAGCGTTAAAGCGTTAAAGCGTTAAAGCGTTAAAGCTTGGCAGCGGCCAACTCAGGCGCCACCCAATCGCTCACCTTGAACGACTTGCGAATCAGCTTCTGCTGCGAAGCCAGGTCCACTGAATCCTGTAATTTGCCTAGGAACACCGGGTCCAGGGTCGACGGGAAAACCTCACTCAATTTCTGGTCCTTCAAATCTTCGGTCAGGATCACCGACGGATAACTCGCCAGCCCGGACACCAACTGAATGTAGGCATCCTTGTTACTGTCCTGGGTCAGCCACTGCACCGCCTGCTGCTGGGCCTTGAGCAATTTCGCCACCACCTGCGGATGCTCGTCGACAAACTTGCCGTTGCCTAACAATACGCCCTGAACACTGCCCGCGCCGCCCAGGTCCTTGGTATTCAACGGCAACTCGGCCAGGCCTTTGGCTCGCAACGCCGTCAAATTTGAACCGCCCCACGATGCATCGATCTGCTTCGCCGCCAGTGCCGCGCCCGCCGCGTTGACGTCCAGGTTGATGACTTTCACATCCTTCTCGCTCAACCCCTGACTGGCCAGCGCCGCATCGAAGGACAACTGGATGGCAGTGCCACGGAAGATGGCCACGCGCTTGCCCTTGAGGTCTTGCAGGGTCTTGATCCCCGAACCCGGCACCACACCGAGGTAAAACTTCACCCCGCGCGCCGAGGCACTGAGCAACCGCGTATCCAGACCATTGGACTTGCCGATGATGGCCGCCAGATCGCCGAGGTAGGCCAGGTCAACCTGACCGTTGGCGAACGCCTCATTGATCACCGGGCCTGCGCCCTTGAAGAAGCTCCACTGAATCTTGATGCCCTCATCGGCGAAAGCCTTTTCGAAGATCTGTTGATCGCGCAGCACATCCACGACACCGCCACCACTGTGCTGGGTACCGGCGCTCACGTCCGGCACGGCGATGTGGATTTCCTTGAGCTCGCCGGCGTTGGCTGTAAGGGCCAACAGACCCGCCAGAGCCGGTGCTGCGAACAGGCTGATGACACGTTTGAAGGGAAGGTTCATGGGTGCGGCTCCTTGGGGCAACGGGTGTTGAGGAGCTGAAAGTAGGCTGAATCGTGGCCAACACTTAAATACTATAAATTCACATTTTTATATCTTTTAGAACTAAACGAGCAAGTACGGGGCCCGTGGAGCGATATGCATAACCAGCATCGAAAATATTCTTCGAATGCATTGGATGCGTAATTGCTGGAGGCCTTAAATGGTTTCGTTTATTTCTCAATGGCATTGATTTTTATTTTTATATAACCATTTTTGCGATCTTTCGATCTTTCGATCTTTCGATCTTGATTCTCGAATCGCGAAAACCCGACAACGGAGGTCGCCCATGGCCCGTGTTTCCCTGCTCAGCCTGCCGCTGCCCGCGCCACCACTCAACGGTCGGCGGCTTTGGCCAACACTGAGTCAACGGCTGTTGCCCTGGCTGTTGCCACTCAGCCTGTTTGCACTGTGGTGGCTGGCCAGCCGCAATCACTGGATGAGCGAGCAGATCCTGCCCGCGCCGTCGCTGGTCTGGAACAGTGCGCTGAAGTTGTCCCACGGCGAATTGTGGAGCCATCTGTGGATCAGCCTGCAACGCTTGTTTTGGGGGCTGCTCGCCGGGATCAGCGCCGGGGCTATTTTCGGTGCGGTGCTGGGTTTCAGTCGTCGGCTCGAACGCCTGGTGTTCCCGACATTCGCCGGATTGGCGCAAGTCCCGACGCTGGCGTGGATTCCACTGTTCATGGTGTTTTTCGGCATCGGCGAAGTGTTGAAACTGGTGGTGCTGATCAAGGCCATCGTGGTGCCGGTGACCCTGCACACGCTGGTCGGCGTACGAGATGCACAACCCAAGCTGCGTGAAGCCGCTGCGGTGCTGCGCCTGCCGTCACGGCTGTTGATCC
Organism: Pseudomonas sp. BF-R-01; assembly: GCF_019946615.1. NCBI lineage: Bacteria > Pseudomonadati > Pseudomonadota > Gammaproteobacteria > Pseudomonadales > Pseudomonadaceae > Pseudomonas > Pseudomonas sp. BF-R-01. Next base: position 303,722 of record NZ_JAGYFX010000001.1, read on the forward strand.
GCCGACTGGTGCTGCCCGCCGCGCTGCCAGCCTTCATGGCTGGCGTGCGCCTGGCACTGGCCGCCGGTTGGACCTCGTTGCTGGCGGTCGAACTGCTCGCCTCCAGTGAAGGCATCGGCTACCTGATGGTCTGGGCCCGGCAGTTGTTCATGCTCGACATCGTATTCGTCTGCATCGTAGTCATTGGGTTGATCGGCGTGGCCATGGATCGTGGCATCGGCCTGCTGGACAAAAAACTGGTGCACTGGCCGCATCCCGCCACGGCCGAAATCCGCCGTGGCCCGAAATATCAAGGCTGGCAGCGCGCGCAACCCTGGTTGCTGCCGTTGGCGTTACTACTGCTGTGGCAACTGGTAACGAATCAGCAATGGGTCGACGCCAACATTCTGGTGAGCCCGCTGGCGGTGCTGGAGACCACCTGGAACGGTTTGCTCGACGGCACGTTTATCAGCGGCATGGCCCTGAGCCTGGGTCGCACACTTGGCGGTCTGTTGCTCGGCGGTGGCCTCGGGTTTGCCCTGGGCTTGTTGCTGGGACTGTCGCGCACCAGCGAACGCGTACTCGGCCCGACCCTCGCCGCACTGCGTCAGATCGCGATTTTCGCCTGGGTGCCGCTGCTCACCGCATGGTTCGGCTTGGGGGAACTGGCCAAATGGGTGTTCGTTGCCCTCGCCGCATTTTTCCCGCTGTTTATCGCCACCCAACGCAGCGTCGCCCACCTCTCGCCGCAACTGAACGAGGCCGCACAAGTGCTGCGCCTGAACCTGCGACAACGCCTCGGCCGACTGGTGCTGCCGGGAGCCGCGCCAGGGATTTTCGCCGGGCTCAGGCTGAGCCTGATCTATGCCTGGCTCGGCACCATCGGTGCCGAATACTTCATGCCGTCCAACGGCGGCATCGGCAGCCAGATGATCGGCGCCCAACAACTGCTGCGCATGGACCTGATCATGGCCGGCATGCTGCTGGTGGGCCTGACCGGTGCCCTGCTCAACCTCATTGGCCAACGCCTCGAAACGCGCGCTACCCGCTGGAGACACGCATGAACGCACCGATAGTCAGCTTCAACCACGTGGGCAAAACCTTCGACGTCGACGGCGTTGAACTGGAGGCCATTCGCGAATTCAACCTGGACATCGCCGAGGGCGAGTTCGTCGCCATCGTCGGCTCCAGCGGTTGCGGCAAATCCACGTTGCTGCGGCTGCTGGTGGGCCTCGATACGCAGTTTCGCGGGCAGATCACCGTCGATGGCCAAGCCGTTACCGGCATCGGTGGCGAACGCGGCATCGTCTTTCAGGAACACCGTTTATTCCCGTGGCTGACTGTGGCCGACAACATCGGCCTGGGGCTGGTCAACGAGCCCTTGAGCGCTGATGAAAAGCAGAAACGCGTCAGTGATTTCATCGACCTGGTGGGCCTGCGCGACTTCACCCGCGCCTATCCGCATCAGCTCTCCGGTGGCATGGCGCAACGGGTGGCGATCGCTCGCGGCCTGGTGGCCAGCCCGCGGATTTTGCTACTGGACGAACCCTTCGGCGCCCTTGATGCCCTGACCCGCCAGCAGATGCAAGACGAACTGCTGGCGATCCGTGCACGGGCAAAAATCACCACGATTCTGGTCACTCACGATGTCGAGGAAGCGATCTTCCTCGCCGACCGCGTGGTGGTGATGGAGCCGCGTCCCGGACGGATCAAGCAAGTGGTCGACATTGCCCTGCCCCATCCACGCCAGCGCAGCAGTTTCGACTTCCACCAACTGCGCGAAGAACTGCTGCACGAACTCACCAGCGACGACCACTACCAACCACCGGAACCGGTGCAGCTGCGTGATCTGCCGCTGTCCTTCATTGCCTGCTGAACAGGAGATTTTTGATGTCGCAACGTCCCAACTTTCTGGTGATCCTGGCCGATGACCTGGGCTTTTCCGATATCGGCGCATTCGGCGGCGAGATTGCCACGCCGAGGCGGATCATCCGATTGGCAGCACCATACAAGGCGAAGGACAATTGAGTCCCCACTTCGCGGTGCGCTGAAGTTTTTCTAGCAGTCATCAGTTTCTATAGCTCGATAGAATCTAGCGCACCAGACAAAACCATAAGCCGTTGATCATTGTCAGGAGCCTATACAGGCGCGATCGTTGGACAGCTAGATCGCCCAGCACCCAATGTCACCTACGAACCACAGATATTTAACTTGACGCCCGGAATGATGATCATCATATTCAACCGAAATATTATAATCATAATGTAGATAACGAGGCAGCTCCGAGGTGATGCGCGAGATGCTAGCAACGCTACAGGGCCACGTACCTGAATTAGGCCGCCTGGCGCTAATGTTTTTTTGCACGCCGACAACACGCGTAGGAGACGACGTATGGAAGCTAGAAGTTCATTGGCGACTGCAGGAACAGAACCGGACGCCTCCAGACAGCCATTGACCGGTAAAATTGTGGCGCTGCTTGCAGGTCTAGCCGCAATCAGCATGCTGTCCACGAACATCATCCTCCCAGCCTTCCCTGCCATGGGTGAAGACCTAGGGGTGAGCGCTCGCGAGCTCGGCCTGACACTGTCCAGCTTCTTTATCACCTTCGCACTGGGCCAATTGATAGTCGGGCCACTGGCCGACCGCTACGGCCGGAAGAAACTGGTGTTGGGTGGACTCTCGATCTTCGTGGTCGGTACCGTTATCGGAGGCGTCGCCACCACCCTCGATATGCTGATTGCAGGACGCATCGTCCAAGCGCTGGGTGTGTGCGCAGCCTCAGTGCTGTCGCGCGCTATCGCGCGAGATCTCTTTGAAGGAGAGGCGCTCGCGCGCGCCCTGTCGCTGACGATGATCGCCACTGCCGCGGCGCCTGGCTTTTCGCCACTAGCCGGCAGCGTGCTGTCCGACACACTTGGATGGCGCGCCATCTTCATCCTGGTGGGACTAGCCGCTACTGCGCTCGCCTTCTTTTACGTTTGGGGACTGGGAGAGACCCATCCCGCCGATCGTCGGGCACAGTATTCGACCAAGAGTGTGGTGCTTACCTATAGAAGATTAGTGTTGGATAAGCGGTTCATACTTCCAGCTCTTTCGATGAGCCTGTTGATGAGCGGCTTGTTCGCATCATTCGCCGCAGCTCCCACCATCCTGATGAAGGGGATCGGCTTGACATCGCTGCAGGTTGGCCTGTACTTCGCCGCTACAGTATTCGTCGTGTTCGCAGCAGGCATGGCAGCCCCACGACTGGCCCGACGCCACGGTCCTAGAATCATTACCATCCTGGGCATTACCAGCGCCATGGCAGGCGGAAGTCTACTGTTCGTAGGTCCAGCCGATCCAAGCCTTGGATGGTATGCCATCTCAATGGTCATGTTCCTTTGGGGTATGGGCCTAGCCAATCCGCTGGGCACGGCAATCGCCATGGGGCCCTTCGGTAGAGAGGCAGGGCTGGCTTCCGCATTGCTTGGATTCGTCTCCATGGGCGCGGCTGCGCTGACAACCTGGCTGGCGTCGGCGCTGACTTTTGCGCCGGTCACAACGCTGGGTGGCATCCAGGTGACGGCCTGCCTGATCGCGCTGGTCCTGTTCCTTCTACTAGGCAGTCCCGCGAAGCCCCCCCGGTAAGGTGCTCACGAACTTCTTGAACACACGAACTCCCCAACCTCACCGGTAAGGCGCCGACAAGCATGCGCGACTGCGTCAAACTCCATGCGGCGGAGTTCACACGGAATGAGACAAAGACTTGAGTGCTGGCTATTTTTTGAAAATTAGTCACGAAGGCGTTGATCAACTGTGACGGCTCAGTACCTTTTGCCAAGCCCGCTGCTGTTCCGCGAAATCGATCAACCGCAACATGAGAACAAGCTGATATCAGCCCAATTGGTCCAGCAAAGCCGTTTTGATCTCCCGCACCCACTGCTCAGCGCCGGTTGCCCGACATAGGAGACCTGCCCCCAGCATTGCAGCGAAGTGAACCAGAACTTGCTCCCGCGCTGTCCCGCCCGGCTCTTGGGCAACAATAAGTAGGGAGTCAAGAAGAGCTTTCGTTCCTTCCCGATATGATTGCGAAAACAATGGGTCATGGGACGTGTCCGCCGCGTCATGACTGAAGGCAACTACTGCACACTGGCCCTTTTCAGCAAACGAGAGGTACTGGTTGATCAAGTATCGATATGGGTTTTCAGAGGACTGTCGAGCCCGTGCGGCTTGCTCCTCCCACGCACCTCGCGCCTTACGAAACGCTCGGTCACAGATTTCAGCTGCAAGCATTTCCTTGGAACTGAAGTACTTGTAGAAACCTCCAGTTGTCAGGCCTATCTCAGCCATGATTCTGGAAATGCTCACTTCGTTGACACCGAGTTGAAAAAATAACTTAGTAGCCGCCTCCAGAATCAAAACACGCGTAGCTTCTGCCTTACTGCCTTTATGGCTACTCATCTGTTGCCTCCTGGTACTACCAGGTTTGATTGATGTAGTTCTCCTCAAAAACGCTTCCACTGACACATACTCAACACTACTCTGCGCAAAGACTTGCCCCGCTCCCCGCAGAAACCTCACTCGTCGCGCTTGACGGATCAGCTCCCATCACCGGCATGAGACGAACCGCCATACGCAGGGCAGCGCGTTGCCCTCCCCTCCACATACACCTATCGAGTCAATGCGCTCTTGCCAGATTCATAACTCCAGCCATCGAGTTTCACATGACGGCCTGCCGTGAGAGAACTAACGACAACCCGTCATAAGCAGTCATTTGAGCGCCACACTCAAGATTCAGAGTCCCAGCGACGGAACAGAACGCTGGCGTTAACCCCACCGAACCCGAACCCATTTGAGAGCGCGTGAGTTATCGGCATTTTCCGGAGCTTCAGGCCAACCAGATCGAGCCCGTCGGCTGCCTCATCGGGATGAACCAGGTTCAGCGTGGGCGGTACGATCTGATCACGAAGCGACAGTACCGTGAAGATGGCTTCAATACCCCCGGCCGCTCCGAGAAGATGCCCGGTGGCGGACTTGGTCGAGGTGATCGCCACGCCTGAGTCACGCCCGAACACCGAGCGAATCGCTGCCAATTCCCCGCTATCGCCAACCGGTGTAGAGGTCGCGTGGGCATTGATGTGCTGCACGTCGCCAGGGCTGATACCGGCTTGGCGCAGCGCCTGCTCCATGGCGCGCCGTGCGCCGCTGCCGTCTTCCGGACCTGCCGTCAGGTGATAGGCATCGGCACTGGTGCCATAGCCGACCAATTCCGCCAGCGGCTTGGCTCCACGTGCGAGGGCGTGCTCAAGTAACTCGATCACCAGCAACCCGGCACCTTCAGACATGACGAAGCCGTCACGATCGCGATCGAAGGGGCGTGAGGCCTCCTCCGGGCGCTCGGCAAAGCCAATGGATAGCGCGCGGGCGGCAGCAAAACAGCCCAAGGTCACACGGTCTATCGCTGCTTCGGTGCCGCCGCATAGGGCGATATCCGCCTCACCGCTTCGGATTAGCCTGGCCGCATCGCCGATGGCCTGCACCCCTGCAGCACAGGCGGTTACGGGGGCGCCGAGAGGCCCTTTGAACCCGTGCCGGATGGAAACGTGCCCGGCCGCCATGTTGGCGAGGAAAGACGGCGCAGTGAACGGTGATAATCGGCGCGGACCACGCGAGTCGGTGATACGCACAGCTTCGGCAATCGCACCAAACCCACCCACCCCTGATGAAATGATCGTGGCAGTTCGCTCCTGATCTGTGGCTTCAATCGGTTGCCAACCTGCCTGCTCCAGCGCTTCGTCGGCAGCCACCAGTGCAAACTCGATGAAACGATCCATCTTCTTGCGATCCTTGGCCGAGATGACGCGCTCTGGGTCATAACCCGCAACGGCATCCTCTTCCAGAGACGGCACCTGGCCGCCCACGGCGACACCCGTTCCCTCAGTGATATCGCCGGGCAGGTGACGAATACCAGAGCGTCCAGCCAGCAACCTCTGCCAGACTTCTTCTACGCCGCAGCCCAGGGGGCCGACGATGCCGACACCCGTGACTACGATTCGCTTTTGACCTTCGGAAGTAATCATAAGAACCTCTTCATTTCTCAGTCGACGCCCACTGGAAGCAACAAGCGCTCGTTTGCTTATGCCTGCCTCACTGTTTCAGTGTGAGCGGTGTGGTCAGCACGGATCTTGAACCAGATGGAGTACATCGCCGGCAGGAACACCAGCGTCATGATGGTGCCGACGAAGGTGCCTCCGATCAGTGTGTAGGCCAGCGTCCCCCAGAAGACGGAGTGTGTCAGGGGGATGAACGCCAGGATGGCCGCCAGTGCCGTCAGCAGCACCGGACGGGCGCGTTGTACTGTGGCTTCGATTACCGCGTGGAACGGGTCCAGCCCTTCTTGCGTGTTGTGATGGATCTGCCCGATCAGAATCAGCGTATTGCGCATCAGGATGCCCGACAGCGCAATCAGCCCGACCAAGGCGTTGATACCAAACGGCTGCTGGAAAATCAGCAATGTCGGCACCACGCCAATCAATCCCAGCGGCGCGGTGAAGAACACCATGATCATCGCCGAGATCGAACGTACCTGCAGAATAATGATCAGCAGCGTCAAGGCAACCATGATCGGGAGCAGCGGCACTATCGCCTTACCTGCCTTGCCCGACTCCTCGATTGCACCGGACTGCTCGATCCGATACCCGTCAGGCAACTTGTCGACGACCGGCTGCAGTTCCTTCATGATCACGCTCGAGACATCCGGTGGCTGCAAGCCTTCGGCAATGTCGCCACGCACGGTAATGGTCGGCGTGCGATCGCGACGTCGAAGGATTGGATCCTCCATACGAACATCGACCTCTCCCACCTGAGACAGCGGAATACGCTGACCCGCCGCGCCCACCAACGTAAAGCCTTCTATCTTGGCGGGATCAAGGCGGATATCACCGGCAGCGCGACCGATCACCTGCACCGAACGAATATCCTCACGAACCGCCGTGATCGGTACCCCCGCGAGCAGGAATTGCAGTTGCTGCGCGACTGCATTTGACGTCAGGCCCACCGCCTGCAGGCGGTTCTGATCCAGGGTGAAATGCAGCGTCGGCGTCAGCGGCCCCCAGTCGGTGTTGACGGTTCTCATCATCGGACTCGCCTGCAACACGTCCTGTACCTGACCCGCGATCTCACGCAATTTTGTCGGATCAGATCCCATCACCCGGTAGGCAACAGGGAATGGCGAATACGGACCAAACACAAGCTGAGTCACCCTGACTCGCGCTTCGGGGGCAAGCCCCTCGGCAGCCGCCTCGCGAATACGGAACTTGAGGGTCTCACGCGCCTCCTGACTGTCCGTCAGCACCACAATCTTGGCGAACGATGGATCAGGGAGTTCCGGCGCCATCGCTAGGTAGAAGCGCGGCGCGCCTTGCCCGATATAGGCGGTGACGATTTTTGCCTCATCCTGCTTTTGCAGCCAGGCCTCAATCTTGGCGGTGGTGGCGCTGGTCTGCTCGATGGAGGTTCCATAGGGCAGTTGCACTTCGATCAACACCTCAGGACGGTCTGAGGTCGGGAAGAACTGCTTCTTGACCAGGCTCATGCCGAGAATCGCCACAACAAACGTCGCGATCACAGTACCGGCCACCCACCATTTGCGGGCGATGACCCGTGTCAAAACCTGGCGGAAGCGGTTGTAATGGCGGGTGTTGTAGATGGCTGCGTGACCACCCTCGACCTTCTTGATGTTGGGCAACATCTTCACCCCCAGATACGGGGTAAAGGCCACAGCCACCACCCAGGAGGCTATCAGGGCAATGCCCACGATCCAGAACATGTTGCTGGTGTACTCGCCGGCTGTCGACTGCGCGAAGCCATTGGGCATAAAGCCGATAGCCGTCACCAGCGTACCGGAAAGCATCGGTGCGGCGGTATGGCTCCAGGCATACGCGGACGCTTTGATCCGGTCGTAGCCCTCTTCCATCTTCACCACCATCATTTCGATAGCAATGATGGCGTCGTCCACCAGCAGCCCGAGCGCCAGAATCAGCGACCCGAGAGTAATACGGTCAAAGTTCTTTCCCGTGGCCGCCATCACCACAAACACCACGGCCAACGTCAAGGGCACAGCCGCCGCGACCACAACACCGACACGCCAGCCCATGCTGAGAAAGCAGACAAGCATCACCACAAGCAGCGCGACGAAGAATTTGACCATGAACTCGCCGACGGCCGAATCGATATTCACCGATTGATCGGTGACCTTGGTGAGCGTCATGCCCAACGGCATGCCTTCATTTATCTTGACCGTTTCCGCGTCCAGCGCCTTGCCCAGGTCTAGACCGTTCCAACCCTCACGCATCACGACTCCCAGTAACAGGGCCTCTTCACCGTTATTGCGCACGAGAAAGGTCGCCGGATCTTCATAACCACGTTCGACAGTCGCCACGTCCGAGAGCTTCAACGTGCGCCCCTGAATCGCAAGGGGCGTATCACGAATTTTCTCCAACTTATCGAAGGCGCCGTCTACCCGGAGGAAGACCTGCGGCCCGTCGGTTTCGATCGAACCGGCGGGCGTGAGCACGTTCTGGCTGTTCAGAGCGGCGAAGATATCCTGGGGGGATACGCCCAAGGTGGCCAGTCGATCATGGGAAAAGGAAACAAAGATACGCTCGGGCTGTTCCCCAATGATGTTGACCTTCTTCACGCCCGGCACGTGCAACAGGCGTTGGCGCAAAGATTCAGCATCACGCACCAACAGTCGCTGCGGCTCGCCTTTGGCTTTCAGGGCGAACAGCGCAAATGTCACGTCCGAAAACTCGTCGTTGACCATTGGCCCGATGACACCCGCCGGCAGCTTCCTGGCCTCGTCGTCGAGCTTTTTACGCGCCTGATAGAACTCCTCCTGCACTTGCGAGGGCGGCGTGCTATCGAGCAGTGACACCATCGTGAAGGCGAGGCCAGGACGGGTGTAGGTTTCCGAGCGGTCGTACCACTTCAGTTCTTGCAGGCGTTTTTCAAGCGGCTCAGCGACCTGGTCCTGCATCTCCTGGGCCGTAGCGCCCGGCCATGCGGTGATGACCGTCAATTGCTTGACCGTAAACGGAGGATCCTCGGCGCGCCCCAGCTGGAAGAACGCCAGAATGCCCGCGACGGCGATCAGGAAGATCAGAAACACAGTGATAGAGCGCTCGCGAACAGCGATCGCCGAAAGATTGAGGCTCATGGACGACTCCCGGCAACCTTCACATCGCCCTGTTGAGTCAGCCGTACCTCCTCCCCGTCGCGCAACAGATGTGCGCCTAGCGCTACTATCTGCTCGCCAACTTTGAGATCACCTGCGACTCGCGCTGAGTCGTCACTCAAGCCCAGGACCAGAACAGGTCGCCAGGTCACTTTCGCTGGTTCGCCGGCGATGACCCACACACCAGTGCCTTTGCCCGGGTCATAAACTGCAGCGATCGGCACTTGCAGAACCTGCCCTTGCGTGGCGCCTTCGGCGAGGCGAAGCGTGACGGTCGAGCCCAGCGGTGCATTGGCCAACGCGCCCTCGAGCACATACCTCGCCTCAAAGGTGCGCGTCACACGGTCGGCCGAATCCGAAAGAAGTCTCAGCTTCGCTGTGACAGCACCCGTGGTGTTGCCATAAAGCGTCGCCTGTGCGGTGGACTCTGCGGCAGGCCGTAGTGTCTCGGGCAGTTGCACGACAGCTTCGCGCTGCCCGGCCCTCGCCAGTCGAACCACGGATTGCCCAAGGCTGACGACTTGCCCGGGCTCGGCAAGCGTCTCCATCACCACGCCATCGGCGTCCGAGAGCAGCACGGCATAGCCAGACGCATTACGGGCCACATCAGCCTGTGCTTGCGCGGCGCTGAGTTGCGCTTTTGCGGTATCGGCCGCTGCTTTGATCTGGTCGTAGGCCGATGCAGAAATAGCACCTGCGGCGACCAGTTCGCGATATCGAGCCTCGTCATCGGCTGTCTGCTTGGCTCGGGCCCGAGCGGCTGTGACCGACTCTTGCTCTGCTCGCGCCTGTAACCCCAAATCGATTGGGTCGAGACGCATCAACGGCTGACCACGTTTAACGGTCTGGCCGGTATCCACCAGACGCTCAAGCACCTTGCCTGATACCCGAAAACCCAGGTCGCTCTGGACGCGGGCAGCCACAACGCCAGTGAAAGAACGTGAGACGTCGGACGAACCTTGAACCGCAGAGACCCTCACCAGCGGGGCAAGCGTACGCGGATCCTCAACGGTGGATGAGTCGCCACACGCCGTCAGGACGAGAGGCAGCAAACAAGCAGCGATGGTGACGGGTCGAAGCCGGCGCATAGGTTCCCTTTTTTAAATGAATAGAACAGGAATCATATTCTCAGGTAGGTGACCATTACTGTCAACAGTCACAACTCTCATGGCGACAGGCTACGCAATATCAGCGCACATAGATGCATCGATGCCTCCCCCACCATCTTCAGGTTGTATTGCATCTGCACTGGATTGATGGAGGACCGCATAACCAGATAGATGGTGTGGACCACCTCATCCAGCGGCGTTTTGCGCTCGAATTCTCCAGCCTCCCGCCCCACCAGGATGATTTGCGTGACGACCTCCCGTAAACGCTCCTCATATCTCTTCACCAAGGGCCACTGATCCCGCGCGGCCACCGCGGCAATGTCGTAGAGCTTGCGATCATGAAAGAACAGATCGCTACTGGCGCCCGCCAGCCCTCGAAATAAGGCCCTTAGCTTCTCGGAAGCCGTCAGCGCGTCTGAAACCATGGCGTCGACAGTCTCCATGACAGTGGCGAGCCGATTCGCGCAAATCACCTCGCCGATTGCCAGCTTGGAATCGAAGAACTTGTAGATATAGGCCTTCGAGAAGCCTATGGATTTGGCGAGATTGGACACCGTGGTTTTTTCATAACCGTAGCGCCCGAAGTGGGCGGTTGCCGCCTCGACGATTTGGTTGCGGACGCTGTGCTCCGAAGGCCCGCGCAGGTGGGATGCGTGTGTGCTTTCAATCATTTTTAAAATTTTGCTCAGAAGCGTCAATTGACAACGAGTGACCGCAATATAATATAGTCACACATTACATTTGACTCAAGGAATCTCAATGTTCTCCCTCCGCCCCCTTGCTCTTTTGGTGAGCGCCAGCTTGATGGCAGGTTGCGCGGTCGGTCCGGACTATCATCGTCCGGACGCACCGCTTTCGGATCGTTTCTTGGGTCAGTCTGCTGTCGAACAAAGGTCTGCGGCGACGCCCGCCAATCTTGTCGCCTGGTGGGAAGGCTTTGGTGATCCAGTGCTGACCGATTTCGTCTCCAAGGCACTTGAGCAAAACCTGGACCTGGCGCAGGCGTCGGCGCGAGTCACACAGGCGCGGGCCGGGCTGGGTGCGGCAAATGCCGCTTTACTGCCCTCAGGGAACATCAGCGGCCAGGCCGCGCGTTCCTACCAGTCAATCGAAACCCCACTCGGCCAGGTGCTGAACTCAACCCCCGGCTATGATCGGTACGGAAGTTCCTATGAGGTCAACCTCGGTGCAGGTTGGGAGGTGGATGTCTTTGGCGGCCTGCGACGCGGACGCGAGGCTGCACTGGCCGAGTACCAGGTTTCCGAGGCGGGCGTCGCGGCCACACGACTGACCGTCGCCGCGCAGACCGCCGATATCTACATCGCTGTCCGCGGATTGCAGACCCGGTTGGACATTGCGAACCGACAAGTCAAAACGCAGCAGGCGCTGTTAGAGAAAGTCCAATTGCTCTACAGCAAGGGGCTCGCCGCCGACTATCAGGTTCGCCAGACCGAGGGGGCACTATCGCAGGTCCAAGCAACAGTGCCGGTCCTGCAAACCGGCCTTGATGCTGTCATGAATGCGCTGGATGTCATGCTCGGCACGCCGCCAGGCACTCACCGCACGCAACTGGCAAGTGCGGGGAGCATTCCTGTAGCACCGCAGTTAAAGGCGATGGGAACGCCGGCCGATTTACTGCGCCGCAGGCCGGACCTCATCGTGGCTGAGCGCCGCCTTGCGGCCTCCAATGCACGCATCGGGGAGGCAATCGCCGAGTACTACCCGAAATTCTCCCTCAGCGCATTGCTGGGCAGCGCCACAGCCGTGTCCGGCGGCAACCTTTTCACCGGTGGCGCCAACCAGTCGACGGGCGTACTGGGTCTGCGCTGGAGACTTTTCGACTTTGGTCGCATCAACGCGCAAATCGATCAAGCCAAAGGACAGGACGCCGAAACCTTGGCCGCTTACCGCCAGTCCGTACTGCGCGCCACCGAGGATGTCGAGAACGCTTTCTCGGCGCTGGTGAATCGGGAAGTCCAGGCAACCACTCTTACCGGGGGTGAGGCATCTCTGACACAGGCTCGCCAATCGTCGTTCATTGCCTATCAGAAAGGCACGGCCAGCCTGATCGATGTCCTGCACGCCGACGAGACGATGCTGCAAGCTTCCGATGCCCGGGCGCAAGCGCGAACGGAATCGGCACGGGCGGCGGTCGCGGCATTCAAGGCTCTCGGTGGCGGCTGGCAACCTCCTGAAGCCCTACCTGTTGCGACGCGATGAAGCTTGCCAAGTTTCCACCATCCAAGCTTCAGCCATCACCGTCTTGGCGATCGCGCAGCCTGTAGGCAATTAACAAATTACCTACAGGTGGACTGACAAAGACCAATGGTCATACCCACTTTTTGTTCTGCAGCAAGGCCAGACAGTTTTTTTCAAAATTCAAGCAGGGGTTAACAAAATGACAGCGAGAGAAAATTCCTGGGTGCTCATCACTGGCGCTTCCAGCGGATTCGGCAAAGAGTTTGCTCGACAGTACGCAGCAAAAGGAAGATCGCTGATTCTGGTGGCGCGCAGACTGAACGAACTTGAAGCGCTCGCGGATGAATTGCGCAGCCGTTTCGCCGTTGATGTAATCGTAAAACAGGCAGATCTTTCATCCATCAATGTGATTATTGATCTGCATCGGTATCTGCATGATCGCAATATTGTCGTCGACATACTGATAAACAACGCGGGTTACGGCTTACAGGGGGCGTTCCTGGACGAACCACTGGAAAGTTCTCTGGCCATGATCGATCTGGATGTTGCCAGCCTGACCGCCATCACTCGGCTCTTTGCAGAAGATATGCGAGCCAGGCGTAAAGGCCATATTTTGATGGTTGCCAGCCTGCTGTCCTACCAAGGCGTTAAAAATTTTGCCGTTTATTCCGCCGCCAAAGCTTTTGTGCTCAGATTCTCTGATGCACTGCATCGTGAACTCAAACGCGACGGTGTGGTGGTAACAGCTCTTTGCCCGGGAATGTCAGACACCGGATTTGCGGCAAGCGCCAGGCAAAAAATCACGCCCGCATTAAAAAGAGTGATGATGCAGCCTCAACCTGTCGTGCAGGCAGGAATCCGTGCGCTGCAGGCAGGACGTATGAGTGTGGTGCCGGGTTTTGGCAACAAGGCCATCACTGTATTGACGTGGGCCACGCCACGTCGGTTTCATCAGAGCCTGATGGCGCAGGTAATGGGAGTCTGACGGGGCGACAAAGAGGCCTTTTCCCTGAGGGAAAAGGCCCGAAATGTGTTCTAAAAGGCCGGGAGGTAACGCGTGCTCCCGACCGGTCATCTAACGTGTAACAGCACTCAACTAGAAACGGTAACTCACAGAAGTACCGAGCCCGCTCGCACTGTTCTTATACTTGGAACTGTATGCACCTCTGGTCGCCGAGGTGTCGTTGACCTGCACACTCTCTTCCCACAGATAGGAATAAGCGACATCGATCGTGACATCGTCCACCGGTGTCCAGCCAGCACCGAAGCTGATAACCGTCCGGTCGCCCGTAGGAATACGTGGTCCACGGTTGGTGTTGTTGGCGGGAGACTGATCAACCGACAAACCTGCGCGAAGTACCCATTGGTTGTTCAGTTGATACGCCGTACCAATAGCGTGAGCCCATGTATCGTGCCAATTCTGTTCTTCGGTAATGGTGCCCAGCGCGCCGCTTAACGCAGGGGGTAGACCCGTGTTCTCGATGGTTAACTCTTTGAAGCGGCTCCATCGAGTCCAGGTACTCCCCACGTAGACGGTCCAGTCATTATTAAGCTGATGAGTCACCGAGAAATCCACTGACTCTGGGGTATCCACATCCAGCGAAGCGTCATAACTCCGGCCGCTGACCCCCAACACGCTAAAGATGCCGTCAGTGACCTTGGTCTTGGCATCCAATTGATAACTGACCTTGGAATGGTAGGTCATGCCCAAACGGGTTCGATCTGTAGCCTGCACCAGGATACCGGCGTTGAAACCAAGGGCCGTGTCGTCACCCGTGCTTTTGAGTTTTCCGTCATTGCGACCAGGGCTAAGTGGATTGGGCACCATCCCGGATATCTCACCGCTGATACGGTTGATGGTGGGACCGAACCCGATCGAAACTTTGTCGTTGAAGGCATAGCTGATGGTGGGCTGGAACGTAAGGGTCGTGACCTCACTTTTGTTGGCGTAGTAACGACCAGCGAAACCGCTGCCATAATCGGTCATCAGACCGAACGGTACATAAAAACCAACACCGAAAGCCCAATGCTCATCGATGGGTTTGACGTAGTAACCCATAGGCACCGTGGTCGTGGGCACCATGTCACCATCTTCCTGGCCGCCGAATGTACTGCGGGTGTGGCTTATGTCGGACTTGGCGAAAAGCGTCGCCGCCCCCACGCTGACCTGCTCTCTTTTCAATCGAGACATGCCCGCCGGATTACCGAAGACTGTGCTCGCATCTTCAGCGGCGGATGAGCGACCAGCAAATCCAGAGCCCATCCCACTGATGCTTTGTTCATTAAGAGCAAAACCGCTCGCAAACACATTAGAAGATGCGAGCACAACCGCGAGACCAAGAGGGGTCTTGAGCAATATTTTTTTCATTATTAGAACTCTATGGTTATCACTGAGAGGAAGTAGTCGAAGTAGCTGTGGTAATGGATTCAGTTCGTTTTGTCTTACGTGAAAATCGCCACGGTCTGGCGCGCCCATAGCACTCGCCGACCGCTTTCGTCCCATATTTCCATATCCTGTAACGAGTAACCGTCCAGAGCCTGCTGGCTAAAAGAATGGATAAGGAACCATTCGCCAACAACGGCCGGCTGCGGCAGGTCAATCATCCAGGAAGCTGAGCTGATGGCGGCTGGTTCGGTGAAGCAGGTCATGGCTGCCGGCGGCAAACTGTCGGCGAGTGCAATCAAGGCGACTGCCGGGTCCACACCCTGCGCATCCAAGTGGCGTACCCACATCAATAATTCGGGATTTTCAGCACCAGACACCGGCAGCGAACCGCCCGCAGGGCGCATCTCAAAGTTATTGGCGCAAGCAGGTGCAACCTTGCTGTCTAGTTCCATTTTGGGGTAATGGGATGGGCCATCTACAAGCGGAGGACCCCATGAATCATGGGTAATCTTGCTCGCACGCGGCTGGGCGAATAGCAGGGTCGTGCGCAACGCAAGGTCATCCCCCGAGAGACAGTCGACCGATACCGAAGTGACTGATCGCCCTTGACGCAATACGCTTACATCGAACGTTTGCGCCTGTGTGACCGGACCTATAAATGACACCTGCGCGGACTTGAACGGGGGAAAGCCCACAGGACGTTCAAGCAAAACCGTTTGCAGCGACAGCGCTGCGGACAGGCCGCCAAAGATCGTTCGGCCCTGCTGCCAGTTAGGTGGCGAAACAAAAGGCGCGTCCGGATCAAATTGCGCCAACACCTGAGCAAAGCTCATCATGTCGACGCTCCCAGAACTGACTGATGTTGATCACCGCGCAACAGCCCACTTGAGCTGCCTCTATTAAAGCCGAAGCCATCGGATGGCATGTGCTGAATGAGTGGTGACCTGACCCGAAGAAAAACGCGGTGAATATGACGGTGCTGAATCATAGCGATGCCCCAAGAGCAGATGCGCCATGTTTATTCACGTGACCATTTGTGTCAATAGTCACGACACAGATAAATAAAGGCTTTTCCTCCGACCAAAGCGAGGGTAGTTTTTTGAAGCTGGATGACTAATGCGTCAGCGTACAAGCGTCAGTCAAAGCTCAAGGCATGAGGCTACGCAAGACGAGGTTGGTGGTGAGCGTCGGTGCCTCCTCGACGAAGTCGAGGTTGTACTGCAACAGCAAGGGATTGACGAAAGGTCGTAAAGCAAGATGTATCGCGTCTACTGTCTCGTCCAACGGCGTCTTGCGTTCAAATTCACCGATCTCTCGCCCCTCGCGCACGATTTGCAACACGAAGCGTTTGATCTGTGCGTCATAAACTTGCGAACTGGGCCAGCGCTCCGACGCTGCGAACGCTGCAATGTCATAGAGTTTGCGGTCATTAAAGAACAGACTCACCCCTGTGGTGATCAGGGTTTTGACTAGGCGTCGAAAGCGCTCCGTCGGTGTAATGGCCTCTTCTTTGATGGCCTGCTCCACTGCCGCAACGATTTGCGCCAGGCAATTGGCGCAGATGGCTTCACCGATCGCCTGCTTGGAATCGAAGAACTTATAGATGTAAGCCTTGGAAAACCCGATGGCCTTGGCCAGGTCGGAAACCGTGGTTTTACCGTAACCGTACTGACTGAAATGCTCATTGGCCGCCGCGACAATCTGGTCACGAATGTCGTGCTCGGCTGGGCCACGGGAGCTGGGCGAGGATATTGATGGCTGGTTCATGCGAACAGCTTACTCATCTCAAAGGCGGTTGACAACACGTGACCGAATTGTAATATCGTCACATATCTGACCATCCGGCCTTAACCTGTCGTTTTTTTGGCTGGGCTCGAATGAAGGCATGACATGACTCCAAGGGTCAATAACACATCAGCTTGACGCGAAATTTGCGGATGTGGAGGTCACATCGAAGCAGCTTGGTCAGTGCGGTGAACAACAAAGAACTGTCAGGATTTAAACCCTACGGGAGCCTAGACATACAAAGACATTGCTTCTTCCCAACATCCGCATAGTCCACGTTTGCGCGATGCTCCAATAACTCCGAACGTTCAACAACGAGGACATACAAAGCTTGCAAGTAATCAGGTAAATATAGGACAGCAACCGCACGGAAGCCGAGGTCACCCTATTAGATCTTTAGACAGTACCTAGCGGGTCTGCCCTTTGACAGGAGGCTACCTCTATGTACGGACCTAATAGCGTTAACCCTTATGAAAAGCTCTTTTACAGACCCATCGAAGCAGTCATACGCTGGTGCGACTTGATGGATTACGAAACCAAGATTCTCGAGTTAGCTTGGGATAGTCCTGAGCGTCTCATCTCAGCTTTTCCGCAATGGCCATGTCTGTACAAGAATCTAGAAAAAATCCTGGATGCCATACGAAATCAGGAGCTGCGTTACGGTGCTCTAGGCACCACCGTTACGCCAGGAACACCTGTCGACCTCAAACTACTGACCATCCGACATTCGGACTTAAAGTCGTGGATGTGTAACCGTTATCCAGATCAACGACCGTTTTTTCTCTTTAACCCAATATCAGTTGGCCACGAAGCTATCCACTACGGCACATACCTGATCCTGCAAGCAGACAGAGATGCCCTGCAGGTACGGTTAAAAGCAACCGAAGCGAGACTTCAGGATCTGATGGACGAATTGGTAGCTGCTGGATTGGAGCGAGAAAGTCTTCGCGAGCTTGCCGAAAATAAAAAGGACATGAGCGAGCAAAGCAAGGCCAGTTTCCTCAACGTCATCGGAGCGCTAGTCAATATCATGCTCGGTTCTTCTGAAGCAGGAAGACGTCATTCTATATTCGACAGTCAAGCATCCATTGTCGATTCTATAACCGCGCACTACGGCGAGGTTCCAGGGTTGAGTAAGCGTTCGCTGGATGAAAAATTTGCGGCCGGTCGACGTAGCCTTACCCAAGCTAGGCGGTAAGGATTGCGGTGCAATATTGTCAATTGCATAGCAATGACTAATCTCATTTCCTGGTGTTGAATTCAGGTCACTTCCCATAAAACGCCAGTCGGTGCCAGGAGTGACCAGCATGTCAAGCCAATCCTCATCTATCGTTGAAGCACCTCAGCCACAGGTCGAACGTCACATCATGCGTCGTGACGAAGTGGAACGAAAAACTGGCTTCAAGCGGGCACACATCTACAACTTGATGAAGGAAGGCAAATTCCCACAAGCCAAACGCATTGGACTGCGCGCGGTGGGCTGGGACTCGCTGGAGATCGAGCGTTGGGTCGTTGAACGCTTGGATCAGCAGGCCTGATGTCATGCGTGTAGTCTCGGTGGTTTCCACCAAAGGTGGCGTAGGAAAAACCACAGTAGCCGCCAACCTCGGTGGTCTGCTGGCAGATGCTGGCCTGCGCGTCCTGCTGCTCGATCTGGATAACCAACCCACCCTCTCCAGCTATTACGCCTTGAGCCAGAGGGCTGGTGCAGGTGCGTACGAGTTCATCGCACTCAACCTAACAACTCCTACCCAGATTATTTCCAAGACAGTGATTGCACGGCTCGACCTGATCCTCTCCAACGACGATCAAGGTCGACTCAGCACCTTACTGCTGCATGCCCCCGACGGGCGATTACGGCTGCACAATTTGCTCACCAATTTCCGCCTCAATTATGACCTGCTTTTGATCGACACCCAGGGCGCACGTAGCGTGCTGCTGGAGATGGCCATCCTGGCCTCCGATCTCGCCCTTTCCCCCATCACCCCGGAAATGTTAGCCGCCCGCGAACTGCACCGCGGCACCTTGAAGCTGCTGAGTGAACTCGAACCATTCCGCCACCTGGGCATTCCACCGCCACCCTTGCGACTGCTACTGAACCAGGTGAGCGCGATCCGAGTGGACACCCGGATGATCATCCGTGGCCTGCGCGAAACCTTCGCTGGGGCGATCAATATCTCGGTTCTAGACACCGTAGTTCCAGACCGAGTGGCTTACCTCAATGCCGCCTCCCTCGGCCTACCGGTCCACCGAATCGAAACACGTCGGTCAACTGAACGACGCTCGCCATCAGCGCTGGAAACCATGCAAGCGTTAGCCATCGAACTGTTTCCGGAATGGCGCAAAGCGATCTCGACGGTGGGCAGGTGCGTGGAGGGTCAATGAGACGAATCACCAAGCCGGCATTTCACCAAGTCATTTTGTTTGTTCAACCTTGAGGCCAAAAGTGCTTGGCAAGGAGTCTTCTGATGTTGGATCAGTTTCCCATCATCGTTCAACCATCCATTCGACCACACCACCCACCTAGCGAGAAGTACTGCACGGTGGTCTTTCGCCTGCAGGGTGGACGCTCGGCCATGGGTGGGTTCCTCGCAGAACTGTCCCAACATTTCGAAGGTTCGGGGGCTGCCGAGATCGTCAAGTTCGAGGTCGGTGACCATTTGCGCACCCGGCGTTAAGTGAGGCTGTACAAATGAAGAAGCTCAGTCAGGAGGAAATCACCGACAAGCTGCACCAGGACCACTTCCCTCGGGGTTCAGAACTGGAGCAACTGTCCGATCCAATCATCGACACGCCTATGCTGGTCACGCTGGAGCAGTTGCGGCCCTACGAACACAACCCGCGTTTCATCCGTAATCCGCTGTACAACGATATCAAAGCCTCGATCCGTGAACGCGGGCTGGATCAACCACCGCCGATTACCCGCCGCCCGGGAGAAACCTATTTCATCATCCGTAACGGCGGTAATACTCGCTTGGCGATTCTCGGCGAGCTGTGGCAAGAAACCCGCGACGAGCGTTTCTTTCGCATTCATTGCTTGTTCCGACCTTGGAGCAATGAAATCACTGCCCTCCTCGGCCATCTGGCCGAAAGCGATCTGCACGGCCAGCTCATCTTCATTGAACGTGCTCTGGCGGTAGCCAATCTCAAAACCATGCTCGAACCAGAGGGAGCTGTGCTCTCGCAACGCGAGCTGGCACGACGTCTTGCCGCTGGGGGCTATCCAATTTCGCAGTCGCACATCAGCCGGATGCTCGACACCCTAGAACACCTACTGCCCGCCATTCCACAAACCCTGTATGCCGGATTGGGTAAGACCCAGATCGAACGCCTGATTAGTCTGCGTAGCCAGGCCGAGCGAACCTGGAACCGTTATCCAGCCGCCACCGTTGCGTTCGCCGAATTTTGGCTCGAGACCCTGGGCGACTTCGATGCCGAACCCGAGTCTTTCGATCTTGAGCAAATCCAGGATGAACTGCTCGAACGCATGAGCCGCTTACTCGGACAGTCCTACCGTATGTTGGCCTTGGAACTGAGCGATACCCAACACGTCATCTCGCCGCCTGGCATTGTGCTCAGCACGCCCTCGAAGAACGGCCATCTGCCGAACGTTGATGAAGCCGCGGTTAAGTCTCCCTCCTCCGGGTCTCAACCCAAATCAGCTGAGACCAGAACCCAGACCGAAACAGCTCAGGAAGAACTGCCCACACCATCCGAAACGAATGTCGTATCAGCAGTCAGCCCTCCGTCACGTGTCCAACAGATTCGCGAACAGATTGATCGCGACACAGCCACTGAAGTAACACCGACCGTCGAAACTTGCACGATCGACGACATCTGGAGCATCACACCAGCACTGGACACCCCCGAACAATTACGCTCAGCCATTGCCGGGCTGGCTCGGGAAATGGCGGCATATGCCGGACATCCTGAGAGCATTATCGATCAGAAGCTTGGCTTGGGCTTCGCCCTGAACATCGAGCCACTTGATCTTGCAGCGCCTCGCGCAACCGGCGTTCACCTACTGCTCATGGCCCTGCTACGCGCTCAAGATGAAGTGAACTGGGAGGATCGCAGGCAACTGCCTTCAGCCCTGTTCGGGCAGTTGTTGTTGGGGGTTTATCAACTCCCGCTGACAGATCGTCCCGCCGTGGACGTAGGACTGGAGCGACTGCCCGACAGTCTGTTAATCAAATTGTATCGCCTGATCCGCCTGGCCCGTCGCCTGATCGACTTAACGCTTTCCCCTGAAAACGACTCACCGAAGGAGCTGCCATGAACCTGTCCTTCAATGTGCTCAACCAGGCCATGCTGACTCAGGTGCTGCATGAGCTGCGCTCGGGTAATCTGCAACGCTGCAAGGCGCTCGGCCTGGGGGAGGATGACATCTACCTGTTGCAATCCTTACCGCCCACCACCCTGTCGCGCTTGGCCCATGCCACCGTACCCTGGGTTGAGGTCAAGATTGACTCGCCGGTACTGCATCGGTTGATCGCGCAAGCCGAACGCGACGAGCAAAATGAGCGCTTGATCAACCGAGCGCTCAAGCTCGGCGCCAGCAGTACCATCATGTATCAGTGCTTCGGCTTGGCGCATTCGGAAACCGCCCTGCGCCGACGTCTGCTCAAGATCGAAACCCGTAAAGGCCGCCCTCAGCATTTGAGCGAAGCACAGGAACATGCGCTCTGGCAGCGATGGTGCCAGCTACGTACTCAAGACGGTACCGAGGATCAGCTCGACGCCATGATGATGCTGGCCGAAGAGCAACAGATCAGCTTGACCATCGTTTGGCAGCAGATCGACCATTACAGCAACGGAGCATGAACACCACTCCTCCGAGTCGCTGGCAGCGTGTCCTGCAGCAATGCACCCAGCAGCTGAGTGAGTGCTGGCCCGCACGCCCTAACACTGAACCACCCTCTAACCAGGCTCTGCAGGCTGGCTTTCTGTTCAGTGGCCAATCACACGAAGTCGTGCCGCGTCGCCTGCTGTTGGATAACCGGCTGACGCCATTGGAACGGAATGCCTGGCAGGTGTTTCGACTCATGCTGCAAGGTCAGGGTGTGGTGACGCCGCGCTATGAGGATTTGCAGCCTTACCTTTCGAGCGTGCCCTATGGTGCGCTAGCCTCCCGTGAAACCATTGCTCGCGTCTTGACGATGCTAAGGCTGACGCGCTGGCTCAGCTTGGTGAGTCGCGGACGCGATCAGCTCAGCGGGCGCCTACAAGGCTCTCTATACGTCCTGCACGATGAGCCGTTAACCCCCGCCGAAGCCATGGAACTGGATCAGGATTACCTGGAGCTGGTCGGATATTGCCTCAGCCATAACACCAAGGCTTTGCGTATTGTCGCCCAGCACATTTTGGAAGAAGTCCGCCAAGATACGGATCTCGATCAGGGTCGACTACCGACGCGGCTCGACAGTTGGGGCGAACACTGGACGCAGCAAGGATTGGATCAGGCAACTGATGAAGCGTTACACGATTCCGAACTGGGTGGTGATCACCACGTTCGGAATCGTGTGGAACCTCGTTCGGATTCCGAACCCGGCCTGAACGCCAATGTTTCCGGCACCGTTCGGAATCCGAACGCCGCCTGTACTGTATTAAAAGAAAGTATTTGTACAGTACCGCGCGCGACCCCAGCGGTGGATAACCTGCACTGGCCCACGCCGCTGCACCTGAGCCCAAGCGAGCGCCAGGCCGTCGCCGTGGCGCTGAACAAGCTCAAACCAGCGGATCGGCAGGCGGTGCTCAACGAAGGGGGGGCACGCTGTGCGGCCGGAGGAGTTCGCAAGCCAGCAGCCTATCTGATGGGCCTGATCCAGCGGGCGCTGAAAGGCGACTTTCGTCCTTGGGCAGGTCAGGCCGAACCGTCACCCATTGCAGAAC